>JAXDBV010000235.1:0-14221 GCA_034678415.1 Bacteroidales bacterium
ATTACTTTCTTCATTATGGACGTACCAATGACAATCTCTCCTTCTATCCCAACCTGTGCAGTGCCCGATGATACAGCCCTGATCATTGACAATGCATCCTTCCAGAGGTGTTCAGATGTATAATCAAGGCGGAAGGTATAAGTTTTCACTGACCGGGCTTCAATCACAGTGTTTTCCGTGTTGATGATCTTACCGGCCGGATGCTGGTTGATAACTATATCCAGGTCGATCGACCTGATGCGGAAAGCATAATGGTTTGGATTGCTGATGGACAGACATACATCCAACCCTATCGACCGGGTACTGACCGACCTGAGACGGATGTTATCAACGGACGTGACTTCCACCTCCCGGTATGTACAGGAATATGCCAGAACAGCCGCCAGGCTCAGGATGACAGCTTGCCTGCCACTCATTAACTTCATTCGTGAGACAGGACCATGCCTCCTGCTTTCTTCTTCCTGTGGGCTGTTTATTGGTTCTGGCATATACTGTGTTACAGGTTAAAAGCCCGGTCCTTCAGCATTTACCGGTCACGGTCGTTTCTTGATCCTCTCATCGCGTAACAGGTTGTTTGGGGATGTCGCCTTCCCCGTCACAGAGATCTTCCGCAGTGATCGGTATATTCATCAATATTCAGTGCAGAGTAAACGGGGTTTATATGATACCCGAAACAGCCACAGGTAGACGCTGCTGTTCGCACGTGAGCCGGTGTTATTCTTCGTCCATGGCCGCTATGATCTCATCCGACAGTTCGAGGTTGTGGTACACGTTCTGCACATCATCATCTTCTTCCAGTTCCTCAATCAGTTTCAGCATTTTCATCGCTGCTTCCTTGTCAAGTTTCTTGGTGGTATTTGGGATGCGCTGCAACTGTGAGTTTTCCACAGTAATTCCCATCTGCTCAAGTTTTCTCTGCACTTTGCCGAAGTTTTCCATTGCCGTGTATACTGTCAGCATGTCGCCGTCATCCTCAAAGTCGTCGGCACCGGCGTCTATAAGTTCCAGTTCCAGGTCATCGCGGTTGATCCCTTTTGCCGGTATGGAAAACACCCCTTTTCTGTCAAACAGGAAGCTGAGCGAACCATTGGTACCCAGCGCACCACCCCTCTTGTTAAAGATGGAACGTATGGTACCCACGGTACGGTTGCTGTTATCGGTAAGGCATTCGATAAAAATGGCCACTCCACCTGGCCCGTACCCTTCATAAGTAGCCTCTGTGAGTGATGAGCTGTCGGACTGTGCCTTGTTAATGGCTCTCTCAATATTATCCTTGGGCATATTCACCCCTTTGGCGTTCTGTACCGCCACCCTCAGCTTGGGATTGACCGATGGATCCGATCCCCCTCCTTCCCTGACGGCGATCATGATTTCCTTTACGATGCGGGAGAAGATCTTTGACCTCTTGGCGTCAGCCGCTCCTTTTTTCCGCTTTATGGTCGACCATTTGCTATGACCTGACATATGGGAATGATTGGAATTTTCAGGCTACAAAATTAATAAAATGACCGGCATATTTGCAAGAGCGTTTTTATTTTAGGTCATTATGAGGCGGCAGCGACCCTGTTATCAATATCCTTTGTCCCGAATAATGAATGTACAGACCATTATTCGCACACCGAATTTCCCTGAAACAGATAACAAAATCCCCCCTGATTGAATGACAGTGAAAAAATTCCCTGACCTGTCTCCTGCATTGATGAATGCCGCAAAGCCGGTATTTACCTCCCCTGGCCAGGCGTGATGAATACCGGTTGGTGGATATGATGTCTGATTCACTGATCGGAATATTTACCGAAACGGATGTTTCAACAACGATCTCCGCATCTCATCGGGAAAATGTTATTTTTAGGCAAATTTTCATTCATTATGAGTAACAAAACAAGGGAATTCAGGGAATACAGGGAGAAGATGAACCGGGAACTTCTCTCGTCGGGCAACAAAGTGATACAAAGGATCTTTAACCTGGACACGAACACGTATAAGGACGGAGCCCTTCCGGCACTGACCAAGGAACTGATGGGACTGGCAACATCCATGGTACTCCGTTGCGACGACTGTGTGAAATATCACCTCGAGCAATGTTTCAGGCTGGGTCTCACCCGTGAACAGCTCTTTGAGGTGTTCTCAGTGTCAAACCTGGTGGGCGGTACCATTGTCATTCCACATACCCGCCGTGCACTGGAATACTGGTATGAACTGGAAAGAGAAAAAACGTAATAGCAGACCTTCTGGAAAACTAAAATTTCAGCGAAGCAGAGAACAGGGGCTGCATACCTCCCATGTACCGTCCGTTTAAGAAATAGCCCCGCTGGTTTATTTTATTGTTAAGGAACAGGTTCTGAGGCATGAAGGCAAATTCCCAGTTGTTATTTTTCCCTGCGGGTAAGTAACCTTGTGTGCGGTTGGTTCTGCGTAACCGTTCCAGCATAAAGGCATATGCTGCCGTACCTGTGGCATAAGGGATAAGATAATAGGGGGTGATCTCATCCGATTCCACGAGCAGCGCGATGCCTAATCCTATGATGGCTCCGCCTCCTGCAGCATAGGCAGTGAACAGTCCCTGCTGAGGTGTCAGCTGCGTATTCTTCGTCCAAAAATGACCAATAAGTGTGCCGGCGAGTGTTCCAGCTGCAGGTATCATCCAGTTGATATCGGCAAAATTTTCATCCGAACTGATACCCCTTTCCACCCTGTCTGCAAATAATCCATATCCAAGGCCCAGATGCAATGCCGACAGTACCTGTGTAGCCCTGACCTCACCACGGGTAAATTCATTCCAGTTATTCACCCCGTTGGCCAGAAGATACCCGCCAGCACCGAAAAGGAGGACAGCCCCACCAAACAACCTTGGTTCTTCGGATAATGCGGCCATGAGTGAGAAGCCAGTGAAAGGCATTACCCATCCATAATGGCGGAAAAGCGACACCTGCCCTTCACTCCACAACTGTTTCTTACCCAGGGAATGTCCAAGGATGCCCAATCCAATACTGGTAAGAGCACCTGCGGCAACTGTAAGCTTATAATTATTGCTGGATGTATCGTTTCCCCACCATGCTCTTTCACCTCCGATCAAGGTAGCCAGAGCAAACCCATGGGCCCACCCAATGCTCCTTCCATGCCCGCCCAGCACCAATGAATTATAGTAGATCTGTTTCGACGGGTTGGTAAGCAGGGGCAGGAGGGCCGATGCGCCGGCAGCGATCACAGGTATACCCACGGCCGCAGCACCATCAACCTCACCGATAACATCGAGAGCAATACCATAAAATAAACCATTCCATCCCGATGATATGATATGCTTTCTGAACAAGATCTCATCCTGGGCATTGACCGTAGTGATGCTGGAAGATACCAGCAAGCTGACCAGAAGAATATTCAAAAGCTTTTTCATGTTTAAACTTATTTGTTAAATATTTTTTATGAGAGATTAAATATAACGAAAACAGTGTTAACTTATTTTTCCCCCAAGCAATATTCTGAAATAATTATTGATCAAATATAACATAAAATTCTGGATGGAGGGGATTAATGAGCATTTACATTTCTGTTCTCAGGTGCAGTTCCCTGAGTTGTTTATCGTCCACCGGTGAAGGGGTATCGAGCATCATATCACGGCCCTGGTTATTTTTTGGAAAGGCGATATAGTCGCGGATGGTTTCCGAGCCGCCGATGAGGGCTACCCAGCGGTCAAGGCCAAAGGCGATACCGCCGTGGGGAGGAGCCCCGTAGCGGAATGCATGCATGAGGAATCCGAACTGGTCACGGGCTTCTTCATCGGTAAAACCCAGGGCTCTGAACATCTTTTTCTGGAGCATCTCATCGTGGATACGGATAGAGCCACCGCCAATCTCGATACCGTTAATAACGAGGTCATAGGCATTGGCTCTCATTGCAGCCGGATCGGTATCAAACAGAGGAATATCTTCCACCCTCGGGGAGGTGAAGGGATGATGCTTGGCAAAGAAACGGCCGGCTTCCTCATCCCATTCCAGCAGAGGGAAATCAACCACCCAGAGGGGGGAGAAGAGGCCCGGTGTACGCAATCCCAGTCGTCTTGCTATTTCAAGCCGCAACAGGCCCAGGGCGTTCAGCGTATTCATCTTCTCTCCGGCCATGATAAGGATAAGATCTCCCGGTACTGCATCCAGCAACCCTGCCACCGACCTGAGAACCTCTCCGGAATAATATTTATCGATCGATGATTTCAGGGTATTGTCCCGGTTGTATTTCACAAAGACAATCCCGTTGCCGCCGATCTGCGGTTTTCTAACAAATTCTGTAAGCTCATCCATCTCTTTCCGCGGGCAGTCAGCATAATTCTTTGCACAGACAGCCCCCACGTAATCGGCCTTGTCAAACACGCCAAAGCCCTTCCCTTTCAGCTGTCCCGTGAGCTCATTTATTCTCATTTCGAACCTCAGGTCAGGCTTGTCGGTGCCGTATTTTTCCATGGCTTCTTCATAGCTGAGCCTTGGAAAGGATTCATTCATACGGATCCCGAGTAAGGCGTCGAACAGGTATTTTGCCAATCCCTCGAATGTTTCCAGCACATCATTCCTGGTGACGAACGACATCTCGCAGTCGATCTGTGTGAACTCGGGCTGGCGGTCGGCTCTCAGGTCTTCGTCCCTGAAACATTTCACAATCTGGTAATACCTGTCATATCCTGCCACCATGAGGAGCTGTTTAAGAGTTTGGGGTGACTGCGGCAGGGCATAAAACTCACCCGGATTCATCCTCGAGGGAACGAGGAAATCCCTGGCTCCTTCGGGTGTTGAACGGACGAGCACAGGTGTCTCCACCTCGATGAATCCAAGGCTGTCAAGGTATATTCTCACCACCCGGGTCATCCGGTGCCTCAGCTCAAGATTTTTCCTCACAGGGGTGCGTCGCAGGTCGAGAAAACGGTATTTCATCCTGAGCTCATCACCCCCGTCCGTTTCATCTTCGATAGTAAAGGGGGGAAGCAGGGAAGGATTGAGAACGACAATCCGGTCGGTGATGATCTCGATATCACCGGTGGGCAACTTGGGATTCTTGTTCGATCGTTCGGTCACCGCACCGCTTGCCTGGATCACATATTCCCTTCCCAGGGTTCTTGCCTGTTCACAGAGTGCAGGATTGGTTTCCATATTGAACACCAGTTGTGTGATTCCGTAGCGGTCCCTCAGATCGATAAAGGTCATTCCTCCCAGGTCACGCGACCGCTGCACCCATCCTGCCAGTGTAACCTGTTTTCCCGCATCTGCCAGCCGCAACTCGCCACAGGTATGTGTTCTGTACATAATGATCCTATTTTGTTATCTTGCGAATTTATAAAGAATTTTCACACTCCTTCATGATAAACGGGGTATGGGCGATGAACATACTTGTTAACCATTCGGACGAATACTTTATGAGAGAAGCCTTGCGTGAAGCTTACAAGGCACTGGAGCGCAATGAGATACCGGTGGGAGCGGTGGTGGTATGTGGTGACAGGATCATCGCCAGGGCCCACAACCTCACCGAGACGCTGAACGATGTCACGGCCCATGCCGAGATGCAGGTTATTACCGCCGCTGCCTCTTTCCTGGGAGGCAAGTACCTGAAGGATTGCAGCCTCTATGTCACGCTTGAGCCCTGCCTCATGTGTGCAGCAGCCATCGCCTGGGCACAGGTCCCACGACTGGTGTACGGCACCAGCGATGAAAAAAAAGGATACAGCCTGGTGAAAAAAAATATTCTGCCCACGAAAACAAGAGTGGAAAAAGGAGTTCTGGCGGAAGAGGCATCAAAAATGATCACCGATTTTTTCATAAAGAAAAGGAAACGACAGCATTAAAACACCAGCGGTTCATTATTATCACATCTTTTCATACCTTTGATAATAGTCAATAAAACCATTATGATACACAAAATATCCTTATTATTCCTTCTGCTGGCATGGTATCCGGTCAGTACCTTCGTCCATGCGCAGGTTATCTCTCCCAGGTCGAGCACGATGCAGTTCGACAGGATGATGGAAAAAGGCACTGTGATTGCAGATGTCAACTATGACAATATCAAGGGAAGTGCGTTCCTCAACAAGGAATTTGTTTCAGGCACCCTTTACATGAAAAACGGTATGATCTTTGAAGAGATACCTTTCCGGTACAATATCTACGCCGATCAGATTGAATTCAAGAAGGGGGAAGAAATCCTGGCCTTCACCAATCCCAACGAGCTGGATCATGTAGTGTTTGACGGGAGGATCCATATCTTCGGTACTTACTACCTGAAGGGTAAGCTCATCAAAGGTTACTACCAGATGCTTACCGACGGTGAATGCCGTCTCCTGGTAAGACGCAGCAGCATTATCAAACGGGAACAGCTTCCGGCCTCTGATTTTGCCGGGGGAAACTACCGCGATTATTTCCGTGAAGAAATACAGTATTTCCTTACCCGCGACGGAAGAAATCTTATTCCCATCCGCAAGAACACCAAAAGCCTTCTTAAAGTCCTTTCCGACAAGCAGGATGAAATCAAGCAATTCATCAGCGAGGGCAAGCTGGATGTGAGAAACGATGAGGATCTCGGTGAGGTGGTCTTCTTCTATAACAGGCTGAAAAAGGACAAATGATCCCTTTTGTCCACCGGTGATGTTCTTCATTAACCTCCACCCGCGGATCATTATTGCGAATCCACTATCTTTGGTGTGGTAAGGAATAAACTTTCTCAATATGAATCTTTCCTTTAACAATACCGAGATAGCTTTCAGGATGAAGAGTGACAGTGAACTGAGGAGGGCTTACCTGCTGTTCCGGGCTATTGCTTCTCCCACGCTTGTCAGTGCCGGCAGCCTGCTTGTCAATGTGGCGCTCAAAACAGGCCTGCCCATGGCATGGATCATAAAACCGACCGTTTTCCGGCAGTTCTGCGGAGGCACCACCCTGGAGGAATGTAACGACCTTATCCGCAGACTTGCGGAATGCAAAGTGCACGCTATCCTCGACTATTCGGTGGAAGGCAAGGAATCGGATAATGATATTCGTATTGCCATGGAGGAGACAATGAAAGCTATCCGTTTTGCCACGGGAAGAAAAGACATCCCTTTTGCCGTATTCAAACCAACGGCCTTCTCACGGACGTGCGTTCTTGAAAAGGCCAGCAGGGGTGATGCGCTCACCCGGGAAGAAGCATCAGAAGCCACCGCTTTCTACAACAGGATCAATACCCTCTGCCAGGCAGCCTATGATGCCGGACTGCCAATACTCATTGACGCGGAAGACAGCTGGTACCAGAAATATATCGACGAGGTGGTAACGGAGATGATGATGCAGTACAACAGGAAACAGACCATCGTGTTCAACACCTTCCAGATGTACCGCGTCGACCGGTTGGATTTTCTTAAAGAGTCGTATGAAAAAGCAGGAAAGGAACATTTCAAGCTGGGAGCCAAGTTCGTGAGAGGAGCTTACATGGAAAAGGAAAGGGCAAGAGCCAGACGGATGGGGTATCCCTCACCCATCCATCCCGACAAGGAGAGCACCGACAGGGATTATAATGCCGCCTTGAGGTTCTCAGTCGATCATATCGACAGAATTTCCATTTTCAACGGCACCCATAACGAGGAAAGTTCCCTGTTCCTGGCCAGGCTGATGGAAGAGAGACAGATCCCGAGGAATAATCCCGGGATCTGGTTTTCACAGCTCTACGGCATGAGCGACCATATCAGCTTTAACCTGGCCAGCGAGGGATATAACGTGGCCAAGTATATTCCTTATGGACCGGTGCGGCATGTCACTCCCTATCTCATCAGGCGGGCCAGGGAAAACACATCGGTTGCCGGTCAGACAGGAAGAGAACTCACCCTGATCAGCCGGGAACGCCTGCGAAGAAAAATCCTGAACCATGCAGATTAATAACCGTAAAAAAGTCATTGCTGTCAAGCTGAGACAGCTCTTCGTCACGATAGCATTCATCGCCGTCCTGACCCTACTGTATACCACACAATGGATCACCACACCGTTGCTGGGGCTTGGGCGAAAACAAATAGCGCTGATATTCCTTGCCCTCTACCTTCTTTACATGATCTACCAGATCATCCTCAACAGGAACTTTATCTTCTTTACCGATGAGGGCGAAAAGATCATCCTGCGGTATTACTCCATCAGGCCATTTGCTAAAGGCTCCCACTCCATCGAGATACCCAAGAAGGATTTTCATAGCTTTACCATACGAAGATCAGCGTTCTATCTGCGGCCGGAGATCGTTCTTTTCCAGCGTCTTCCCCGGGGAATAGGAAAATTCCCTGCCATCAGTATCTCCTCCCTCAGCAACAAGGAAATAACGGCATTAAAAGCCTGCCTCACCAGCTATTCCAGGAAGTGAACGGGTGTAATCCCGGTAACACCGTTGCCTCTGTTGCCAGAGCTGTAAAACATATTTCTTCTTTTTGTATCGCATTGGATTACAGTATATTACAATTATCAAACGGAGGGAAAGGTCCTCTCATGAGTAAAGTCATTTATTTAAATATCATTAAATAAGAAATTTACGTGCTATAACACCGGATAAGGAAAAGACAATATACTAATCAAAAAACAAAGACATGAACGTTGATCGCTTTCTTAATGAGCTTGAGAAGAAGCATCCTGGTGAACAGGAGTATCTGCAGGCAGTGCGAGAAGTCCTCGAATCAATTGAGGAGGTATACAATCAGAATCCGCAGTTTGAATCTGCCGGCATCATCGAAAGGCTGGTTGAACCCGACCGGATGTTGATATTCAAGGTACCCTGGGCCGATGATCAGGGCAAGGTACACGTGAACCTTGGGTACAGGGTTCAGTATAACAATGCTATCGGGCCATACAAAGGGGGGCTTCGTTTCCACCCGAGCGTAAATCTCAGTATCCTGAAATTCCTGGGATTTGAACAGATTTTCAAGAACGCTCTCACCACACTGCCCATGGGGGGAGCCAAGGGAGGCTCCGATTTTAACCCGAAAGGGAAATCACAGGCGGAAATTATGCGTTTCTGCCAGTCTTTTATGCTCGAGCTGTGGAAGATTATCGGTCCCGAGACCGATGTTCCGGCCGGGGATATCGGTGTGGGAGGACAGGAGATAGGTTACCTGTACGGCATGTACCGCAAGCTGGCGCGTGAGAACACGGGGGTTTTCACCGGGAAAGGGCTGAACTGGGGCGGAAGCCTCATCCGCCCGGAAGCTACAGGATACGGAGTGGTTTACTTTGCACAGGAAATGCTGAACAACAAAGGAGAAAGCTTAAAAGGAAAAACGGTGGCAGTCTCCGGTTTCGGTAACGTGGCATGGGGTGCCGTAAGAAAAGCCACGGAGCTGGGAGCCAAGGTAGTGACACTGTCCGGACCCGACGGGTATATTTACGATCCCGACGGCGTTGAAGGAAAGAAAATCGACTATATGCGTGAACTGAGAGCCTCCAATGAAGATATTGTAAAACCTTATTCGTATGAGTTCCCCTCGGCCCAGTTCCATCAAGGCAAACGGCCCTGGGAGGTGAAATGCGATATTGCCCTGCCCTGTGCCACGCAGAATGAACTGAACAAGGATGATGCCGAGATGCTGGTGAAGAACGGGTGCATGTGCGTTACCGAAGGAGCTAATATGCCAAGCACACCCGAAGCCATTGAGATCATCCAGAAGAACCGTATCCTCTTCTCCCCCGGGAAAGCATCCAATGCCGGAGGGGTGGCAACATCAGGTCTTGAAATGTCACAGAACGCCATGAAAATAAACTGGTCGGCTGAGGAAGTGGACAGCCGTCTGCAACAGATCATGAAAAGCATCCATGCCGCCTGCGTGAAATACGGCACCGAAGAGAGCGGCTATGTCAACTATGTGAAAGGAGCCAACATCGCCGGGTTCCTGAAGGTGGCCAACGCCATGCTCGACCAGGGCATCGTGTAAAAATAATTTCATGGATGAGGGGCAGATGCCCCTCTTTTTTATTCAATTCATTATCTTTATCTGTTCATGCCGGAATAATACCGGCGCAGGATATCATTCTGAATTTTTCTTATCCCTTTGTCTGAAGACCTGAAATACCGGATCGCCATCAGCCTGATCCCCGGGCTGGGAGACGTGACTGCCAAAAAGGTCATTGCATATACCGGCAGCATCGAAGGTATTTTCAGGGAAAGCCTGAAGAATCTCCTCAGGATACCCGGGGTGGGCGACACTATTGCCCGTAACATTGTCCGGAGCAATGTGATGAAGGAGGCAGAGGAGGAATGCGAATATATTGAAAGGGAGGGGATACGAACTTTCTTTTACCTTGACAGGAATTATCCGGAACGGTTAAAACAATGTCCTGATGCGCCGGTCATTCTTTACATGAAAGGGAAGGCTGATTTCAACATCCGTAAAGTATTGAGTGTTGTTGGCACGCGCAGTGCGACGGCCCAGGGGAAGGAGGTATGTCAGCAACTCATCCGGCAGATAAAGGAACACGGGCATGAAGTACTCATCATCAGTGGTCTGGCCTATGGCATCGACATCACCGCTCACCGGGCAGCGCTGAAGAATGGCCTTCCCACCGTTGCCGTTCTCGGCCATGGTCTGAAGACGGTCTACCCTGCCGCCCATAAGAATACTGCAAGGGAGATCCATGAACACGGGGCCCTGCTGACCGATTTTATCAGCACCATGCCACCCGAACGCAACAATTTTATCAAACGGAACCGCATCATTGCCGGCCTGGCCGATGCCGTGATCGTTATCGAATCGGCAGAAAAGGGTGGAGCACTGATCACCGCCGACCTGGCAAACTCATACAACCGCGCTGTATTTGCCATCCCCGGCCGGGTAAATGACAGGTATTCGGCGGGCTGCAACCGCCTTATCAAGCAACATAAAGCCGATCTGCTGGAAAACGTGACCGACCTCGAATACCTCCTGGGATGGGAATCGGCAGACAGACGCCCCCGGGTTGTCCAGCCCCCTCTGTTTGTTACATTGTCGGACGATGAAAAGACGATCATGGAAGCCATCGGCGATGAGATGCTTACCATTGACGAGATCGCCATACGTACCGGGTGGCCTGTCAGCCGGGTGTCACCCGTGCTTCTTACCCTCGAATTCAGTGGGCAGGTACAATGCCTCCCCGGGAAAATATACCGGCGCAACAGCTGAAAATGACGTGCCTTGCTTTCAGGTATATTGTATTTGTTTTTGGTGGTGAAAAAAATTAATTTGGCCTCTGGTTTTTCACCGGCTGATGGTTTATCTATCAAAATACTGGAATATATGGATCCACGAGCTGAGCAGTTTATGGCCCTCATACGGGCCAGGAATCCGGGAGAGAATGAGTTTCACCAGGCGGTGCAGGAAGTGGCCGAGACCCTGATCCCGTTCATTGAAGAATATCCACGGTACAAGCACGCAAAGATACTGGAGCGGATTGCCGAACCGGAACGCACCATTATCTTCAGGGTTCCCTGGCTCGACGATAAGGGCGATGTACAGATCAATCGTGGTTACCGCATAGAAATGAACAGTGCCATTGGCCCATATAAGGGTGGATTGCGGTTCCACCCTACCGTTAATCTGAGCATCCTCAAATTCCTGGCATTTGAACAGGTCTTCAAGAACAGTCTCACCACCCTGCCGATGGGTGGCGGCAAAGGCGGTTCCGACTTCGATCCGAAAGGTAAGTCTGATAACGAGGTTATGCGCTTCTGTCAGAGTTTCATGACCGAGCTCTTCAGGCATATCGGACCAAACACCGATGTGCCGGCCGGGGATATCGGCGTGGGCGGCCGCGAAATAGGATTCCTGTTCGGACAGTATAAACGCCTGGCCAATGAGTTCACGGGTGTGCTCACCGGCAAGGGAATTGAATGGGGCGGTAGTCTTATCCGGCCGGAAGCCACCGGTTACGGATGCGTTTACTTCGCACAGGAGATGCTGGCTACAAGGGACGAATCGCTGAAAGGAAAAACGGTGGCTATCTCAGGATCAGGCAATGTGGCACAGTATGCAGTTGAGAAAGTGCTTGACCTGGGCGGCAAACCGGTCACCCTCTCCGACTCCTCCGGTTGTATCTACGATCCGAAAGGAATTGACCGCGAGAAGCTGAAGGATATCATGGAGTTGAAAAATATCCGGCGCGGACGCATCAAGGATTATGCCGGGAAACATCACGTACAGTACATGGAGGGGAAACGCCCGTGGGAAGTGAAGTGCGATGTGGCCCTTCCGTGCGCCACACAGAACGAGATAAACGGAGAAGAGGCACGCATGCTCATAAAAAACGGGTGTATATGCGTGTCGGAAGGTGCCAACATGCCTTCAACACCGGAGGCAATAGAGGTGTTTCTCAGCCACAGGATTCTCTTTGGTCCCGGAAAAGCCGCCAATGCCGGAGGAGTAGCCGTGTCGGGGCTTGAGATGACTCAAAACTCCATGCGGCTGCCATGGTCACGCGAAGAAGTGGATCAACGCCTTCATACCATCATGAAGAATATACATACCACATGCATGAAGTATGGAAAGGAAAATGACGGATTCATCAATTATATGAAAGGGGCTAACATAGGAGGATTTGTAAAAGTGGCCAATGCTATGCTCGCCCAGGGAGTGGTATAAATCACCGCTCCCACTTCCGGGTTTTAATACCTGCCTCACGCAGGCACCGGATGGCCTTCTCGACTGTTTGATCCGCTTTCTTATGATTGAAAGCCAATAACAGGCAACTTGGAACTGGTTGATTCACATACTCATCTGTACCTGAACGAGTTCGATAACGATCGCGACGAGGTTATCAGAAACGCTGTCAGCCAAGGGGTTACACGTATGTTCCTCCCCAACATCAGCAGCCATACTGTCAGACCCATGCTTACAATGGCTGAAACCTACCCCGCCCATTGCTTCCCTATGATTGGTCTTCATCCCGGGTCGGTGACACCTGCCTTCGAAAACGAACTGGAAGATATCCATTCATGGATTGACAAGGGTACATTTTATGCCATCGGTGAAACAGGGATGGATTTATATTGGGACAAGACACACAGGGATGAGCAGGAGAAGGCTTTCACCGCTCAGGTACGATGGGCAGTTGAGTATGATCTCCCGCTGGTGATTCATTCAAGGAATGCGTTTGATGAGATTATGGCTGTTTTGGAGCGCGAAAAGCGACCGGGCCTGCGCGGTGTTTTTCACAGCTTCACAGGTACCGCAGAACAAGCGATGAGAGTTATCGGACTGGGATTCCTGCTGGGCATCAACGGCATTGTTACTTACAGGAACTCCGGCCTCGAGGAGGTGATCCGCAAGACCGGCCTCACGCCCGTCGTGCTGGAAACCGATGCTCCCTACCTGACGCCGGTACCTTACCGTGGAAAAAGAAATGAGAGCAGCTACCTGGTCCATACCGCGGTACATATCAGCCGGCTGTTGAATATAGAACCGGATGAAGTGGCCAGGATAACCACCGGCAATGCACTCCGACTGTTTGATATAAAAAACTGAACCGTGGAAAGCACTGAAAAACCAAGAATCCTCATCCTCTATACCGGGGGCACCATAGGAATGATGCATAATCCTGATACCGGTGTGCTCTCCCCTATTGATTTCAGGGTCATTGTGAAGCACCTGCCCGAGCTGAAGCGGTTTGGATACCATATTGATGCCATCACGTTCGATCCCGTCATCGACTCCTCCGATGTCAGACCGCCCTTCTGGCAGCGGCTTGTCAGAATCATTGATAAAAACTACAACAGCTACGACGGGTTCGTTATTCTTCACGGAACCGACACCATGGCTTTTTCGGCGTCGGCTCTGGGTTTCATGCTTGAAGACCTGCAGAAACCGGTGATCTTTACCGGCTCACAGCTTCCGATAGGTATGCTGCGTACCGACGGCCGTGAAAACCTGATCACTGCCATTGAGATTGCCGCGGCACGGCAGGAGGGTGAACCCATGGTTCCCGAAGTGTGTATTTATTTTGAGAACAAGCTCTTACGCGGCAACCGCACCCGTAAGTACAATGCAGAGCATTTCAACGCCTTCTCTTCCGATAACTATCCTCCCCTGGCTGAGGTGGGAGTACATATCCGTTTCAACTACGGCGCCATACGCTATCCTACCCGCAAGATTCCTCTGAAAGTGCACACGCGTCTTGACGGCAGTGTAATGATCCTCAAGATATTCCCCGGCATCAGCAGGGAGATGGTACAGGCTGTGCTCAATATCCCGGGGTTGAAAGCCCTTATTCTCGAG
>JAXDBV010000236.1:0-11956 GCA_034678415.1 Bacteroidales bacterium
ATTTAACTCTTTTTATCCTGATTCTGTCGTGCTTAACCTGCAACCGCCACTGGTGCAGATATCTTATGTTGACCTGATCCGTAAAGGCAGGAGGGAAAGGATATATCCTTCTGCTCATGGTACGCTCGTGATCCGGCCGGGTGTAACTTCCTTCACCATTGCGTTCAGTGCCATGGACTTTACCGATCCTGTCAGGAACCAGTACGAATACATCCTCCAGGGAGTTGATAAGGAGTGGGTCAGGTCAGGGAACGTCAATACGGCCTCTTATGCCCGTCTTCCGTTCGGGCGTTACCGTTTCATGGTGCGGGGTTCGAACAATTGCCAGGTGTGGAGCACCGATCCCGTCACCCTTGGTGTGGTTGTCCGTTCATCAATCCTGGGAACCCGGTTAGCTATCGGTTTCTATGTGATTGCTTTCCTGTTCATTGCATATGCCAGTATCCGTTACAGGACTGCCACCCTGCGAAGAGCCAATCAGCTGCTGCGTGACAAGGAACAGGCTGCCGTTGAGATCAACCGTCAGAAGGAAGAGCTGTCGATAAAAAACCGTAATATCACCGACAGCATTATCTATGCACAGAAGATTCAGGAAGCCATGCTCCCTTCGATGAACCTCTTCCGGCAGATCTTTCCCAATTCGTTTATTCTATTTAAACCCAAGGATATTGTCAGCGGTGATTTTTATTGGATCAACAAGAAGGGAGACAAGGTATTCGTGGCCGCCGTTGACTGTACCGGGCACGGAGTGCCGGGAGCGCTCATGTCGATGATCGGCAGCGAGCTCATCCGTAATATTATCAACGTTCAGAACGTGGAAGAACCTGCACAGATCCTCGACAGGCTGAACAAGGGTATTGCCGACTCTTTCAACAAGGAAGTGGAAAAGATCACTTTAAAGGATGGTATGGATCTGTCGCTTTGTTCCATCGATATGAAAAGGGGCATCCTGGAGTTTGCCGGCGCCTTTAACTCAGGATACCTTGTGAGGGATGAGACCATCACCGAGCTGAAAGCCGACCGTGTTTCCGTGGGGCTGACACAAAGCCAGCAGGTACAAACATTCACCAACCTGACTATCCCCCTCGAAAAAAATGACATCATATACATGTTTACCGATGGCTATGCCGACCAGTTTGGTGGCCCCAGGGAGAAAAAATTCATGTACCGGCGGTTCAGGCACCTGTTGCTGACCATCCATAAACTCACACTCGACCAGCAAAAAACCATCCTGGAGGAAACCATTGAAAACTGGATGGGGAAAGTGGATCAGATTGATGATATCCTTGTGATAGGATTCAAGCCTCTGTCGTCGAGCTGAAAGGTTATGACGGCCTGTTGCCCGCCAGGAGAGACGACATCTTGTTCACCAGATCCTCGATCTGGAAAGGCTTACTGATATATTCATCCATTCCTGCCGAGAGGCAGGTCTCCTTATCACCGAGCAAGGCATTGGCAGTAATGGCGATGATGGGAATGTGCGATTCGGTACTCATCTCCAGTTCCCTGATCTTTCGTGTGGCAATGAGCCCATCCATCGTCGGCATCTGGATGTCCATCAGGATAAGGTCATACTTTGAAGTACCGAACTTGTCGAGAGCCTCTTTCCCGTCAATGGCTACATCAATATTTTTTACAAATTTTTTGAGGCTCAGAATCACAATCTTCTGGTTGATCAGGTTATCCTCAACCAGGAGGATGTTCGAATCTTTCAGTTCAATCTTTTTCTCCGTTTGTGCTTTTCGTATCCTGTTCAGCGTGGTATCTTTCTCTACCGCTTCGGCAGCCACAGGAACCTTTATAAAAGGAAGGCTGAAACTGATATGAGTACCCTCCTGTTCATGCCCTATGTGGAACTTCCCTTCGGAATCATAGATCAGCTTACGTGCCAGGAGAAACTCCCCCTTTCTCAACATCCGCTTGTCATCAGTACCATGACCGGGCTGTGGGATATCCACATCAAGTACTTCCCTGGTGATGATCTCAAACTGGATAACAAGATCAATATCGGTCTCCCTTGCGGCAGTTATGAGAAGCCGGGTGGGTGCATCGGCCGACTTCCGGAGGGTGAAAAGTGTTTCAAGGATATTCAGCACGATCTGCTTGAGACGGATGGGATTTCCCCTTATAATCCTGGGGATATTTTCCGAGATGGAGATGCCGAAGTTTATATCCTTGTTTTCCCTCCTCGTGAGAAAATCAACGGTATTTTCAATGGATGACTGCAAATTAAACACCAGATCGCTTTTCCCTTCTTCGGCTTTTTCAATACTCGACACCTTGGCAATATTGTCGACAATAGCCACCAGGTTGTTTGCCGATGCAACAAGGGTATCCACCAGGTCGTTCTGCTTTTCTCCCAGCTTTGAATCGTTCAGGATATTTCCCAGGACCACGATATTGTTCAAAGGGGTTCTTATCTGGTGTGACAGGCTGGATATGAACTGGTCTTTTGATTTTTTTGTCAGGCGCACCTCGTTGAGTGCATCCTGCAGTTTTTTTATCAGGTCCTGGTTAAAATAACTATAGGCAATGGTAAAAAAGTAAATCAGCAGGTAAACGATGGTTATTCGGATCTGTATACCGGCGCTATAAGGAGGTGACAGCGGGAACCCGTCGGGGAACAGGTTTGACAGGAGTAACAGGAGCAGAAGGGCAGAGGACAGGATGGTCCCCTTTCTCATCCCCAGCATCAGCATGGAGATCAACGGGAACAGGAACAGGAAATAGCCCCCCATTTCTTTAATGCCTCCGGTGGTAAAAAAAATGTACAGTGCGACGCCAAACGTGATTACCAGCACGAGAGAAGGCAGGCGCGTTCTCTCCGTGCGAAGGATATATATACCGGTAGCCAGAGTGATGAGAAAAGCCATGAGATCAATTACGGTGATCAGGATATTTCCCTGAACCGCAGCATTGATCCCGTAGCCGAGATAAAGCAGTACAGCTACTGCACAGTATAACAAGATGAAACGAGAATGATCCTGGAGAAGACTCTCTCCTGTGAATCTTCCCTGTGTTTCTGCCCGCAAGAGACTGAACTTTTTCATCCGGTATATCCTTATTATATCCTAAAGATAAAAATTTTATCCTGTTAATATTCCTGCCCCTGAATTTGTTTCCTGGAACAGGCATATATGTGAAACGAGGAATCCCGGGATTATGTTTCAAATAAAATTAGAAGAATATCGGTGGCTAACAAACTAAAATTGTCTTAATTTTGTTATAATAACAATAAACATGAGGCCGGCCATGAGGAGTTTGTTTTTTTTCCTGACCTGGGTGATAGCGCTGGAAGCATCTGCACAGGGAGATACTGTGAGGATGATCATGTATACTCCTGATTATCGGTTCAATGAGGGTTTATTCCTGACTTTCGACCAGGTAAAAACCAATAATCCCCTGCCAAAAACAAGGATCCTGACCACGGTTGATTATAATGACAGGGATTTTTTCACAACCGTTTTCTCCGAGGAACCCATTTACTATTATGATGATTTTGGGATGAAGAAGGAGTTGAAGTCGGAAGATGTATGGGGGTATTCACAGAATGGGGTGCTTTACGTTGGACTCGGTGGTGATTTTCACAGGGTTACCATTATAGGCGGTATTTGTCATTTTATCGCTGCCATTACCTCATACGATGGTTCGTATTATGATCCTTATTTCGACCGGTTCAGCTATTATGATTATTATTACAGGCGTCCCAATACGGTTACAAAAACCGAGGTACGACAGTTTCTTATCGATTTCGAGACAGGCGAGGTAGTGGACTATAATATTCAGAACCTTGAGGTTATACTTATGAAAGATCCTGAACTGTATGATGATTATAACAGCCTCAGTCGCCGGAAAAAGAAACAGATGAAATTCCTGTACATAAGGAAGTACAATGAAAGAAATGCCATCTACCTTCCTGCCTTGTAGGAAGTTCATCGCCCCTGTGCTTCTGTTCATATTTTCTGCTGTTACCCTTCAGGCACAGGATTTTGCGCTGGCTACCTCTCAAATCCGTCCCTTTCTGAATACGAAAACCTTTGTGGTGCTTGAACCGAATCCGCTGAGGGAATACAATATTCTTATCCCTGAGATCACAGGGAAGGAATGGACGATCACAACCGCGGGGATCATTTCATATGATGATTTCCTTACTCGCCGTCGCGATCCGCTCTGTTCCTTCCTCATCCTTACAGAGGTGTATTTTGCCGCTGACAGGTTAAAAACAAAATACCAGTTCCTGAGCTTGCTGATGGGAGGTAACTACCCCGATATCAATCAGATGCCTGAGCTCTGCACCCTTCCCCTCGCATACCTCGATGCGGATGAGGATACCTACCTGTATAAATTGCCGGCGTTGCTGCGTTTCATGCAGCAGTTCATCCTCCGATACAAGGATAGGGATGAGGACATAAAGCTTGATGCAACCCTGGCGGGTGTCAACACTCCCCGGCTTGCCACAAAAACCCTCTTTCTGCTCAGCAGTGATGTGGAGCCCGGACTATTACATCAGATACAGCTCGGGAAGGCGTATCCTTATCCCCTGAAGATTGTAACACAGGAGGAGTTGACGGAAGCCATCAGTAGGGGTGATCCTGACGTGGCTTTCCTGCATAAGGTGGGCCCCGTCAACGGTAAAATGAAAGCCCGGTGTTATAAGGTGATTATGGGAGCTGGTGACGGAACCGTTTACTATTTCGATTATCATATGGCCGATGAAGGTAAATATAATGGATTGCTCAGAAGTGATTTCCAGAAAATGGCTAATTTCCGATGAATATGAGAAAATTATTGATTCCTTTTCTATTATTGTTTGTTGTGACCGGCCTGGCTGCACAGGCTCCCTTCCCCACCGCCGCTGAAGCAGCCGCCTTTGCCAGTTCAAAAACCCTCGTTGTGCTAGAGGATGACATGTTCTCCCTGTACAATGCCTGTATACAGGAGGCTATGGAGAAGAACTGGACGCTCACTCCCTGTGAATACATTAGTGGCGAGGAATTTAAATCGAAACGCAAGGACCCTGCCTTCACCTTCCTGGTACTCACGCAAAACAGGTATGACAGGGACAAAAGCAGCGCCACTTATACCTTCCTTAACGTCCTTATGGGCAAGGATGTTCCAACCCTTGAAAACATGCCCGAATTTGGATCATTTCCCCTGTCGTACAGCGGTGTGGATGCTGAGAAATTCGTGTTCAGGCTCGAACTGATCATCCGTTTTTTCCAGGATCATGTGAAACGGATTATACAGGATCCAACCGTGACGGGACTGAAATTTCTGAAATATTATAATGTGAATGTGCCGCGGCTGACAGGGAAGAAAATCCTGTTCACTGCGGAGGACTTGTCGCCGCTGGTGAATACCGTGGAAAAGATCCAAGCGTTGTATTCTTACGGTTTTGAGATCGTCACACAGGAAGAGATTCAGCAGGCTATCGATGCCAGGGCCGAAAACACCGTCATCCTTCATAAGGTGGGGCCGGAAACAACACAACAGGCCGGCTGGAGCTACAAGGTGCTGATGGGATGCGACGACGCATGTATATATTATTTCAACTATCATATCATCGACGCAAAAAATCCGGACGGTTTCCTGCCCCTTGATTTCAAACGCCTGGCAAGGTATTGATGGCTCTGATACTGCACGCAGGGCGAATAAACCCTGCTGATATGGTTCTTAAAGAGAACAAACAGGCTGGGATTTTTATCTTATCTTTATTCCCTGAGAAAAGTGTTGTGTTATGACTATTGCCAAACCTTCTGTACCCAGGGGGACAAGAGACTTCTCCCCCGCCGAGATGAGGAAACGGAAATATATCTTCTCTGCCATTGAGAACACCTTTATCAGGTATGGATACCAGCCCCTGGAAACCCCGGCCATGGAATATCTTACGACATTACTTGGGAAATATGGTGATGAAGGAGACAAGCTCATTTTCAAGATCCTCAATTCCGGTGATTTCCTGGAAGGGATTCCTTCGGCAGACCTTACCAGTGTAAACAGCCAAAAACTGTCGCAGCAGATCTGCGAACGCGGGTTGCGGTATGATCTTACAGTACCCTTTGCCCGCTTCGTGGTCCAAAACAGGAATGAGATACAGTTTCCCTTCAAACGCTACCAGATACAGCCCGTATGGAGAGCCGATAAACCACAGAAAGGCCGCTACCGCGAGTTCTACCAGTGCGATGTGGATGTGATTGGAAGTAATTCCCTCCTGAATGAGCTGGAACTGATTCTGATTGCCGATGAAATATTTGATCTGCTGGGAATGAAAGTGGAAATACGGATCAACCACCGGAAGATCCTTTTCGGTATCGCCGAGGTAATGGGTGCGCCTGACCAGGCCAACACTATCATTATCGCCATGGACAAGATCGATAAGATTGGACCTGAGAAGGTGAACGAGGAACTGCTGGCCAGGGGTATCGGTGATGAGGCGGTAAGGAAAATCCAGCCTTTCTTCCGCCTCAGAGGAAACAACACGGACAAAGTCAAACGGTTGCGGGAGCTGCTCGGCGGTTCGGTTACCGGCCTCCAGGGTGTGGATCAGATAGATCAGCTATTATCCTATTCCACCGGAACAGAGCTTAAGGCTGATGTGAACCTCGACCTCACTCTTGCCCGTGGACTGGATTATTACACCGGTACCATTATCGAAGTCATCTCCAGGGATATGCAGATTGGTAGCGTGTGTGGAGGAGGCAGGTATGATGACCTTACCGGTATCTTCGGGTTGCAGGGTATCTCGGGCGTGGGTATTTCCTTTGGTGCCGATCGTATTTATGATGTGCTCCAGCAGGCTAACCTTTTCCCCGTGCAGGAAATCAATAACACACGAATCCTTTTTGTCAATTTTGGGGAGAGAGAAGTGGCCTGTTGCCTGCCCATGCTGAAAAAAATACGGGAGAAGGGTATCCCTGCTGAGCTATATCCCGACCCCGACAAGATGAAGAAACAATTTGGCTATGCCGACGCAAACAAGATCCCATACGTGGCCATCATCGGAACGAATGAGATGAACAGGGGTATTATTACCCTGAGAAACATGCAAACCGGCTCACAGGAAGAGATGACACTCGATGATCTTATCCGCGTAATCTCCGCTTCCGTTCTTTAATTATTCCCGCCAGATATCGACCGGGTTGCCGGTTGATCCATGACAGGGTACTACGCTTCTCCTTCCGTATGTTGCCAAACACGGCGGGAAGCTGTATTATTCCTTCTTATTTTCTGTAATTTTATTCCTCTGAAAAACTTAACATCTTATGTCACTGATAATAACAGGATCAGGCCTGACAATTGAAGATCTTGTGAAGGTTGCCAGGCATGGTGAAAAAGTTGAATTATCGCGCGAAGCGGTTCAGCGTATCAACCGGTGCAGGGAAATGCTCGAGAAGAAGATCCAGGCACGGGAGATCATGTATGGTGTGAATACGGGGATCGGTGAGTTTTCCGAGGTGGTGCTGACCGACGAACAGGTGGAACAGTTTCAGAGGTATCTGATTTATAACCATGCGGCAGGTATGGGAGAACCGATGCCTGTGGAACAGGTCAGAGCTGCCATGCTCTCGCGCATCAATGTGCATGCTCACGGCAATTCAGGATGCCGCTTTGAGATCACCCGGACGCTGGTGGAGATGCTGAACAGGGGCGTGACACCCGAGGTGTGCAGGAAAGGTTCTGTGGGGGCATCAGGCGATCTGGCTCCCATGTCACAGATAGCCCTTTTGCTGTTGGGTGAGGGACGGGCATTCTACAAGGGAAAGCTCTTGGACGGGAAGGAGGCTATGGATAAGGCGGGGATACCTGTACCGGGTCTCAGGGCACGTGACGGGCTGGCAGCTATCAACGGATCCAACATTCTCACTGCCATGAGCGCTCTGTGGCTGTATGATGCCAACCGGTGGATGAAACAGGCGGAGATCGCGGCCTCCATGACCCTGGAAGCCCTAATGGCCAACATGCGACCCTATAACGTGTTGCTCCATGAGGTAAGGGGTTTCCCGGGTGCCATGCGCAGCGCCGCAGCGATACAGAAAATGATTGCCGGAGGTGACCTTGCAGAGGGACGTGTCAAATGCAAAGTGCAGGATGCCTATTCCATGCGCTCAACCCCTCAGGTTATCGGTGCCGCGCACGATGCTCTCAGGTGGGCCCGTCAGCAGGTTGAGACCGAGATGAACGGCGTGGGCGATAATCCCATCTTCTTCCCCGACCGTGACATACAACTTACCGGTGCCAACTTCCAGGGTTCACCCGTCAGCCTGCCCATGGATATGGCCGGAGCGGCACTCACCATGGTATGTGTACTGTCGGAAAGAAGAATGAACAGGCTGAACCATCCGGCACTGAACGTGGGGTTACCCGCATTCCTCACCAAAGGAGCCGGTATGTTCTCGGGCATGATGTTGAGCCAATATACTGCTGATATGCAGATAGTTGAACAGAGAATACTGTCGATGCCCGCCTCGATACAATCTATACCTGCCGCCGCCGATCAGGAAGATTTTGTTTCCATGGGAATGAATACGGCCATCAAGAACGACCAGATCCTTGATAACGCCTATGGGATCCTGGGGATTGAACTTATGGCGGCAGCCCAGGCTCTCGACTTCAGAGAGTATACCTTTGGGAAGGGGGTTAATAAAGCCCGTGAGGTGATACGAAGGCATGTAGCATTCCTGGATGAAGACCGCCCGCTGTACCCCGATCATAACCGGATGAAACAACTGGTGAAATCGTGTGAAATACTCGAGGAGGTGGAAAAGACAGTTGGAAGCCTCGAATGAAGCGAAAACCTGATCTGCCTGGGCGAACCACGCCGTTACCTCCGTGTTATAATCCCCGGCGTCCTCTTATTACCGGCGGCTCACCCCTGTTCCTTAACTGTCGCAGGAGGAAGGTCTTATACTGGTTCTCCGCCTGGTAGAGCCTCATCACCTTGCGGACAGGAAGTATGGCTTTGAACCTGGCGTGGTATTCACCGAGCAGGTTGCCTTCCTGTTGATGCAGGTAAACAAAACGGTCAACCGCTTTTTCCACTTCACTGTCGGTCATGAACGATTGTTTTTCCATGAATTCTCTGGTCGCCTGCCGGCGTTCAGCTGCAATACCGCTTCTGCGTCCCTGGTATTCATTGTACACAGGCCAGAATTTTTCTGCTTCCGCCGGTGTCAGCTGAAGCCTGTCGGTGATAAAGGCAATCTTCTGGGCTGTGAGCCTTTCCATGGCATCCGGCTCAATTTCTTCCTGGCACGTTGCTGACTGACCACTGAATAATACGGCCAAAACAGCCAACAGTAATTTCAGGTTCTTCATGGCAAAAATGGTTATAATTCTTCAATAATGGTTTCAATATCGATATTCTCTTCTACCAGGTACTCAATGATATCTTCCTGGTGATTTATTTCGTTGTCGCCGACGGGCAGGGGGGGAATGAGCGCTTCGATGATCTCTACTTCATCAAAATCAGCATTGTAGAACTCAACAAATCCTGCTACTTCATGGCCTGTTATTACCCTGTTTCCCGGCTTGTCCGTTAATATCCTTGCTGAGAAATATCCGGCGACGACAAGGACGACGAATGCTGCAGCCACGGTGGCCTGAGGGAACCGCCAAAAAAGGTATAATGCACCAGCATGCTGCTCAGGCTTTTTAGCCGTGATCCTGCTACGGATCCTTCCCGGTAGCTCGTCGAAGTAGTTGTCAGGTACAATAAACTCTCCCCTGTGAGTATGCCCCTTCATGATTTCAGGTCTTTCCTTCTTTGTTTCCATCACGTTTCTTGCTCTGTTATATTTGACTGATTATGCTTGCCAAGGTTTAATCCCGTGTTACCAGCGACTCGATTTTTTTTACCGCATGGTGGTACGAGGCTTTCAACGCCCCAACCGAGGTTTTCAATATTTCTGACATATCTTCGTAAGACATATTCTCAAAATACTTAAGATTGAACACCAGTCTTTGTTTATTGGGCAGGGAAAGCACTGCCCGCTGAAGTTTTTTACTGATCTCATCGCCGCTGTAGCATGAGCTGTTGTCAACCAGGTTCTTCAGCGTGTTCTCAACATCCGTGAGAGGCCGCATGAACCTTCTCCTTTTAAGGAAAGAGAGGGCTTCATTTACCGATATACGATATATCCAGGTGTATAGCTGTGCCTCTGCCCTGAACCGTGGTAATGCTTTCCATACCTTTACAAAGACGTTTTGAACCAGATCATCCGTGTCATCATGGTTCACCACCATTCTTCTCACAAGCCAGTAAACACGGCGCTGATATTTCAAAACCATGAGGTGAAAGGCATATTCAGGATTGCTTCCTTCCCTGTACAGAGAAAGCAGTTCGTCATCGCTGTAATCACTCACGCTTTTCGGGCTTGTCATGGACATACAGAGAATGTTTGACTACAGCAGATACCATTGGTTTAATGGTCAATCCCTTTAATACAGCTTAATAACCTTGGAACTGCCCGTGTTTACAACAAAGCGTTTGTCGAGGGTATAGATGCTTTTTCGTGATGCCATCGGTCTGAAAACGTAACGATAGGTTCCCGGCTGGAGGATCAGGGTCTCTGTTTTGGCATTTTTATCGGTGTTGTATATCCACTCGTGTTCGCCAGTGTCGTGGATGAGGTAAAGGCTGCCGAAGCCCGACATGGGGGAAATGATGGTTATGATTCCTGGTTTCGGTATATCAACCTGCGTGGTGGTTGACTGCTGTATTTCGACGTTGGATACTACCAGGCGGGGCAGGATCGGTATCTCAATTTCATACTTGCCTACAATATATTTCTCAGGCTTGTTTACAGATTGCCAGTTCAGTGTTGTTTTGCTCCCCTGTTTGCGCACCAGGAACTGCACATTCTGATACTGGCCGGCTGTATTGCCGACGATCAGGGTACCCTGGGGTGCATCCAGCCCTATAATATTGTGTTTGCCCCTGGCAAGCCGTATGTTATCCAGCTTCACGGGAGGGAGGGTATGAACCACCAGCCGGTATATAAGCAAGGGGTCAAGCAACAGGGTGTCAGGATTACCTTTGTTATTCAGGGTGTGGTAGAAGTGATACCTTGCCCTGCCGGAGGTCTGGTTGTAAAAGGTCATGGGTACGTCCGTCTCGACCGGTTCTCCATGGATATCAAGGAGGTTCACCTGGGCGGTGGTTTGGTCCAGCGCCTGTGTAATGACAATCTTCAAAACGTCCTGGAATTTTTCCTCCTGGTCGGCATTGAAATATTCACCGATACATTCGAATGTCTGACGGAATTGGGGATCAATGCCTATACCGATGATGAAGGGTTTAAGCAGGATACCGTTGCGCTGAAGTTCGGCCGATACGGCACAGGGATCGCCGTCGCAGGCTTCCTTGCCGTCGGTGATCAGGATGATGATATTCCTGCAGTTATCGCACGGAGGGAAATCGCTGATCGCTTTCTGCAGCGATCCTGCGATAGGGGTGGTCCCCTTGGGATTAAGGAATCGCAGCTTCTGCCGTATGAGCGATGCATTATTGGGCCCGAAGGGCACCTCCAGCCGGGTATCATTGCAATCCTGGGGAGGGACAGGACTTTGATGACCATATACCCGCAAAGCAAGCTGGATGTTCTCCAGCTGTTCCAGGCTGTCAATGGTATTGATCAGAAAGTTACGCGCAATATTGATCTTCCTGTCGCTCTGCCAGGTACCGGCCATGCTCTGGGAAGCGTCCAGCACAAGCAGGATCCGTGTGACAGTGGGTTCCGGCTTCTTGAATTGCTGCCCGTCTGCATGCCTGACAGGAAAGAACATCAGAAATACTGCACACGCAAACCACGCAGATTTCATTGGCATTGTCATTTATTACGGAAATAAAATTAATAAATAATCATATATTTCAACATCATCCGTTTCTTTACCGACCCGTGTCTTCCAGGATTATGCAGGCCTGATTTTACAATCAAACATGTAACGTAAAAAGTAA
>JAXDBV010000237.1:0-3611 GCA_034678415.1 Bacteroidales bacterium
CAATGACCTGACGTTCGGATTGATTGACTGGTTCGCTTCTGTTAAGGGACTGGTAATGAAAGGAAAGGATGAGGATCAGGCCTGTTATGACAGTGAAGATTTTTCAGCGGTCTACAGAGGAGGGAAACCACAGGGAAGAAGCCATCCGCTCATTGTAGCCGGCTCAAATATTTCGGCCGGTCCAACGCATCATCCCTTCAGAAATATCAGCAATGAATATCTGTATTTTCATGCAGTATACCGGGGGGATATGAAACTCATACTGAAAGATCCGGGCGGCACGCCGGCATATCTCTACAACCTGGGAACGAATATTGAGGAAACGGAAAATCTTCTGGATCAGTATCCCAGGCTGGTAAGGAAGATGAGCAGGAGATACCGGGAAGCTGTTGACCGGGTGCAGCCGAGGCCCGGACCTGAAGATCATCAATGAAGCATCACGATGCGACCGACTCATTAACAGGCACATGGTTGCATTGCAGGAGGCGACAGAACATGGTTAATAGCGTTCCGCTTTTTCATGAACCACGGCTTCCCGTCACAGCGCCGGTCACCACCGGTTGGACCGGTGCACCAGGAAGCGCTCAGGCAATATTTTTCAGGTAATCCACTGCTCCCTGCGGATCAGGAGAGTAAAAATCGGCACCTATCCGTTCACAAAAATCCTGTGTTACCGGTGCTCCGCCAATCATCACCCTGGTTGACGGATTCTTTTCTTTAATTGATGCGACGATCTTTTTCATGTTTTCCATAGTGGTAGTCAGCAGGGCGGAAAGGGCGACAACAGCAGAGGGGTTCTCTTTCAATGTGGCAAGAAACTTTTCGGCTCCCACATCAACACCCAGGTCGATCACTTCCCATCCCCCGCCCTCGACCATCATGGCAACGAGGTTTTTCCCGATGTCGTGGAGATCACCGGTCACAGTACCGATGATCACGATGCCTGTACGCCTGACTTCACCTGACTGAAAATACGGTTTGAGGTGAGTCATGGCCCTGGCCATGGCTCTGGCGGCCATCAGCACCTCCGGAACAAATATTTTGTTCTCGCGGAACTTGTTTCCCATGGCTCTCATACCTGGCACAAGGGCCATATTCAGTATTTCGACCGGGGGAACACCGTTAACCAGCGCCTGTTGTGTAAGTTCATCGGCACCGTCCTGACCCTTCAAATCCGGGGGATACGGCGATTTCTGGTCAATTTTCCCTTTTTCAACGCAAAAGGCGATTTGTTGTAGTAAATCCATAATAATCTGATTAGAATACACTATTATCAGCAGACCCGAATGTTCTCATGAGGACAAACATTTTATCGGAAATAAAGTCGTCACGATGCACAGATGCTGCTTTCATTAAAACAAATTACTGACACCTATCAAAATAATAGCGATAACGATTACCAACAACCCCATATTGAGCTTTTGCCTGGCATCCGGGATTGCTGTTTTCCATTCTCCCCGTGCCACTCCCCACAGATTTCCAACCAGTATCGACAGGGAAATAAACAATGGCCATCCGATGATCAGTCCCCAGTCACCCAGCTGTGAGGCGCCTGTGCCGTACAGGTACATGCTGCCGATCCACATCAGGGCCATCAGGAACGCGAAGGAGCCGTTTTTCAGGCTCTCGAATCTGAAGAAACCTGCGCTGGAATTTTTATTTAACAGAAAAACGGTATAGGCAACATTAGGGATAAAACCGACGGTGAAGAAGATGGCCCACACGGCGTTTCCGGCCATGGATCCGACCGCTCCAAACTGCAAGGCCGCGTCGATGGTTGATTTTCCGAATGAAGCGCCCACATTAGGCAGGCAGCACAGCAGTCCAGCTCCCACAGCGATAAGCACCCCGGCCCTGGTGGCGCTGGCTTTTATTCCCTGGGCTGCTTCCTTCATGGCGTAAGCCCTGGAGCAAATGATCACGCCCAGGATGTCGACGGCAGCACCCAGCAGAAGTATCCCACCTCTGAGGGTGACAATATCGTTCAGGCTGAAGATAAGCATGGGTATGACTCCACCCATGACTGCCACCAGCGACTGTATAATGGGGTATCCCAGTGACATACCCAGTTTGTCCATCCCAATGCCGAACAGCACGGCGCCTACTCCCCAGCCAAAACCGAACAGGATAAGGTAAATAATATCGCTGAAAGGTACCTGTTTGAAAACGGAGAACAGGTGAGGGATGAAAATCAGTGCTAATATCCAGTTTATCAGCAGCATACCGAAGACAGAAAATGTCAGCCAGGTGTTTTCCCAGTTCCACTTCTTTGTAAGTGTCATTGGCAGGACAAAAGTGCCCTGGATGATGCCGGCGATAAAAACGATTAAAAATCCTATAAAAAGTCCCATATTCAGAGAAATAGTAAAGTTATTTCAATGCTTCGTCAATCATCGTGAGGTAGTTTTCCAGAGGTATATAACTGGTTATCGAGTTACCGGCACCGATCGCAAATCTCCCCCCGGGGGCGCATTCCTCAATGATCCCACGCACATATTTCCGTATTTCGTCAGGGGAGCAGACAGACAGTTTGTGTACATCAACCCCGCCCAACAGGGTAATCTTGTCTCCCCATTTTTTCTTGTATGCCCCTATTGACATGATCTCATCCTGGAAGCTGTGCTTTCCGTCTATTTTCACGTCATATACCAGATCATTCATTATATCGTCTATTTTACCGCAGCTGTGAAGCAGGTACAGCCTGCCGGCATCATGTGCCTGGCGGGAATAGATTCTATGCCATGGAATAAAATACTTCCGGATATCATCCGGGGAGATCAGGGTGCCTGTTTTAAAGCCGAAGTCGTCACCCTGGAAAATGGAGATCAGCCTGTCAAACTGCAGCAATCCTTCGTTATATTTTTTTATGATGCCGCCTATCTTATCTGTCACGGCTTTAACCAGGTCGGGGTTTTCCATGAGCGCGATACACATCCCGGTATATCCCATCACCCTGGACACATGTTCATATACACCGCCGGCATGGCAGGAAATAAATCCCATACCGTCCGGTAAATGACGACAGATGTAATCGTGGATATAGAATGAATCATCGTTCACTTCCGGCCAGGGATATTTCTCAAAGTCCTCCCATGTTTGCACGGGCCCCGTGTCCAATCCCTGCCAGGCCCTGTTGTGTTCTTCATTGCCGGCAGCCGTATCTTTTGTGACCAGTGAGACTGCCGGGAGTGGTGTGCTGACTTCCACACGCACATAATCATAGCCCATGTGGTACCAGAAAGCTATCTGGTTATCCAGCCACTGATTCATGATCATCAGGTCTTCCCTGGTGAATTCCATCTGACCGCCCATGTATTCGGTTTTTTCAGATTTTTCTATCCATTTCCTTCCCAGATAATTGACCAGGATAGGACGCATCAATGCATCATCAATCAGATATTCACACATCAGCGTTTTCCGTGGTGTGACTTCACCTTTTATACCTTTTAAAAAAGTATCAATATCCGGTTTCGGATTTTTTAGTGGTGCTCTGAGTTTTTTCATTGTGGATGAATTTATGAGAAAAAAATCTCCTTATGACAGAAAACCGGTGGTTTGAATATTTTATTAAAGATAATACGTGAAATGATACCATCCAGTACTACTTCATT
>JAXDBV010000238.1:0-3210 GCA_034678415.1 Bacteroidales bacterium
AAAATAGAGGGCGATATGCATCATTTTGAAGCGGAGGAGATGTATCACGTGGTTTATTTTGATGCCTTTGCACCCGGCAAACAACCTGATGTATGGGCCGGTGAGATATTCAGGAAGATATTCAGGATGATGGTTCCGGGAGGAGTACTGACCACCTACTCATCCAAGAGTATGGTCAGGAATCGGCTTTCCGAAGCGGGATTCGTAACTGAAACACTGCCCGGCCCGAAGGGGAAAAGAGAAGTAACAAGGGCCATAAAACGCGGATTATGAAGATTATTTCAAATCATAACCGATATTCGACGAAAATTGGTAATTTCGAATCTTTAATACATTAATACTTAAATAATGAAAAATCTATTGATTACTTGCATCTTACTTTCGGCCATTGTTATCATGTCCTGCAAGAATAATATTTCAGGTTCGAAGATGACCAGCGCTGCCGATACAGCCAGTTATGCTTATGGGGTTTATATTGCCAAAGGGCTCAAGTCGGGCAATATGGAGCATCTCAGCCTTGAAATGATCTACAGGGGGATGAAGGATGTCATTGAAGGAAAGAACGACACCATGGAGGTTTATAATGCCCAGGTAATACTGAACGATTATTACAGCAAATACCAGACAGAGCGTAACCGCGAGCAATACGCCGAAAACAAGAAAAAAGGCGAGGAGTTTCTGGCGCTGAACAAGAATGAAGAGGGAGTGGTAACCCTTCCTTCAGGGTTGCAGTACCAGGTGATCAGGGAAGGGACGGGGCCCAAGCCGCAGGCGGACGATATAGTCAATGTGATATATACCGGATCGCTCATTGATGGTACCGTGTTTGAATCAAACAAGGATAAGGAACCGGTGACGCTGCAGGTCAACGGTGTGATACCCGGCTGGACGGAAGCATTGCTGATGATGAATACAGGTTCTGTATGGAAGATCTTTATCCCCCAGGAACTGGCCTATGGAGAATCCGGAACAAGCAGCGGGGTGATCAAACCCTATTCAACCCTGATTTTCGAGATCGAACTGGTCAGTATTGAACCGAAAAAATAACGGTAAAAGAAACAGGAACCAGGCAAAAATACTGCGCAGTACCGGTTAACAGGGATTGAACAGGGTATAACGGATAACCGATTTATTATCCTATAAATCAGTCGTCTATGATATTCGAATTGTCAGGAAAGCTCATCGACAAGGGCAAGATCGTGCAATCGAAGAATGACTTCAAAAAGAGGGAATTTGTCATTGAAAAGAAGGAAACGACGGGGGGTACTGAATATATCAAATTCCAACTGATACTGGACAGGTGTAACCTGATTGAGCCATTCAACATCAACGATGAAATCAGGGTATTTTTTAATGTGAGGGGGAAGAGATGGGAGAAAGGTGATCAGGTAATATATTTCACCAACCTGTCAGCGCAAAGGATTGAGAAGGTGAGCGAGGAGGAAATACCGGGGCCACCGCCTCCGGAATTCAAGGCGGAAGATATTCCTCCTGCACAGGAACCGGATGATGACCTGCCGTTTTAACAGCAGGTAAGACAGGGGATGATTACCTCTCTCCTTCCCTGCTGATGAGACTTTTTTCCCACAAATGCCGGAAGGGCTCGAGTATTCTCATGAGCATAGGACGTACATCGGTGATAATCTCTGCCGTACCGGTCATCTCCTGCCTGAACTCAAGCACTTTTCCGTAATTAGTGGTAAGACCGTTTGGAAAACGTATCTCGACCACATATTCCTGTTCATCCGGAACGAGGGAGATGGTTTCCACCACGCCCTGGAGCATGCCGAACTCAAGGTAGGGATAGTTCTCCAGCCTGATCAGTACTTTCTGCCTTGGTTTCACTTTTCCCGATCGCCGGGGGTTCAGCTGCAGCCGTCCCATCAGTTCTCCCGGTTGCCCGGGAACGATGATCATCACGGGCCGGTTGGTGGTTACAAACTGTCCTTCACTCCAGTACCTTGACAGGCTCACATAACCACTAACCGGTGATGTCAGGAGGTATTTGAGTTCCCACTCAGCCAGGGCAGCCTTCAGCTTCCTGAACGATTCCAGCAACTGGTTCTTCAGCCTGTCCAGCTCCTCCTGGTTCTTGAGCGCCAGATCCAGGACATCCTGCTCCAGCTCTGAGATATGGATAGCGGCTTCCGACAGGTTCACCCTCGACTGCTCATAATCGTGGTTCTTTTTCAGCAGATCGGATTCTGCCCTTTCAAATTCAGCAGGAGGAATAACGTGGGTGGAGAAAAGGATCGAGTCACGCTTATACTGTTTCCTGGCCAGCACCAGTTCCCTCTCCAGCAGATATTTCTGGTTGTTGAGCCTGGCGTAATACACATGGTATTTCTTGATTTCATCTTTTACCGACCTTGCTTTTTCACCGTAATAATCGAGCCACAGGTAGTTCCTGTACCGGTTCAGGTCATTGGCAAACCGGGCATGATCAGGCTGTATATCACCCAGGTTCAGCGCCCTGTCGGGCAGCAGACGTATGATCGCGGTATCCGGGATCATCTCTTCCGACAGTTGCTCCATGCTTTTCCTCAGCATTTCCATGTCGGAATAAACGGCGGGATTTTCGATCACGGCCAGTACATCTCCTTTATTGACGTGCTGGGTATCAGTGACAAACAACTGTTGTATCCTTCCCTCCGATCGTGCCATCACTTCAATGGGCGGATTATCGGTAGTCACTGTCACCGTGGTTCTTACCACATCAGGATACCGGAAGAACCAGCTGCCGATGAGTGCAATGATGAGCACAATCAGGAACAACATTGTTCCCCAACGGATAATCCAGCCCGGTACCTTACCCATGAGTTCCTGTACCTCGGGTGAAGGGACTGCCGGTTGAATTCCGGTACCGGATTTTGATGTGCTCTTTGTTCCCATCGAAATACTAATTATCCTCCCAGTTCCAGCTGGTTCTTAACGAGACGGTAATACTTTCCCTGCATGGCTACGAGCTCGGTGTGGGTACCCTTCTCCGCAACCTGTCCCTTTTCCAGCACCACGATCTGATCGGCATTCTTCACGGTGCTTAACCGGTGGGCGATGATCACCACCGTTTTGCCCGAGAACAGGGGGACAAGGTTTTCCATGATGGTCAATTCATTGTTGGCATCGAGGGAGTTGGTTGCCTCATCAAAGAAGAGGAATTCGGGGTTTTTGTATACGGCACGGGCTATCAGTATTCTTTGTTTCTGTCCT
>JAXDBV010000239.1:0-15120 GCA_034678415.1 Bacteroidales bacterium
CACTTCCAGTGCCTTGAGTATTCTCCGGTGATTTTTCAGATCGACCGTGCGGTAGTAATCCGGATCGGTCATTTTCAGCTGCATACGCAGGCTCTCAATGCCCTCATCCCGGTATTTTGTGAGCAATGACTGCCGTACCAGGGGATCAACGGCCGGCAGATCATCGATCCCCTGGCATACTGCCTGTATGTACAATCCTGATCCGCCTGCCATGAAAACGATGTCGTTGCGGGCAAAGAGTTGTTCAAGCTTGTTCATGGCCTCGGTTTCGAATATGCTCGCGTTGTAATAATCGTGTATCGACCTGTGAGCGACCAGGTGATGCGGCACGATGGAAAGCTGCGCGGCCGTAGGAACTGCTGTCCCGATCCGCATCTCACTGTAAACCTGCCGCGAGTCAGCCGAGACGATTTCAGTACTGAAATGAAGGGCCAGTTCAATGGCAAGTCCTGTCTTCCCGACAGCGGTTGGCCCGGCGATAATGACAAGATTCCTGGTCATGGCGGCTGTGGTAAAGAATGATCCCTGTCAACGGACGGTCCCTTCGTCAACATCCGGTATGTCGATCCCATTGTCAGGACTATCCGGCAGATCCTCCGGCGATCCGCCGGGGAATAAGATATTGTCAGACAGGATCTGCCGTGGAGGTAATCCTTGGCGACGTGTGATAACCGGATACAGGTCACCGGCTTTCTCCTCATATATCGCCTCAAGCTCTATGAACAGTACACGGTCAGAAAAATAATCAAACTGGTAAAGAAGCTTCTGCTTCACAGCAGTTATATAATCACCGATTACGGCCTTGTCCATGAACACCAGGTCGGAACGGTTCTCGTCCGACATATCAAACAGCGTGAACTCTTTCACCTTCTCCCACCGGTCATTGGAAAGGAAGAAGGAGGCCAGCTGCGAGGGATCATAATGAAATTCCTGCTGTAAAGCCTGGTGAAAGTCATAAAATGTGTGACCTGAAATAATATCAAGATCCCTCACGAAATCATCAACCTCATCGGACAGTATTCTGAATTTGTAAACCATGGAAGTGCAAAAAGGAGAATCAATTAATATCTATTGAAAGATAGGAATTTTATTGATACCATTTACATTATGTTCAGGAGGAACCGAACCGTATCGATCCCGTCGGCATAGTCCCCGAGCATCGGTCTCTGACTCTCTCCCGGTGGCACGGCATCCCGAAACCGGTCGGATATGCTCACGATACACTGGATCCTGTCCCTTTTATTAGATATAAAGTGTTCAACAGCCGCGAGATCTTTATAGAAGCGGTAATGCAGCACGCCCGGTGGTGAGTTCAGATGGTCGTCTTCCCTGAGTAGTATAAACCCGTTGTCATAGTGTGGTATCCTGTTCATCTGGTAGATGGAACGGTGGTAGATATAGTTATTGGCATACCGGTTGTGATCGGCCACAAAGGAATAGTTATGAAACGAATCGAAGATTCTCCGGGGATCATACCCTTCGGGAACAAAGACCATCGATACGTTGCGGCATCCCAGCCCGAAGTAAAGGAAGATGTCATCGGCAAGGTTCTCCATCTCTTCCTGCGTTTCCTCACCGGTGATGATGGCCAGTGATGACCGGTTCTTGCGGATGATATGAGGGTATTTACCGAAATAATATTCAAAGTACCGGGAACTATTGTCGCTGCCCGTGGCAATGACTGCATCGAATCCCTTCATGATCCCTTCCGAATAGCTGATCATCGATGCAAAACCGGGCTCAATGGCAGTCAGTACACCGGTAATAAACCGTATCAGCTTGTCATCCCTGGAGGAGGGTTTGATAAGGATCCTGTTACCGGTGATCAGGACACAGAGGAGATCGTGAAAACCGACCAGGGGTATATTACCTGCCATAACCACCCCCACCGTTCGTGGCGCTTTTGTTTCCTTCTCCAGTGAAGGATAGGCTGCCAGCCACTTCCTGATATTCTCCTCGCCGAGGTTCCTGGCAATCACCCGGATGGAATAATGAACAAACGGATCAATGAACCAGGGATTCCCGGCTCCGGCTTCACGGATGATCTCCCTCAACGACTTGTGATGCTGCTTGTCAAGAGGTAACGGGATATCAGGATTTTTACCCGTGTCAGCCTGTGAAAGGAACCGGCCCAGGATAACGAATGATTGAACGCGCTGCTCTAGGTTCATTCCAGTGGTTTCAGGGAAATGCGCATGAATTTAGGCAATTCCTGTCAATATTCTTACACCCGGCAGCAGAAATCCATATGAATACAGGCATAAATGCCAGTTCTTCAGACACAGTGTAATTGATGATTGTAACAGGCTGGTTCCGGGCGGCCCTGACAACCTATTTTTCTCCGGAAAAAACCCGTTCTGCATCCCGGTTTGCTCTGACACACCGGTTCGCAGAACGGTATCTATGAAAAGATGTATTGATGAAATAACCCCGGGGTCCGACTAATCCAACTGAAATGTGATGGGCACTATATACCAGACATTCACGGGTTTCCCGTCCTGTTTGCCCGGTGTCCATCGGGGCATCATTCTGACAACTCTCATGGCTTCGGCATCCAGCTGAGGATCAGCCTGCTTCAACACACTGACATAACCAACCGAACCGTCGTCCTTTACACAGAACCTGACAATAACTTTCCCCTGTACCCCATTCTTTTTGGCTTCTTCCGGATAATGTATACGATCGTTAATGAACTTCATGAGTGCTTCATCACCTCCCGGGAAGCGGGGCATTTCATCCGCCACCATAAATACCTCCGAAGGAATGGAATCAGGAATTTCAGTAACCTGTGTGGCGCTCTGCTCATTACTGACGGGCGCCGCCGCCTCCTCACGGTTGCTTTCCTTGCAGGCCGAAAAGGCCAGCATTACTAACATAATAACGGGGATAACCATGATAAGTTTAAGGTTTACCCATCCGTTGGATCTGTTTTTCTTCATCATAAGTATACGTTTTTTAATTTGTGAAGGACTGGAAAAATGGTTCGGAAAAAGAGTCAGCCGAGTGTTGAACACCAGGCTCATAAGCATCTGCTGGTAGTATGCCTGATCAGCGCCCTGGTCAAGGCAGTTCCTGTCGGCCTCGAATTCATGGATGCTGCGTAACTCTTTCTTCAACAGGTATATGAATGGATTGAACCATTGCAGAATAACGATACACTCCGAAAAGAGTACATCCAGGAAGTGATGGCTCCTGATATGGTTCATCTCATGCCTGATAACCTCCCCGGCATGTTCGTCAGACAGGTTCTTGTTCAAAAAGATGAATCCAAAGGCAGAGTAAGCCATTGTGATACCGCTCCGGAGAGAAATAATACGAGAGTTCTTTACCCGGTACCTGGCTATCAGCACGAGTAGCCTTCCTATATTGAACAGGAATATGGCGGCGGCCACTATTACGCCCGACAGGTAAACCACATAGATCCATTGGAGCACGGTCCGGCCCCCGGAAGAGGAAACCGCTGTTCCGCCAGCAGCGATAATAAATACCTCATTGATAGACTGAATATCGAGCGGCTTTTCTGTCCGTATGGTCAGTAACGGCAGCGTAACCGAACACAGGAGCGATAACAACAGAAATATCCTGTTGCGCCTGTATGCCGTGTCATGAGCCAGCAGGCCCCTGTAAAAAAGATGAAAAACCATCAGGTAAACAGCAGCTTTGCCCGTGTAAATGAAAAATTCATTCATGATGATTTGTGTTTTTTCACCTCTTTTTCCATGATCTTCAGTATCTCTTCCATTTCCTTGATGGAGATGTCTTTTTCCCTGGCAAAGTAGCTCACCATCTTTTCAAAGGAATTGGCAAAGTAATTTCTGACAAGGTTTCGTACCTGCATTTTCGAATAGGCCTCCTTGCTGATCAAGGGATAGTATTCATACGTGCGGCCGTAAGCCCTGTGGCTCACGTATCCCTTCTCTTCCAGTAACCGGATAACAGTGCTCACCGTGTTGTATGCCGGCTTCGGATCCCTGAAATGCCCGAGAAGATCCTTTACAAATCCCTTCCGGGCTTTCCAGAGGACTTGCATTACCTGTTCTTCTGCTTTCGTGAGTTCTTTCATAATACAAATATAAAACTAAATTTTTAGTTTTGCAACTAAATTTTTAGTTAAAAAGGTGGATTTTTATAACTTTCTGATGTGGTGTATGATAATTCTCACTGAAGGAAGTAATCCGGGGCAGGTAACCTCAGAGGGCCTGGCCCTGTTGTTGACTGATGAGGTTCAGCGCCGACCCGGCCCTGAACCATTTAATCTGGCTTTCATTATAGGAATGGGTGGCACTGATCACATCCCTGGTACCGTCGGCATGGTACAGAATGATGCTGAGGGGCACACCGGGTTTCATTGCGGTCAGTCCGATGATATCAAAGGTGTCATCTTCCTGTATTTTATTGTAGTCGGGGCTATGGTGGAAGGTGAGAGCCAGCATCCCCTGTTTCTTCAGGTTGGTTTCGTGTATCCTGGCAAAAGATTTCGCCAGTACGGCCCTCACACCCAGGTGGCGAGGTTCCATAGCAGCATGTTCCCGTGACGAGCCCTCGCCATAGTTTTCATCGCCCACGATGACCGATCCAGTCCCGGCTGATTTATACGCCCTGGCTGCCTGAGGCACCGGTACGTATTCCCCTGTCAGTTGGTTTTTTACATGGTTGGTTCTGTTGTTGAAAGCATTCACTGCTCCGATCATCAGGTTGTCGGATATATGATCAAGGTGGCCGCGGAAGCGCAGCCAGGGTCCGGCCATGGAGATATGATCCGTGGTACAGGTACCTTTTACCTTGATGAGGAGGCGCAGCTTTTTCAGGTCAGTGCCTTCCCAGGCAGGAAATGGGGTTAACAGTTGCAGACGTTGCGAGTCGGGAGCCACCACTACCTTCACACCGGCGCTGTCGTCAACAGGTTCCACATATCCCCTGTCCTTTACCTCGAATCCCCGATCCGGTAGTTCAATGCCGTGGGGTTCATCCAGCTTCACCGGCTGGCCGTCCTCGTTCATGAGGGTGTCGGTCAGGGGATTGAATGTGAGATCGCCGCCCAGCACCATGGCGGTGACGATCTCGGGCGATGCAACGAAGGCGTGGGTGTTCGGGTTACCGTCGTTACGCTTGGGGAAATTACGGTTGAAGGAGGTGATGATCGAGTTTTTACGGTCTTTGTCCCCCTCTTTTCTAGCCCACTGTCCGATGCAGGGTCCGCAGGCATTGGCCAGCAGTACACCTCCCATTTTCTCGAAGATACCGAGGAGCCCGTCCCTCTCTATCGTATGACGTACCTGTTCTGAGCCGGGAGTGATGGTGAATTCCGACCTTGCTTTCAGTTTTTTCTCAATTGCCTGCCTTGCGATGGAGGCCGCACGGGTGATATCCTCGTACGATGAATTGGTGCACGATCCGATGAGGCCTACCTCCAGCCTGTGGGGCCAGTCACCGGCCTTGACGGCTTCGGCAAACGCCGATATCGGCCAGGCTTTGTCGGGGCTGAAAGGTCCGTTGATATGAGGTTCCAGCGTGTTGAGATCGATCTCGATAACCTGGTCGAAGTATTTTTCCGGCGAAGAATACACTTCGGGATCGGCGGTGAGGTATCGGGCGATACGTTTGGCTTCATCGGCCACGTCGGCGCGCCCTGTTCCACGCAGGTAGTCTTCCATCTTGCTGTCATACCCAAAGAGGGAAGTGGTGGCACCGATTTCAGCACCCATATTGCATATCGTGCCTTTACCCGTGCATGAAATATTACTGGCTCCCTCACCGAAATATTCGAGAATGTAGCCTGTTCCTCCCTTGACGGTAAGGATACCGGCCACTTTCAGTATCACATCCTTTGCCGAGGTCCATCCGCTGAGCCTTCCCGTGAGCTTCACACCGATCAGCCCGGGGAAGAGCAGCTCCCATGGCATGCCGGCCATCACATCAACGGCATCTGCTCCGCCAACACCGATGGCTACCATTCCCAGTCCGCCCGCATTGGGCGTATGCGAGTCGGTACCTATCATCATCCCTCCGGGGAATGCATAGTTTTCAAGCACTACCTGGTGAATGATGCCCGCTCCGGGTTTCCAGAAACCGATCCCGTATTTGTTGGATACCGAGGCCAGGAAGTCGAACACTTCCCTGTTGGTCACCCGTGCCATCTGTAAATCGTCTTCTGCTCCTGTTCTGGCCTGGATGAGATGATCACAATGCACCGTGGTGGGAACAGTGGCCTTGTTTTTTCCAGCCATCATGAACTGTAGCAAGGCCATCTGAGCGGTGGCGTCCTGCATGGCCACACGGTCGGGAAGAAAGTTCACGTAATCCTTGCCGTGGGCGTGTATCATTCCTTCAAATTCCTTGTCTGTGTGTGAATACAGTATTTTTTCCGTGAGAGTAAGCGGCCGCCCGATGCGCTTCCTTGCTTCATCAACCTTCTCCGGTATACCTTTGTATACCTCCCTGATCATGTCAATATCAAATGCCATAACACCGATTGGTTCATATGATGTGCAAAAGTACGAATTATTATAAATAATATAAATACATTGATATGTACAATGATACAAGTATTTAAGGGAATTATCAGAGAAAATTTTTTATCTTTAGTAGTTTTTATGTAATATATACTTTTGGCATTACTCATGGAGTTTAAAGCGCTGCGCAAAGGATTGATATGAAAATTGGAATTCTGTTTAAAGAAAACCTGAAGATAGCCTTCACCACAATACGGACGAACAAGCTGCGCACCGTCCTTACGATTTTTATTATCGGGTTCGGGATCATGGCGCTCGTAGGTATCCTTACCGCCATTGATTCCATAAAGAATTCGCTGACGAAGGAATTCACGTTCATGGGAGCCAATACCTTCTCGATTGAAAGCCGCAGCATGCGGATACAGGTGGGGAACAAGCATTACCGCAAGAAGAACCATCCCTATATTTCATACCGGCAGGCGGAGGAGTTCAAGGAACGCTTCACATTTCCCGCGTCGGTGTCGCTGAACGTTTGGGCCACGGGGATGGCTACCATAAAGTACCAATCGAAAAAAACCAATCCCAATGTGAGAGTAGCCGGAGGTGATGAGAACTATGTCGTCACCAATGGCTATGAGCTGGCAGAGGGAAGAAATTTCCTGCGTGATGACATCAGGACGGGCAGGCATTATGCGATTATAGGGAAAACCATCGCCGGTCTGTTGTTCAAAGACGAGGTCAGCCCGCTGGGCAAGATCCTCACGGTGGGAAACGGCAAATACCGGGTCATTGGTATCCTCGAGTCGAAAGGTTCCAGCTTCGGAGGATTTGATAACCTGGTCGTTCTGCCGTATACCAATGTGAGGCAATACTATTCCCGTCCCAATATGTCGTATAGCATCCAGGTTATGCCTGCTGACAGCCGTCTGCTGGATGCCTGTACGGGGGAGGCCGAAGGGCTGTTCCGCATTATCAGGGGGCTCGATGCGAAGGACGAGAGCGATTTTAACATCACCAAGAGCGATACCCTGATAAAAATGCTGCTTGAGAACATTAAATATGTTACCCTCGCGGCAACGATCATAGGTATCATTACCCTTTGCGGTGCCGCCGTGGGACTGATGAACATCATGCTGGTATCGGTGACGGAACGCACGACGGAGATCGGCATACGGAAAGCCATTGGCGCCCGCAAGGAAACCATCCGTCAACAGTTCCTGTTCGAGGCTGTGGTGATAGGTCAGATCGGGGGGGTACTGGGGATCGTGATGGGTATCCTCATCGGAAACCTGTTATCGCTGATTATCAAGTCGCCGTTCATTATTCCCTGGATCTGGATTTTGGGCGGTGTGATGGCTTGTTTCGCTGTCGGTATCATTTCAGGATATTTCCCTGCGGTGAAGGCTGCTACCCTCGATCCGATAAAAGCATTGCATTATGAATAAAACATCATCACTCAAATGAACGATCTTTTTCTTGCAAAAACCGGTACTACACCCGACGTTTCCTTTAACGCCAGCCGCGGCCTTCTGAAGCTTGAAGGTCGCTCCATACCTGAGAATCCGGAGTGGTTCTATGAAAGCCTGATCACATGGATACATGAATACTTCCGTGATCCGAAACCGACCACAAAGATGGAAGTAAAGCTCGAATATGTCAACAGCGGCACTTCAAAATACCTTATGGAGATCTTTCGTATACTCAATGTGTATTATGACCAAGGGAAAAAAGTCTCCGTTGTTTGGTTTTATGAGGAAGAAGATGAAGCAATGTATGAACTGGGCATGCACTATCAGGAAACAGTAAAATTGCCCATCACCATGAGCGTGATATACTAACTAATAAAAGAAAAGGCTGTTAGATACCTCGTCTGTTCCATTCCCGTGAAAGTGATTTTCCCGTTTTATTCCCTCCTTGGGATGACAAAACGGTACTAAGGGATTCAACAAGGTCGCCACAGCCTCTTTTTATGCGGCTTTCCTATTTATAGAGCAATGCAATAAGATCGACCACCCTGGCCGAATAACCCCATTCATTATCATACCATGCCAGCACCTTGATGGTTTTGCCGTTGTTAACCATGGTGCTCAGTGCGTCGAATATCGCCGAGTGGGTATTGTGTATCACATCCACCGAGACAATAGGATCCTCGGTATATTCGATGATCCCTTTCATGGGACCTTCGGCTGCTTTTTTAATGGCAGCGTTGATCTGTTCCGGGGTTACCTCAACCTTGAGGTTCGCCACCAGATCGACGAGGGAACCGGTGGGTGTGGGTACCCTTACAGAAATCCCGTCCATTTTACCCTTGAGATCAGGGATCACTTTCCCCACCGCCTTGGCGGCACCGGTGGTGGTGGGTATCTGTGAGAGAGCAGCCGCCCTCGCCCTTCTCAGATCACTATGGGGAAGGTCAAGGATCCTCTGATCATTCGTGTAGGAATGGATAGTGGTCATCAGCCCGTTCACGATACCGAAATTGTCATGGATCACCTTGGCCACGGGCGCCAGGCAGTTGGTGGTACAGGAAGCGTTGGAAATACAATGATCAGTAGGCCTCAATGCACTCTCATTCACTCCGATCACGATCATATTATCAATCTCGTCTTTGGCGGGAACCGTAAGGATCACTTTCTTGGCACCGTTCTTCAGATGATCCCCGTAACCACCCTTTTCACTCTCCTTCTTCGTGAATACCCCTGTGGATTCAATAACCACATCCGGTGTTTTCTCCCATGGAATCTTCGCTGGTGATTTTTCCGCAGTGACTTTTACTTTCTTGCCATTATAAATTATTCCATCATCATCATACGTGGCACCAGGGAATTTTCCCTGCGTGGAATCATATTTTAACAGGTGTGCCAGTGTCTTTGTATTGGTAACATCATTGATACCAACAACTTCCATGTCAGGCCGTTCCAGGATGAACTTATATACATTACGTCCAATGCGGCCGAAACCATTAATTGCAACTTTAATTTTAGACATACTCAGTTTTTTTAGTGATTAATGAAACGTACAAAATTATGCATTAAACCTTAATCCTACAAACAAAGGGGATGAAGATTTGATCAGACCAGTAAGGGGGATGAAGGAAGGATTAGTAGTATTCTATGTCGGGCGGCATTTCGATCCTGCGCCTCGGTTTTTCCCTGGTCTTGGGAGCCCGGGGATCGACGATCTTGCCGAAACGGTAACTCACGAAAAGGGAGGGGAATAAAAACGAATGGTCCTTCCCGGCCATCACAGGCACCTTATTGACAAATGCATGAAGCATGACTCCCACATCGATGGCATGAAGAAACTCATCATACTTGCTGTATTCAAAATTCACCCCTGCTTTGAAGAATGCCCCCGGGAGAAGCTTCGTCTCGTCCAATCCCCTGAACACCGATGCCTTGCCGTAGATCTGATCGGAAGAGTGCATGCTCATGTCAAATTTTTCTATCTCAACAATGTATTCGTAGTAGGGATTTATGGGATGCAGGATCTCGTAATAAATGGGTTTGACAAATCCCACAGAAGGCCCGGCAGTACCATAGTAACGGATTGCGATACCGCCCACATCAAATTTCCTGAAAACCTCATGCTGGAATCCGTAGCCTGCACTCAAATGAAAAAAGGAATTCATCTTCCCGAAAACAAAACCGCGATTATTGGGAAAGATGGGATTGGTCATCTTGATTTCCTTCATGTCCTTGTAAAAGGACAGATCCAGCTCATACAGCCATTTATCCCGGTAATTGACGCGCTTCCCGTACCGGTAGCCAATACCAAAACCATTGGTATTCAAAATGATACCACCAGAAATCTCATTCCTGTAAAAGATTTTTGACTGCTCGTCGATTTCTCCCTGCGCGAAACCAGCATTGATGACAGAAAAAATAAAAAAGAAGGCGATGAATATCTTCTTCATCATCTTCAAAGCATTAATCCCGGACGGAAGCCGGTACGTTAAAAGGCTAAACGTTATCAGCAGGCTCTTCGGTGTCAGCCTGACTGTATGCAGGGCATATTTCAGTATTGCATGAGCTCAGGAATCCAACAAGAAACATGCAAACAGCCAATATGACAAATACTTTCTTCATGGTCATAAGTTTACTGTTCTCACAACAAAGATATGCTAATTCTGTTTAAAAACAAATAACGGGAAATCCGGCGGATTATTTCAAATTACCGGCATATATATGGATCAGGGCATGATCAGTGCACTTAATTATCGCCCGGTATCCTGCCGGTTGTCCAGGGTGCACCGATCTTCTCCATCTCTGTTTCAATATTCCTGATGTCAGTCTCTTGCAGTCTTTTCAGTTTTTCCAGTAACGGGGGCAGCTCATCCATGAGGATGTCATAGGCCTCTTTTTCTGCTTCCGTGATATCTGCTGTTGAGCCGTAATGGGTGTAGACCAGTGTTCCCAGGCGGGAGGCGAGGGGTACCGGTGCAGGGGGCAGCTCTTCACTGCTGGCCCTGGCCTCATATCCGTTGAAGGCAAAATCAATGTCCTTCAGCTGTTTGTTCACTGCCTTGGCCCTGTCAAGCAATTCACGCGATGCCCCGGGTGTGTGATGCAGGGTTTGTATGATCTGTTCCATCCTGTTGATCATCTCCGTGTTTGCCCGCATGGCTCCCTGCATCTTTCTCGCCAGTTCCCCGGCCTTCTTCTGAAAATCCACCATGGCCTCGCGGTCAGAGGCAGGCAACGTGGTGTTCCTCAACGCCTCAGCCCTGAATTCAACAGGACCTGCCAGCGGGGTGACCTGCCCGTTGACCACCTTGCTGAGCGTTACTTTGTACATACCGGGCATGGCAAGAAAACCGCTCTGCCCGCCGGCCAGCGGATCGTATTTCTCCCTCACATTTACCGGCCTGGGCGATTCGTACTTCAGATCCCAGGTGAGGCGGTGTATGCCCTTTGATACGCCGGCAGTGAGCTTCTTCACCACCTGGTTGTCCTCGTCAAGAATGGTGAACAGCAGGTGTGGCTTTTCTTCCGCTGCCTCCTGTCTCTGTTCTTCCATCGTCAGGACATGTATCTTTTCTCCTTTCTCAAACTGTTCCTTCTCCTGTTCCTTCCTCAGTTCTCTCTGTGTCTTTACCTCGTTTTTCAGGTAATAGGTAAAGGTAGCCCCGAAGGGCGGGTTGGGCCCGAAGAATTCGGTCGAACCTTGCTTCTCATGGCTTGTCTCGATATACATAAGTGCATCCCTTACCGGGAAAATAACCGCTTCCTGCCCGGACGTTTCTGGTGTGAACAGGCGCAGGGGGCTGTAGTCGTCGAGGATGAAGAAGCCGCGGCCGAAGGTGGCCAGCACCAGGTCATTCTCCCTCCGTTGTATGGCCATATCATGCACCTGGATATCGGGAAGGCCGTTATCAAGCTCAATCCATTGTTTACCGCCGTCAATGCTGAAGAAGAAGCTTAATTCCGTGCCGGCGAACAGAAGGTCGGGATTCACAAAATCCTGTTCAATGCAGTGAACACTGCCGTTTTCGGGGAGGTTGGCGCTGATGGAGGTCCATGTGTTGCCTTTATCTGTGCTCTTCATCAAGTAAGGCTTGAAATCATCCCTCAGGAGGTTGTTGAAGCTGGCAAAGACGATATTCTCGTCAAATTTTGAGGGGCACACATCGCTCACATAGGTGAATTCGGGCACGCCTGGAAAATTCTCACACCGTCGCCAGCTTTTCCCTCCGTCCTCGGTCACCTGTATTAGTCCGTCGTCTGTCCCTGCGTACAGCAGTCCTTCTTTAATTTCCGATTCGGCGAGCGAAACGATTGTGCCGTAGAGCGAGGTCGACACATCTTTCATGACGGCATCCACGCTCCAGTATTTATCCATTACTTTCCAGGTATTGCGGTCCATGTTGCGGGTAAGGTCGCCCGAGATGGTTGTCCAGCTGTTTCCGCGGTCATCGCTTCTGAACACTCTTTCGGCGGCTGCATAGAGGCGGGTATGCTGGTGTGGGCTGAGGATCAGGGGTGCATCCCAGTTCCAGCGGTACGTGTTCTCACCCCTGCCAGGCTGCGGTCTTATGTCGATGGCTTCACCGCTGCGACGGTCGTAGCGCACGCTGTTGCCATATTGTGACTCGGAATACACGATGTTGGGATCGGTGGGATCGACGGCCTGCCAGAACCCGTCGCCCCCGCAGGTGACGTACCAGGCGCTGCCGGGAACACCGTCCCTGCTGGTGTTGCGCGACGGCCCTCCGAAGCTGTTGTTATCCTGTGTACCTCCATAAACATTGTAGAAGGGACGATCATTATCCACCGTCACACGGTAAAATTGGGTCACGGGAAGGTTCGACTTGAAGATGAAGTTTTCACCGTTGTCGAATGTCTCGTAAATACCCCCGTCACCGCCGATATAAAAATGCCGGGTATCATTGGGATCGATCCACATGGCATGGTCGTCAACATGCCTGTTCTTCAGCGACAGCCTCGACCATGTCTTGCCGCCGTCCAGGGTGACGTGTGTAACGGTCTCCACACTGTACACCTTGTTCACATCTTTCGGATCGCAGTAAATCTCGTTGTAGTATTGTCCGCTGGAGGCATGGCTGCTCATTTTTTCCCAGCTCTCACCGCGGTTGCACGAACGGTAAAAGCCGCTCTTGTCACCTTCAGCCTCGATGATTGCATAGATAATGTCAGGGTTCACGGGTGAGAGGGCGATGCCCATGCCTCCCACATGGCCTGAGGGCAGGCCGCTGGTAAGCTTTCTCCAGCTCTCTCCCTCGTCGGTCGATTTGTATATGGCCGACTCGGGTCCACCTCCTACTTTTGTGAAAACATGCCGTCGCCTCTGTTCCGATGTGGCATACATCACCGCCGGATCACGCGGGTCAATGATCACATTGTTCACCCCTGTGTGAACGCTTATATCCAGCACTTTTTGCCAGGTGGTACCGCCGTCGGTGCTTTTATACAGTCCGCGTTCGCCCCCCGGGCCCCATACCGATCCTTCCGCTGCCACGAACACAATATCCGGGTTCTGCGGGTTAATGGCGATCATCCCTATCTGCCTCGAATCCTTCAGGCCCATGTTCTTCCATGACTTGCCGCCGTCAACGCTCTTGTACACGCCATTGCCATACCCTAGCGCCCGCTGGTGAGTGTTCTCACCTGTCCCTATCCAGACCACGTCCGGGTTGCAGGGATCAATAACCACGCATCCTATCGCATAAGCCCCGTAATTGTCGAATACCGGGGTGAAGGTGGTTCCGTTATTCCCTGTTTTCCAAACATGTCCTGAGGCAACGGCAACATACCACTCCGAATGATTCTCCGGATTGAAGGCAAAATCGGCAATCCTTCCCGAAAGAAAAGCAGGACCGATACTCCTCCATTTCAGCCCGGGGAACAGGCCGTAGGTAATCGTGCTTTCGATGGCCGGCTCACCCGTTTTTTTCTTCTGACCATCTACAGGGATAAGCGTAATAATACTGAAAACCAGTACCAGGCTGATCATCATGGCAGGGTGTAATAAAGGTTTCATATGTCGGGATTTTTAAATAGAACAGATCGTTTAAACATGACAAGATAATGAACATCGTAATACAAAAGGAAGATTTTGCGAGAAAATTAAAAGTTCCTTTTATATGATCATGAAACAGTACATTCTGAAGATATCATGATTCGGAAGCTGCATGAATGGCGAGCGACAGGTCACGGGGTTCATCTGGAAAAAGATGACAGAATTCCTGTTACATCCGGTTCCTGTTTATTATACTTGTATCATTAAAACCTGAACAGATGTTACAAACCATTATGAATCACAGGTCGATCAGGAAGTACCGGGATACTCCTGTCGGCAGGGAGTTGATTGAGAAGATTCTTGAAGCGGGTACGCGGGCTTCCACTACGGGCAACATGCAGGCATACAGCATGATCGTTACAACCGATCCGGGATTGAGGAAGCAGTTGTGGGAAGCCCATTTCAGGCAGGATATGGTGCTGGAGGCACCGGTGCATATCACGTTTTGCGCCGATTTCAACCGGTTCAACAAATGGTGCAGGCAGAGAAATGCCCGGCCGGGCTATGATAACTACCTGTCATTCTTCACAGCCGCCATCGATGCGCTCCTTGCGTCACAAAATGTTGCTCTGGCAGCCGAAGCCCATGGGTTGGGAATATGTTACCTGGGAACAGTGACCTACATGGCTGAGAGTATTATTACTATCCTTTCCATACCCAAAGACGTGGTGCCTGTGGCAGCGATTGTGCTGGGGTATCCTGATGAGGATCCCGGCCTTACCGACCGCCTTCCCCTCAGTGCAGTGATGCATATGGAAAAATACACGAACTATGACCGGGAAACTATTGAGGAGCTGTACCGCGAAAAGGAGAACATGCCCCTGTCGAAGAAAGTCGTCGCTGAAAACAAAAAGGAAAACCTGGCGCAAGTGTTTACCGATAACCGCTATCCCCGGAAGGATAATGTTTATTTCTCACAACAATTCCTCCAGGTGATCACCCGTCAGGGTTTTATGAATAATGAATGAAGAATTACTGAATTCAGACGGAGGGAATTATTGAATTAATTCACTGCTGTCCAAGATAATTTTTCTTGGACAGTATTGCTATTAGAGATCAGTAATTTGGCTTTCAAAACAAGCTTTTTCAGAAAGAACCCCCTACATATTAAACAATAGTAGTTGATCTG
>JAXDBV010000240.1:0-6287 GCA_034678415.1 Bacteroidales bacterium
GGTTAAAGGCTTCTGACTGGAGATGCCGCGGTATTGAATAAAATAAAAGGATGGTTATTAATCCCCGGGGGGACAAAAACAACAGCTTGCCTGTTGCTTCCCGGATAAAAAGATGAAGGAAAAAGAAACGGGTAAGATAGATAATAAGAAGTACTATAATACTGATATAAAGGACTTTAAACACAAGCAAGGATGACAGTACCAGTGTCATGCCAAAAATCACAAAGAAAAAGGTTCGGACAACAAATGATGATTCCAGGGTAACCAGTTCGAAGTTATGAAATATCCTGGAAGCCTTCTCATTATCCAGGAATCGCCTGAGCCAGCCGGAGAAAAACAATTCCCTGTTCCTGAGCATTATACCAAATACCAGAATGATCAGCAAAGCAGAGAGATGGAGGATTTTACCCAGTGAATACATCAGAAGAAGCACCGCGATGAGCAGAAATATCCGGCCACCGGTATCTATCTTCTGCGAGATATAAATGAGCACGTAACCGACCACGAGGGAGATGGCTGCCGTGAGAAGGATATTGGCAGGCAGCCTGATCAGTATTCCGAAAGCGTTGGATTGTTCAGTAATCCCGGCCAGAAAATAAAAGAAGATTATTCCGAGGATATCGGAAATGGTGCTTTCGTAGATCATAAATTCCCTGTCGCCGCTTTCTAGGCCTGCCACACTGGGGATCACGATGGAACTGCTCACCACCGATAACGGTACGGCATATAACAATGCCGATAAAAAGCTCATTGACAGACTTTTCATCAGGAGAACTCCTATCAGGAGCATGGAAACCAGCAGGGTTATCAATGCCAGCAGGAATGCCCGCAGGATGATTCCCGTTTTGTACCGGTTGATTTCCAGGTCAAGAGCGGCCTCAAGGACAATAAGCAGCAACCCTACAATACCCAGGACCTCGAGCAAAGGAATGAGGTTAATCATCTCAATACCGGTCAGGGTAATAATGATATTCAGGATAATCCCGAGCAGGATTAGCAGTATGACACTCGGTATTCTGGTTCTTTTTGACTGCAGGCTGAAAAAGTAAGACAGGATCAGGGTGCCAGAGGCGATGATGACAAATTCATTGGAACCAAACAGATCCATGTAAGCGGTAACTAAAAGGTGAAACCGAAACGTATCACAGGGTTGGAATACAGACGGCTGGCATTAGGATTCACGTTCCAGAGTACCAGAATGGAAGCCCCCGACCGTTCTCCCGTCGGGATACCTACTCCTCCTCCAATGAGCAGGGAATGGAGCCAGAAGCGCCCGGTTGCATTGTCGGGAGCGTCTAACCGGAAATACCTTGTTTCAAGATTAAGTCCTTCATATTCAGCATGAGCCAAAACAGAAAATCCTATACCCAGGGGAATCATATCGTTGAGATTCTTTATGAGAGTATAGCTCGAGAATGCTCTACCGCCCCAAATATGTGTCCGGAAATCGACCGGGAACTTGTTCCTGTAATATTCATACTTGATTCCGGCACCCGACGACAGGCGCTCAGTAACCCTGTAACCCACCACCGGAGAGATCAGTATATCGGTAATATCACCGAACTGTATCCAGAAATCACCGCCAAAAAACAGGCGCTGCCGGAATGTAAGGTCTTTAAATTCTTGCCCAACAATATTTTGTGTAAATACTGCCAGTATAACAAGTAAAGGCCAGATATATTTACTTCTCATCCTTCTCATGGTAATCAATTTTAATTTGATCCTTATTTTGTTTACATTTAAACGCATGCTTGATCACGTATACAAACTTATCTTTTTTTCTTCATAAATCATGAATGTAATCATTACCGGGGCAAGCCGGGGCATAGGAGCTGAGCTGGTGAAGCTGTTTGCCGCAGGCAAAGATAACATCATTATTGCTTTATCCCGGAACCTTGTTCAGCTTGAGAATATCCGAAAGGATTGCCTGCTAAATCATCCAGGGGTATCTATCTTTATATACCAGACGGATCTGACTGCCATAGACACTGAACACGGGTCACTGGTATCGTTCATTGAGCATCATATGGATCATATTGATATCCTGGTGAATAATGCAGGATACCTGGTAAATAAGCCTTTCACCGATATCTGTTCATCCGAGATGGAACAGATGGTGAAGGTAAACTATACCGGTCCGGCCCGGCTGATACAATTGCTGATCCAGCGTATGGGAGGCGATACCCCCAGTCATGTTGTGAATATTGGCAGCATGGGCGGGTTCCAGGGCAGTGCCAAATACCCGGGCCTGGCCATCTACAGTTCAACAAAAGCGGCGCTGGCATCACTAACGGAATGTCTGGCAGAAGAAATAAAAGGAAGGAATATTTACTTTAATTGCCTGGCTCTGGGAGCTGTCAGTACCGAGATGTTTGAAGAGGCATTTCCGGGGTTTGATGCTTCCCTCTCCGCCGGCGCCATGGCACAGTTTATCCATTATTTTTCCGTGAATGGATACAGGTATTTCAACGGAAAGGTGATTCCTGTTTCTCTCGGGCTCCCCTGATCAGGAATATTCTTTTGCTTCTATCTCGCCGGTCAGCACGCCGTAGGCGTTCATTGCCAGGGCATTCATCTCATCCTCACCGGGATAGACCGCCACGGGAGCGATGAATGATACCATATTTTTGACATAGTCAACGATCGTCACATTATGGGCCACACCCCCCGTAATGATGATTGCGTCTACTGTCCCTTTGAGCACTGCAGCCATGGCTCCAATTTCCTTGGCCACCTGGTATGCCATAGCCCTCTGGACGAGCCTGGCCTGTTCATCACCCCCCTGTGCCCTCATTTCCACTTCATAAGCATCATTGGTGCCGAGGTATGCCACATAACCTCCCTGACCGGTGATCATTTTCCTGATCTCCTGTTGTGTGGCTTCACCGCTGAAGCAATAATCCACGAGTGCTCCGGAAGGTAGTGTGCCCGACCTTTCGGGAGAGAACGGCCCCTCGCCATCCAGCGCCTGGTTTACATCGATTACTCGTCCCCGGTAGTGTGCACCGACAGAGATACCGCCACCGAGATGGGCAATAATGTAATTCACATCCTCGTATTTTTTATCCTGTGATTTGGCGTGAGCCCTGGCAACAGCCTTATGGTTTAAAGCATGGAAGATAGATATCCGGCTGAACCTGGGATGACCTGTAAAACGGGCCACATCCTGCATTTCATCCACCACGACGGGATCGGCGATGAAAGCCTGAACATTGGGGATGATACGGGCGATTTCTTCAGCGATCAATCCCCCAAGGTTACTGGCATGCTCACCCCTCTCCGCCTTTGTCAAGTCTTCAATAAGACGGGCATTGATCCTATAAACCCCTGACTCAATAGGTTTTATCACACCACCCCTCCCGATAATGCCGGTGACCTTGCCGATATCCAGGCCGGTCTGTTCAAGGGTATTGAGTATGATGCTTTTCCTGAATTCTTTCTGGTCTGCTATCCTGGCATAGGGAGCAAGCTCATCAGAGCTATGCCGTATCGCTTTAATAAATACTGATTTCTTATTCCTGTAAACGGCTATCTTGGTTGATGTCGAACCAGGATTGATAACCAGTATTTTATGGGTTTTCATACGTTATCAGGGTATTTCTCAGGCCATAAGACATGCCAGTGCAATACAATAGTATTTGGAAACAGGAGACTCGCTGCGCGACATAACCACCACCGGTTTCACGGTTCCCTGTATAAGTCCGGCCAGCTCGCCACCAGCGAAGAGCATAAGACCCTTGTAAAAGGTATTGCTGGCCTCAATAGACGGAAAGACCAGGATATCGGCTTCGCCACCGACAGGAGTATTTATTCCCTTCACCTGCAGGCTGGCGGGATCACAGGCGAGGAATATATCCAGGGGCCCGTCGATGATGCAATCGCGGATCTGCCCCCTTTCAGCCATCCGGCAAATCATCGCATCGTACAGGGTCTGCGGGAATAGATCACTGACCTTTTCTGTTGCGCTGACAAGCGCCACCCTGGGTTTTTCGATGCCGAATTTACGGGCCATGGCGACAGCATATTTTACTATAGCAATCTTCTGACCGAGGTCAGGAAAAGGGATCACGGCGGTATCGGTAACAAACAGCAGCTTCCTGTAGCGGGGGATCTGGATAGCACAGACGTAACTCATGACGGAGTGGGGAGGCAGCAATCCCTTCTCCTTATCGAGCACCGCTTTTAGGAATTTATCGGTGCCCACCAACCCTTTCATCAGGATATCTGCTCTACCCTTATGAACAAGATCCAAGGCCATCTTCAGTGCGCCGGCTTCATCGGTGCTGTGGATGATCTCGAATATTTCCGGATCGACAGCCTCTCTTTCCGCCACCGATATGATTTTTTTCTTATCACCGATCATGATGGCCGATATAAAACCCTCTTCCGCGGCTCTTGCCACAGCACCAATGGTATTTGGATCTTCGGCAAGAGCTGCGGCGATGGTTCTTTTCGTGCCGCTGTTCCTGACATGCAATGCCAGGGCATCAAGTGACCTTATGGGGTCCATGGTACCTATGTTGACATCAGGGCGCCCAGTGCAATGGAATATAGTTTGGTAAGAACACTGTCGCCCCTTGAGGAGAGGACAGCAGGGACACGGGCCCCGACCACGATGGCTCCCAGCTCTCCTCCCGCAAGTTTTGTATTGAATTTATAGAACACGTTTCCCGACTCAATATTAGGGAACAGCAGGCAGTCAGCATCACCTCCAACAGGGCTTGTAATTTTTTTTATCTCCGCACTTTTCTTATCCACCGCTACATCCAGTCCTACAGGCCCGTCGACAATGGCATCCCTGATCTGTCCCCTGTCAGCCATTTTCACCAGGATGGCTGCATCGACGCAGGCCTGCATTTTTGGGAGTACCTGTTCCGTTGCGGCGATAACAGCTACTTTGGGTTTTTCAACCCCCAGTTTCCGGGCGGTGCGGACAAGATGATTAAGAATGATTATCTTTTCTTTCAGTTCGGGCTGAGGGATTATGGCCACATCACCCACCACAAGAAGTTTATGGTATGAAGGCACTTCCATAACCGTGATATGGGTAAGGATGGCGCCAGGATCCACCAGTCCTTCCTCCTTGTTCAGTATCGCCTTCAGGTATTTATCGGTACTAACCAGTCCCTTCATGAGAATGTCGCCTTCTCCCCTGTTAATGATTGCTACTGCCATGGCAGCTGCTTTGCTCTCATCAGGCTCATGAATAATGTTGAATTTACCGGTGCTGATGTTATCTCTCCTGCAGGTCTCAAGTATCACATCCTTATCTCCCACCAGTATTCCTTCCACGATTCCTTTGCTAACCGCATCATCCACCGCTCCAATGGTATGTGCATCGTTGGCATAGGCTGCCACAAGCCGTTTTTTTGGCTTTTCCTTGAGAACCTTAAGGATGTCAGGGAGTTTCTTTATTACCATAGGCTGTTTATTTGGTTCTTGCCTTTTGATGGGTAACAATTTCCAGCGTATCCTGTGCAATGACGAGTTCCTCATTGGTGGGGACAATGACCACCTTGACCCGTGAATGGTCGCAGCTGATCACCTTTTCCTTCCCTTTCACGCCCTTATTTTTCCCTTCATCAAATTCAACACCAAGGAATTCGAGGTTTTTACATATTTCCTTGCGGCTGTTATCGGCATTCTCGCCTATACCGCCGGTGAATACAATCACATCTACTCCCCCCATGGCAGCGGCATAGGCTCCGATATATTTTCTTACCCGGTAATGATACATATCAAGAGCAAGCTTGGCGCGGTCATCCCCCTCTTTACTGGCCTTTTCGATCTCACGCATATCCTGTGATATACCCGTGATGCCAAGCATACCGCTGTGCTTATTTACCAGGGTATTGGTGGTGGAGATATCCAGTTCTTCCTTTCGTATGATATGGATAAGTACACCCAGATCGAGGTCGCCGCAGCGGGTACCCATGATCAGCCCTTCAACAGGGGTAAGACCCATGGTTGTATCTACCGACTTGCCGTTCTTCACGGCGGTCATGGAAGCACCGTTTCCCAGGTGGCAGGTGATCACCCGTGTTTTTTCATAGTCCATACCCAGTATCTCACATGCACGCAGAGAAACATACCGGTGGCTGGTACCGTGAAATCCATAACGCCTTATGGAATATTTCTTATAGAGTGAATAAGGGATAGCATACATGTATGCGTAAGCAGGCATGGTTTGATGGAAAGCTGTATCAAACACACCTACCTGAGGGACCGCTGGCAGCAGTTCCTGCATGGCATAGATACCTTTTAGGTTGGGAGGGTTGTGGAGGGGT
>JAXDBV010000241.1:0-16148 GCA_034678415.1 Bacteroidales bacterium
CCGCATTTATTTGATATCTGCGAGCTGATCGGGAAGGAAGAAACACTTAGACGCATTGCTACGGCACTGGGAACAATAAAAAAGGAATAAGCGATATTCCTTATATTCTGCAAAATACCGGGGTGAAAATTATGTAATTAATTATTGAAATCCCTCGCATTTAATTCAGTAATTCTTTGATTCCCCGCCCCGCATGCTGCCTCGGGTAAATGAAGCCTTCCCGGGCTTTCCAAACGCTTCCTTTTCCTTGAACACGAAAACCCGGATTTTGACCTCAGATCCCTTCCGTCAGCTCCAGGAACTTCTTATAAGGGATAGCCGGCAGGCTCTGTGCCTGGAACGCCCCGTTCGACTGGCTGATGATGCTTACCTTCATGGCAGTCTCCTCGTCGGGCGCTTCATAGATATCAAGAAAATCATACTGACCCAGCAGCGCGTAGTGCGCTATGAACTTTACCTCGGGACATTTCTTTTTTACCTGGTCAAACCAGTCGCGCCCGATCCTGGCCCGGTCTCTCATCTGCGACGAAAGAGCGGGCGATAATTTCGTGAGCAAAATGTAGGTTGGCATGGATTCCCCGGTTTAATGTATTCCTTCATACAAGTTAATACTTTATCACTGCCTTGTCAAGAGGATTTTTTATACAGCCACCGGTATACCAAAACTGAATTTCACTAACTTATTTGCTTCAATTTTTTCTACAGAGGTACCGTTATGAAATCATTCATCCGTTCCGCTTGCGCTGTGATGATTCTTTCCATGATGATCCCTGTTCTCGTTGCACAACCCGGGCAGGAGATATTTCACACGTGGGCTCCTTCCCCGCCCATGGGATGGAACAGCTGGGACTGCTTTGGCCCCACCGTTATGGAAGATGAAGTGAAAGCCAATGCCGACTATATGGCAAGACACCTGAAAAAATACGGGTGGCAGTACATTGTGGTGGATATTCGCTGGTACGTGGCCAACGATAAGGCCCACGGTTATAACCAGACCGACCCCCTGTATTCAATGGATGCATACGGGCGGTTCATCCCCGCGCCGAACCGCTTTCCCTCCGCAGCCGACGGCAAGGGATTCAAGCCACTGGCTGATTATGTCCACCGGAGAGGGCTGAAATTCGGTATCCACATCATGAGGGGTATTCCCAGGCTGGCCGTTGAGCGCAATACCCCCATCGCCGGCAGTGACGCACATGCCCGTGACATATACAGCGATACATTACCCTGTCCCTGGCTGGGCGATATGTACACGGTCATGGCCGGGCGCGAAGGATCGCAGGAATATTATAATTCTCTCTTTGACCTGTATGCCTCATGGGGCGTGGATTTTGTCAAGGTAGATGATCTGTCGGCGCCTTACCATGCCGAAGAAATCGAGATGATCCGCAGGGCTATTGACCGGTGCGGGCGGCCTGTCGTGCTTAGCACCTCTCCCGGTGAAACCCCCGTGGCACAGGCAGAGCACATCAGGGCGCATGCCAACATGTGGCGCATCATGGGTGACTTCTGGGATAACTGGCCTCAGCTGAAGCTCCAGTTCACCGTCTGCCCCCGCTGGAACCCATGGAGAATGCCCGGGGCATGGCCCGATGCCGACATGCTACCACTCGGACATATCGGTATACGCGCTGAACGAGGCGATGACCGTATGTCAGCACTCACCCGGGATGAACAGCAAACCCTTATGACCCTCTTCTCCATCTTCCGTTCTCCCCTCATGTTCGGAGGCCATCTGCCCGATAACGATGAGCACACACTGTCACTGATTACCAATAAAGAGATCCTTGAGGTACACAGGAACAGCACTGGTAACAGGGAATGGTTCAATACTAATGGGATAGTGGCATGGACGGCTGACGACCCCAAAACCGGTGATAAATACCTCGCACTGTTCAATATACAGGACCAGGAACAGATCGTCGAAGGGAAAGCGCTATGGAACAGCGGCCTGATTAGCAACCAGAGCATGGATTATGCATTGTGTACCGACCTTGATATCGGCAATACACGTAAGCTTTACCTGGTAGTAAGCGATGCCGGTGACGGGAACGACTGGGATCATGCCGACTGGATCAACCCGGTAATCTTTAATGACAGCGACACCCTGTCACTGGTAGCCCTGGGATGGAAACATGCCTCGGCCGGATGGGGAAGGGTTACACGTAACGGAAGCGTGTCGGGAAACAAACTTATTGTGAATAATAAACCGTATGATACAGGCATCGGCACCCATTCCAGCTCAGTTATTGAATTTGAAATACCCGCCGGTTATACCCGCTTTACCTCAATGGTTGGACTCGACCGAGCGGCGGCCATATCACAGGCCGGTGCTACTGTAAAATTCATGGTGTTCACCGATGATCCCGCAGGTCCCGTGCCCGATGACTCCTCTGCCGTCACCATACCGCTGAAAGAGCTTGGATTTGACGGTAAATGCCTGGTACGTGACCTTTGGAAACATCAAAACCGCGGGATAGTACGGGATACATTCACGGTCATATTGAAGCGGCATGCTTCCGTCCTGTACCGGATAACAGACAGATAAAACGAACCGGTCGGTATTGTGTGAAGACCCCTGTGACAACCCGCCAGGATACGGTTATACTATGTTAATACCTGTTCAATGAAAAACCTGCGGCAGAGACTCCTTCATTCCGGATGGTTGTTCCCTTTTTCCTTCACCAGGTGCTTTTCTTCCGTGAACCGGAGGCAGTATTTCATCAGAGGCGGGGACAGAGACAAGCAATGTTTTGATATACCGCGACAGCCGGTCGTCATCATCAGGCGAGGGCATGATCACTTCCGTACCGTAAGAACGATACACTACGACCGGGAACATGAATGCTAAAACGAAGGTGGCTTAACCGGTGATATGCCCCGGGAAATCATCCGATTCGGTTTTGCATGTTCTAAATAATTCATCCGAGGTATTATTGCCGGGAACCCTCTGCTTATCAGCCGGTCATCTGTGTTGTGCCGACGGTTTTTCTCTTCCTTTTCCTTCGTTTTGGCAGGTACCACAGAAAGAAACCGGTGATGCTGAATGTCATCAATGATAATCCGGCAAGGGAGGTATAGCAGAGCTTGAAGGTGCCGCTTTTTATTCCCAGCCAGCGGTCAATGATGGAACCGTCGTGTATGTTCTCTATCAGGTCCGATCTTCTTTTTTCAATATGCAACAGGCGGGCGGTGGCGCCGTCAACCTGCAGGCCAATGTAATGGTCAGTAAAAATGAACTTCACCACCCCCTTGTCTTTCCTGATATCGATCCGTTCAAGCTCGGGCGACATATCCGGCGAGATGGAATCGTGTAGCACATGGCAGGCTACCCGGTAGAGACTATCCAGCGGAAGCCAGTCCTTAAGATCGGCTGAGGTCCCTTCATATGTCCTCGCCTGGATCAGTCCACCACTATGCTTCTTCCACCCCAGGAGAATCCCGGTTACGGAAATGAAAAGAAAAATAAGGGTGAATACAGTACTGTTGATCCGGTGTATTTTCCTGAGGAGAGGCAGAATATCCATGGGCATCCGGTGTTTATTCAGGTTTGCATACGATGACACACTGCTGTATTCCTGCTTATCTGGCTAAGCGGGGAAAGCCGGTTTCAAAGGTATGAAGAAAACCCTTATGACGTAAGCCCCATTGGCAGGAATTCGCGTTCCGGGGCACCATGCTCCGTCCTTCCCCGATGGTAGCCCGGCTTCATTGATCAGGCCGATGACCGGATAATCACAGGAATCACGTTACCTGCAGAACGCGGGAACGTTGCCGCGGAAGCCTGCCGGTATTCACGGTCGGCAAGGTGGCTGAAACTGCGGAAAGAAAAAAGCAGGTTGTCTTTTAAAGATACCTGCTTTCATGGTATAAAATACTCCCCCTCTCACGGGATATTATCCGGTGTAACCAAAAAAATGTTGAAAATAATGAAAGGAACCTACTTTTTCCAGTGCATCGTTACCGTATAGGAGCCTGCCTCCTGAGTTTCTTCTTCAGACTCCAAAACAAGCGCTTCTTTATCCAGGGTTACCACCGACATCGGCTCATTGTCAAGCGACAATGTTTCACCATCATCCAGTAGTTTCCATGTTCCTGTTTCAGGATCATCCGGGGCCAGCGGTGAGGTCATGACGTATGTCCCGTCATCATCAAACTTCATCGTTGTGCCGCTCATCAGGGCATTAGCCAGTGCAATCCCAGCAAGTACGGTTTCATTGGTGGAACTTGTGGTAAGTTTATTCCACTTCCAGGTATGATCGGTTAACAGTTCCTTATCGCTTAATTTCTCGCAGCCACTGGCAGCGAGAAGGAAAAGAAAAGCGACGAGGAGGTGAGAAATCCTCAAAAAAGTTTTCATCATAATAGTAATTGGTTAGATAATAATATTTTACGTGTAATATTATAGAAAGTTACACTTAGATGGTGGAAATGGTTGTTTTATGGGTATCAGGATTAAAGGAATCTTTATCTTTGGGCAATATTTTTTAAAATTATGGTTTTTACCTGCTCATACGGGAATAGAATGGCAACGAAGATTGTCAATATTAATTATAGTATTGACCGGAAACAATGTCACGCACTACTTGTTTATATGCTTTCCAGGGTTTAGGCTGAGACCATCCTTTCCACCAACAATACAAATGCAATAAGGATGAAAAAGAGAAACAGGATCCTGATAACGGTATCTCTCATACTTGTGATGGCAGTGATTATCTTTTATCCCAAGGTGTTACCCCTGTTAAAATCAGGGAACGGGGGTCAGGACAGGGCAATGGCGATGACCCGGCCGGGGGGGCCACAAGCCTTGAATGTGAACGGTTTCCTGATAGTTCCCACTCAGCTGAATGAGCTTATCTACAGCTCAGGCACCCTGTTGCCCGATGAGGAGGTAGACCTGTCGTTTGAGACATCAGGCAAAATAGTGGGGATCTATTTTACCGAGGGGACAAGGGTAAAAAAGGGAGACCTTCTGGCCAAGATCAATGACAAGCCATTGCAGGCGCAGCTTCTCAAGCTTCAGGCACAGGAGAAGTTGTCGAGGGAAGTGGAGTTCCGGCAGCGAAGCCTCCTTGAGAAGGATGCCATAAGCCGGGAGAGCTACGACCAGGTAGCTACCGAACTGCAGGCACTGGAAGCCGATATCCAGCTAATCCAGGCACGGATCGCCGAAACGGAATTAAGAGCCCCCTTCGACGGTATCATAGGATTACGGATGCTCAGCGAAGGAAGCTATGCCACTCCTTCAACAAGGATTGTCAGACTGGTGAAGGTGAAACCCCTCAAAATTGAATTTGCCATACCCGAAAAGTATGCCGGACAGCTCAAACCGGGATTTCCCATCGAATTTAAAATTGAAGGCAAGCAAGAGGTGTTCAGGGCATCTGTATATGCCATTGACCCAAAGATAGATATCAATACACGCACCGTGGTGGTGAGGGCGTTATATCCTAACCGCAATGAGGAATTGAAACCCGGGAGATTCACCAGCATCACCCTGTTGCTGTCACGGATTGATAATGCCATTGCGATACCCACAGAAGCTCTCATCCCTGAGATGGAAGGGGAGAAGGTGTTTGTATACCGGTCGGGGAAAGCAGAGCCGGTAAGAGTATCTATCGGATTACGAACCGAAGCACAGATCCAGATTGTTGAGGGGCTCAAGTTTGGGGATACCCTGCTGACTTCGGGTATACTGCAGCTGAGAGTTGGCATGCCCGTGGTACTTGATACACTGATTGTTAATAATCAATAAGCATTTGATGGAGAACGGAAAATACGATACATCCGGTAATGAAATGCAGGCTACGGGTATCATATTGTGGGTTACGGGAGGCTCCCCGGGCACAGGCCTGTGTCTGACGCGAGTCCATTGCTGGTTAACGAGTAAATGATGTTATGAGTTTATCATCCATAAGTATAAATCGTCCTGTCCTGGCGACGGTCTTCTCGATCGTGATCGTCATCTTCGGGCTGATCGGTGTGACGTACCTTGGCATCAGGGAGTTTCCCAGTGTGGATCCACCGATCATTTCGGTAAGCACCTCTTACCCGGGTGCAAATTCCGATGTTATTGAGACCCAGATCACCGAACCTCTGGAGCAGTCGATCAACGGTATACCGGGCATACGCTCCCTGACCAGCATGAGCCGTCAGGGAGGCAGCCGAATCTCGGTGGAGTTTGAGCTGAGCGTTGACCTGGAAACGGCGGCCAACGATGTCAGGGACAAAGTATCGCAGGCTCAGAGAATGCTTCCGCGCGATGTAGACCCCCCGGTGGTGACAAAGATGGATGCCGATGCCAACCCCATCATGTTCGTGGTGGTGAGAAGCGATAAACGAACCCTTCTTGAGCTGTCGGAAATTGCCGAACTGACGTTCAAGGAACAATTGCAGACCATCACCGGGGTTAGCGCCGTGCAGATTTGGGGGGAAAAGCGCTATGCCATGCGCCTGTGGCTTGATCCCGCCAAGCTGGCCGGCTACGGTATGACACCCCTGGACGTGAGAAATGCCATCACCCAGGAAAACATTGAACTCCCCTCCGGTAGCATTGAAGGGAACACCACCGAGCTTACCATACGTACTCTGGGACTGATGACCACTCCGGCCGAATTCAATAATCTTATTATCAAGAAATCGGGCGACCAGGTGGTCAGAATCAGCGATATCGGCCGTGCCGAGCTGGGCCCGGAAGATATCAGGGGCATCATGAAACTCAACGGAGTACCCATGGTAGGTACCGTGATCATCCCGCAGCCAGGTGCAAACCATATTGATATTGTTGATGAGGTATACAGGAGAATAGAATACATCAAGAAGGACCTGCCCGATGATGTGATTGTTGACGTGGGATTTGACAACACCGAGTACATACGTTCTTCCATCAGGGAAGTGAGAGACACTATTTTTATCGCTTTCTGCCTTGTCGTGGTTATTATTTTCTTCTTTCTCCGTAACTGGCGTACCACCCTGATCCCCATAATTGTCATACCGGTATCCCTGATCGGTTCATTTTTTATCATGTATGTGGCGGGCTTCAGCATCAATGTGCTGACCCTCCTGGCCATCGTCCTGTCCATCGGGCTGGTGGTGGATGACGCCATCGTCATGATGGAGAACATCTATGTCAAGATAGAGAGAGGTATGACACCGCTGGAGGCGGGCCTCAAGGGCTCACAGGAGATCTTTTTTGCCATCATCTCCACCACCATTACCCTTATTGCCGTATTCTTCCCCATCGTTTTTCTCCAGGGCATGACCGGGCGGCTCTTCCGTGAGTTCAGTATCGTGATTGCGGGGGCCGTGGCCATCTCGGCCTTCGTTGCCCTCACCTTCACACCGATGATCTCCACCAAGCTGTTAAAAGCTAATCCGAAGCATGGCTGGATACACAAGGTGACGGAAAAGTTCTTTGTCAACCTGAACGCTGCCTATAAAAACTCTCTTGACTCGTTCCTGAGACACAAGTATGTAGCCCTGATCATCCTGGTTATTGCGGGTGGTCTTATTGTATTATTATGGAACACCATACCCGCGGAGATGGCACCCCTGGAAGACCGGTCACAGATCAGCATCAGTGCGACCACTCCGGAGGGGGCTACCTATGAATACACTCTGGATTATATTGAGGATGTAGGCCGGACAGTGGAAACGCTCGTGCCGGAGAAAAAGAACATCACCACCATGGTGAGGGGAGGTTTTGCGAATGTCAGGCTGGTGCTGGTCAAGCCTGATGAGAGAAAACGGTCACAGCAGGAGATAGCAAACCAGATATCGGCTGTTCTGAGGAAAAAAACCAAGGCGCGGGCGAGCGTGATCCAGCAGTCAACCTTCGGCAGCCGCCGGTCGGGGCAGCCCATCCAGTATGTGCTGCAGGCAACCAGTATCAACAAGCTGCGTGAGATACTCCCTACATTCATGTCCGAGGTGCAGAGCAATCCTGTATTCGAGACGCCCGATGTGAACCTGAAATTCACAAAGCCTGAGTTGCAGATTATCATCAACCGTGACAAGGCTAACCTGTTGGGTGTTTCCACCCAGAACCTGGGGCAGACCCTTCAGCTGGCGCTCAGCGGCCAGCGTTTTGGCTATTTCTTCATGAACGGCAAGCAATACCAGATACTGGGAGAGTTGGAACGCGGCGACAGGAATAAACCGCTTGACCTTAAATCGCTCTATGTAAGGAACAACCAGGGTCATATGGTGCAGTTTGACAACCTGGTCACCCTCAGGGAAGAGACCGCCCCTCCACAGCTATACAGGTATAACCGTTTTGTGGCGGCCACCATATCTGCAGGGCTGGCAGAAGGGAAAACCATCAGTGAAGGGCTCGAAGAGATGGATAAGATCGCCGATAAGGTGCTGGATGATACATTCAGGACAGCCCTGGCGGGCGATTCAAAAGATTTCAGGGAGAGCTCATCAAGCCTTATGTTCGCATTCCTCCTGGCCCTGGTGCTTATATTCCTTGTGCTCTCCGCACAATTTGAGAGCTTCAAAGACCCGGTGATAATCATGATGTCGGTGCCCCTGGCGCTGACCGGTGCCCTCATCTGCATGTGGTACTTCAACATCACCATGAACATCTTCAGCCAGATCGGTATCATCATGTTGGTGGGACTAGTGTCAAAGAACGGGATCCTCATCGTTGAATTTGCCAACCAGCGCAAGAATGCCGGGTTGATGAAGGCTGAGGCGATACGGTATTCGGCTGCGGCCCGTTTCAGGCCCATACTGATGACCAGCCTCTCCACCATCCTGGGTGTGCTCCCCCTGGCTCTCGGACTGGGAGAGGGAGCACAGAGCCGCGTGGCGATGGGCGTGGCAGTCGTCGGAGGCCTTATCTTCTCAACCTTCCTCACCCTGTACATCGTACCGGCTATATACCTGCTGATTTCAAGTGAAACGAAACAATCACAAACCGAAGTACAGGCATGAACAAAATCATCCATGCATTGATCGTTTTCACCACTTGTCAAAACCTGTTTTCCCAGGAGGTGTATGATCTCAGTCGTTGTATTACCACAGGTCTGGAAAGGAATTATTCCATTCTTATCGCCCGCAACCAGGAAACGGTTTCCGATAACAACTTTACCCCGGGTAATGCCGGGTTACTGCCGACCCTCGGCCTGAACAGCCGTTACGGCGGTACCCTGACCAACACGGAGCAGACACTCACCGGAGGGGAGGAGGAAAGTGCCGCGGGGATATATAACACATCGGGCGATGCCTCGGTCGACCTCGGATGGACCCTCTTCCAGGGATTCAGCGCACGAACCACCTATAAAAAACTGAATGAACTCAAAGCTATTGGTGAACTGAATACGCGCATGTCCCTTGAGAACCTGGTGGCAGACATTGTTTCCGAATATTATTATTATGTGCAGCAGCTGCAGCTATTCAAGAACCTGAGGTATGCCGTGTCCCTTTCCAGGGAGAGGGTCAGGATTGATGAGGAACGGTACCTGCTCGGCTCGTCGTCAAAGCTCCAGTTGCTGCAGTCAATGGTATACCTGAACTCCGACAGCTCGAGGTGCGCGAAGCAGAGCGAGGTGCTGAAAACCGCACAGGTCAGACTGAATGAGCTGATGGCCGCAGACAACCTGGATCAGTTCCTCGTTTTGAAAGATACCGTCATATCCCTGAATACCAGCCTGATCTATGATTCGCTACTGATCCAGACGCTGAAGACAAACACAAGCCTTCTTATTGCCGGCAGGAACAGAACGGTTTCGGAATACGATTATAAAATCATCGCCTCGCGAACATACCCCTACCTGAACTTCTCCTCAGGCTACAGCTATTCTTTTAACAGCTATGAGACAGGATCGGTCAGGGACCGGCGGAGCAACGGGCTGAACTACGGCCTTACCATGGGTGTCGACCTGTTTGACGGATTCAACAGAAAGAGGGAAAGAAGGAATGCCCTCATCGATGTGGAAAATAAACTGTACCAATACCGGCAGGTGGAAAAAGAAGTGCTGGCCGACCTGATTACCATTTATTATGCTTACAGTAACAATCTACGCTTGCTGAAGCTGGAGAACCAGAACCTGGCCACAGCAAGGGAAAACCTCGAAATAGCGCTGGAGAGGTACAAACTGGGCAACCTGTCGGGTCTTGAACTGCGGGAGGTTCAGAAAAGCCTGCTCGATGCCGAGGAACGACTGCTCGCCGTTCAATATGCCACCAAGCTGGCTGAGGTATCATTGCTCCAGATTTCGGGGAGGATCATGGAGTACTTGTAAGCGACGCCGGAAGGGTTGCGGGTATTCATTGCCGTGCCCGGTATGACCGGATATACCCCTCATATTTTTCTTTTACCGCTTCAATCACCGTATCCCATGACCGGTACAGGGTATGGTAAGCGTTATGGCCGGCCTCCATTAAACCCTTCCTGTCGGCGATAGCCGCAATGATCCTGCGGGCGATACTTTCGGTATTATTCTCCGCCAGGAACCCGTTGAACCCGTCGGTGATCCCTTCTGCCGCGTTGGAGTTATTCAGCATAAGCGCCGGACAGTGCACGGAGGCGGCTTCCTGGATGACCAGCGGCGCATTATCATACAGGGACGGAAAGAGGAGCAGATCAGCCCGGGCATAGATGTCGCGTAACAGTGTCCTGTCATGAACCGGCCCCAGGAACTGCACGGAATCGTCCAGCCTTTTCCGGTTCGATATTCTCTTCAGTTCGTCGGCCGCACCCCCGGCCCCCACGAACAGCATCCTATAGCCGATGCCCTCCTTTCTGAGATGCTCCAGCACGTCGAGAAGCATTTTTACATTCTTCTGCCATATATGCTGCCCCACGAAAAGGAACACCGGGTAGATACCCTGCAGGTGGTATCTCTCATCCATGCGTTGTCTCGATCTGTCGTTTTCTTCCGGAGGGGTCATGTCGGAGCCCAGGAGCACCACATCGATCTCTTTTTTAAATCCGTAGCTACGGAGGGTATCGGCGGTGCGTGCATTCACCGCCCACACATGATCGAAACGGTTAAAAACGCGGATGATATAGGCTGTTACCCGTTCGGCTATCCTCCTGCTTCCCGTGGCTGCCAGGAAATCATCGTAATATTTGGAGTGAAAAGTGATGACGGAAGGTATATGTTGTTTCTTGGCCATCTTCAGGGCGAGGGCTGCACAACCAAATGGGCTGTGGGCATGAACCAGGTCGAACTGCAGCAGGGACAGCCGTCTCCTGAAACCGGGATCGAGGCCGGGAAGCCCCAAACGGTAAGGTTTTCGCACGAGGAGCGGTACGGAGGCATACCGCAGCACACCGGGGTCGTCCACGTGGCCGGTGGACGGAAATGACGGGGTAAGCACATGACTGTTCCACGATTTACGGGTGAGCCATAACGCATAATTCCTCACTACAAAGGCCACTCCATCGGCAATGGGGGGATACGAATCCGTAAATAGACCAACGGAATACTGGTTGCGGGTATCCATACACGGATGTATAACCGTTTTATGGATACGAATATACTACATATTATATAGATTTCCGGGCATATTTTGGCAGGTGCGGCATGGGTCAGCGCATTGCCTCCGTCGGAACGGATTCCTTTTTTCCGGGGAATCCTTTGAAGAGGCCTGACCGTGGATTTCTGTTGAAAAGCGTTTCAGGACGCTTCCCAGGGGATTATGGCAATCTGGAGAATCCACCCATCAATGTCCATGTATCTTGTAATGAACGCAAATCCATAGAAGGATTGTCCATCTGATGCCTCAATGTCATTCGTTTTGACAGGACAACAGAGGTAAGGCAATAAATCACAGCATTTACTGAATTAACAAATCGCAAAGAATATTATCTTCGTGGCTTAATCGAATAAACAGGATATGTGCGGAATCGTGGGAATATTTGATCTCAAGTCCGATCGTAACGAATTACGGCAGAAAGCGTTACAGATGTCCAGGAAAATATATCACCGGGGCCCCGACTGGTCGGGGATATATACCTGTGACAGGGCTATCCTTGCACACGAACGGTTATCGATTGTTGATCCTGCTTCGGGGAGACAACCGTTATACAGTGGCGACAAAAAACTGGTCCTTTCGGTAAACGGTGAAATATATAATCATCAGCAGATAAGAGAATCGTTAAAGGATAAGTATGATTTTCAGACGGGGTCCGACTGTGAGGTGATCCTGGCCCTCTACCGTGAGAAAGGCGTCGGTTTTCTTGAGGACCTCAGCGGGATCTTTGCCTTTGCCCTGTATGACGTGGAGAAGGATGCATACCTGGTTGCACGCGACCATATTGGCATCAATCCCTTGTACATGGGATGGGATCAGTGGGGGAATTTTTATGTTGCTTCGGAGATGAAAGCCCTGGCAGGAACCTGCAACAAGATACGGGAGTTTCCCCCGGGACACTATTTATACAGCAAAGAGGCCGGGATGAAAAGGTGGTATGAACGCGACTGGATGGATTATTCTTCGGTGAAGGATAATGTCAGCGATATATCCATGCTGAGGCAATCGCTCGAAGATGCTGTGCACAGGCAGCTAATGACGGATGTTCCTTACGGGGTATTATTGTCGGGTGGGCTGGATTCTTCCATCATTTCCGCGGTAGCGAAGAAATTCGCAGGGCGCAGGATCGAAACCAACGACACAAAGGAAGCCTGGTGGCCACAGCTGCATTCCTTCGCCATCGGGCTCAGGGAGTCGCCCGATCTGGCGGCAGCCCGCAGGGCGGCCGGGTATATCGGTACCATACATCATGAAGTAAGCTATACCATCGAGGAAGGCCTGGATGCACTCAGGAATGTGATCTACCATATTGAATCCTATGATGTGACGACGGTCAGAGCATCCACCCCCATGTTCCTGCTGGCCCGTGTGATCAAGTCCATGGGGGTGAAGATGGTGCTGACAGGCGAAGGCTCCGATGAGATCTTCGGAGGATACCTCTATTTCCATAAAGCACCCGACCCGCAGTCGTTCCATGAAGAAACGGTAAGAAAAATATCCGACCTGCACCTTTATGACTGCCTGAGAGCCAATAAGTCACTGGCTGCCTGGGGAGTGGAAGGACGTGTGCCCTTCCTCGACAAGGAGTTTATCGATGTGGCCATGCGCCTGAACCCGGCGGATAAGATGACCACCGGAGGAAAAATGGAAAAATATATCCTTCGTAAGGCATTTGCCGGTTATCTTCCCGACGACATTGTCTGGAGGCAGAAAGAACAATTCTCTGACGGGGTGGGATACAGCTGGATCGACACATTAAGAAGCCTTGCCGGCAAAGAAGTATCTGATGAACAGTTACAGAACGCGGGATTCCGATTCCCGGTCAACACACCCAAAACGAAGGAAGAATATTTTTACCGTTCGATATTCAGCGAGTTTTTCCCGATCGATTCTGCGGCTGAATGTGTACCCTCCGTTCCCTCTGTAGCCTGCAGCACTGGCGCTGCACTGGCATGGGACAAGTCGTTTGCCCTGATGTCCGATCCCTCGGGAAGGGCTGTGAAAGATATACACAGCAACGGGTATAAATAAAAGGCAGTTCTTATACCTGTAAACAGGATCAAGGCAGGAACCGGATATCTGTTCATGCTTGTCAGGGCTTGCTTGCTCGCAGCCGGATCTTATCCGGTATGCGTGAACCGGTTGAAAACCGGTTTTTCCCAGTACACAAAAATCAACCCTACGGGATAGATAGGGATCTTACCTGCGCTGAAACAAGGCAACCTTGTTCCGCATATCGGAAACTATCTGTGCCGGTAACCGCCTGCAACAGCAATCTCCCGACAGCCATAACCTGCCTCCCGGGGAAAGTCTTCCGGGTTTTATATGTCTGTGACTGACGGTAATCAAACGACTGCAGCAAAAACCCATAACCGTCGGTCGCTCGGCATTCTGATCCGTTTCATTATGAATATCTGTTAATCCTTTGGTTGGGAGAAGCTTATGAAGCAGGTGGTATAGGAAAAATATTCTGGTTTTTGTATACTTGGTTACGAATGGGACAGAGCATAAACACAACAAGCAGTGTGCTTATTACAGCCATAATGGGATAATAAATACACATTTTGTACAATTATTAAAATAGATAGTGATGAGAAAAATGCTCTATTTACTTCTAATAATTTTTGTGATTATAACAGCACTTTTTGCCAATGAAATACATACATTTGATAAGTATATAAGCAATCCAGATACAGGTAAAATGAATATACCGATTAATGAAAATGCACCTGTAAAGTCAAAAAATCAAATTGTAATAGATGCTTCTATAGATACAGTATGGAAGATACTTACAGATATCAATAATTGGACAAAATGGCAAAAGGCTGTTTCAGAAACAGTGGTTATGGGAGAAATTAAAGAAGGAACAAAATTTAATTGGAAAGCTGGCGGGCTTTCTTTTAAATCAATGATTCATACTGATAATCCAACGTCAAGGTTTGGTTGGACAGGTACCACCTTTGGTGCTAGTGCTATACACAATTGGACATTCGAAGAAAAAGATAGCAAAACAATTGTGAAGGTAGAAGAAAGCCTTCAAGGAGTGTTTCCAAGATTATTCAGTGGCTATTTCCAAAAAAATCTTGACTCAGGAATAGTCACAAACCTGGAAGAACTAAAGACAGCATCTGAAAATAAATAACTGACACCAACACATGGTATAGTGCGTGCGGGTTTCAGAGGTTTGCGAGCGTTGTGGGCTCGTAGAAAAGGTCGATGTAAACTGATAGGTTTTCGCTTCGTAATCCCGCACGACACCATACCATCAAAAGTTATGGGCAAGCATCTGCAACCCTAATAAAAAAGTTCTGTCTTTTAGATAAGTTACAATCGAACCATCAGACAATTTACAAAGTTGATAACCTCTAACAAACTTCATAAAAATCTCACTTTAAATCCAAGTCGCATGTTACATAGAAAAATCATATTGACCATTTTGTTAAATATCATTGCCATATTATTGATTAATGGACAACTGACCAATACTCAAATAAACAAAATTGACAGTCTTGTAGCAAACTGGGATAATTTTAATTCACCTGGTGGTGCCGTTGGGATTCTGCTGAATGGCAATTTGATTTATGTCAAAGGTTTCGGTTTGGCAAGTCTGGATTATGATATCCCAAATAACGAAAATACAATATTCAACATAGGGTCAATTTCAAAGCAGTTCACGGCAATGGGGATCATCAGACTCCAACAGAAGAGCAAATTATCCTTTGATGATGATATTAGAAAGTACATTCCAGAATTACCTGATTTCGGGCATGTTATTACTATCCGTCATATGCTTCACCACACTAGTGGATTGAGAGACATTCACAGTCTTCTGGCAATTGCCGGTTGGCGGGATGAAGATCCTAGATCAAACAGCGACCTTATGACAGTATTGAAGGACCAAAGAGACTTAAATTTCGTACCCGGCGATGAATATATGTACAGCAATACAGGTTATATACTTTTAGCAAAAATAATTGAATCTGTCACAGGTGAGCCTTTCATTAATTATATGCAAAAAGAGGTTTTCACTCCTTTGGGATTAACAAACACTTACATCGAAGATCTTTCTGTCAGAGTAAGAAAGGGGAATGCCACATCTTACAACAAATTTGACAACAATACTTTTATTCGTGCAACCGAGTATTGGAATTATTTTGGCTCTGGTAATGTCCATACGACTGTAAAAGATATCCTATACTGGTTAAATAATTTCACGAATCCACCTGAAGAATGGAAATCCTCATTCGGTCTACTCCAAACAGTAGATACTCTTAACAATGGAAAGAAGAATAATTATGCTTTTGGGATAAATATTGCAGATTACATGGGTGAAAAAAGGTTATTTCATGGGGGTAGTGTGGGAGGGTTTAGATCCTATGCCTGTGTTTTTCCAAATAAAAATATTTGTATAGCTATCCTAACAAATTTTTCATCATCACAGCCAGAACAGAAGGTAAATTCGTTGGTGGATATACTTATTCCTGATTTAGCCAAAAACAACAAGACGCCTGATACAGAAACAATTAAATATACATCTTTTCCTATTGACAACTTAAAAAAATATGCCGGTGATTACTGGTGCGATGCTTCAAATGTAGCCTGCATATTATATGTCCGAAATGATACACTTAGGTTTTCACGCTCAGGTATGGATGAAAGTC
>JAXDBV010000242.1:0-15148 GCA_034678415.1 Bacteroidales bacterium
GACCTGAGAAAGGAATACCAGAAGCAGTTCATCGAACTGATGAAGCAGTACCGGCAGGAGCTGGAGCCGAACCTGACCAGGGAACAGATAGAGAAGCTTACCACCAGGCCATGGATGCGCAAGGATTCGAGGCCGGCTGTACCACACGATTCCATGAAACCCCAGGAGTTTTACCGCAGGGGCCCGCGACCGCCGAAACCGCATGACAGCACCGGCAGGGATGCGATGGATCCTCCTGCCGGAGAAAGCAGATGGCATAACGATTCCACATACCATGGGGGACCCCAGGATTATCCCATACCGGGAGGAATGTTCTTTTAATGTGGATGTCAGCATTCGCCCGCTAAGTAGGGGAATATCTGTTACGACTAACAGGTGTGCGGAACCCCGCTGAGGTCAACGGGTAAAATCCGTGAGCCCCGCGATGAGGGAAAACACCATCAGCAGCAGAGATGACCGGTGCGGGGGACAGATAAACCCCTGAATGGGCACCGGTTATGGATGATGGGATGGAATACGCGATGGATGCTGGCGGGGGAAAAATAGCTTCTCATCACCCGGATACAGCCCTGCCCGTGATGTTCCCTTTTCACCCCGAACCTTTTTAGTGATTGGATAAATCCCGGTTCTGATCAGTCAAATTTCCGTTTCTGGAACCAGATATCGTGGAGGTTGAGATTGAGGTGAAGCATCGCGTACCGGTCCCTGAACAAACCCCTCTGCGTGGTCCCATGGGTACCGAACTCAAATGCCACATCCACCATGCTCAGTGTCCTTTTTACAGGTAATCCCGCGCCAATGGTGATGGCTCTGGCATCTATAGGGGTATTGTTTATCACCATATAGGTTTTATGGTAACTGCCGCCTAGACGGAGAAAGAAATACTGGTATCCGTAATCGGAGTATTTGCCCCGCTTCACATATTCGATTCCGAAGGAATACCTTTCTGAGTCACGGCTTCGCAGGTATGGATTGTCGAAATCCATGCCTGACCACAGCATACGCTCATAATCGAACCCTGCGGTGAACCGGTTATTTTTGCTGATCATCAGTCCCAGTCCCATTTTTGCCGGAACGAAATACTCGATTCCGGATGCGTCCAGTTCAATAGTATCAATGTCGGAAACAAAGGTCATCTCGTTCACGGTGGTCAGATCTCGTTTACTGCTGAACACCATACCCAGGTTGCAGGTCCAGTCCTTCAGGGGGAGGGAATAGATCAGTCCATAATCCAGCATGAGGTTATTTACCCGGCTCGTCTTGATGACATCGAAATCCAGGAGCGATTTGTCGGCAAACACCGCCGATTCCTCGTGTTTGATTGAACCGAAGAGATCGGTAACGTTTATTCCAAGAAAAAGATTCCTGAACGGTCTGACCGACGTTCCGACAAACGCTCTGGTAAGGCCGCCCGTACCGGAGAAATATTTTTGATAGGAGGTAAGAGTACCTTCAACGGTTGCCAGGGTACTGATCCTGTAATCGACAATGCTGAAAGGGATGATTCCGGCGCTCATGGCCCACCAGCGGTTTATACGGAATCCGATCATGAGATAGCGGAAAGCGGCGTCAAAGGTGTGTTGCTTCTCGTCGGTGGTGGTATAATTGGAATATTTTCCATACAGTCCGAAATCGAAAATGAACCTGAGGCTGTCGATCCCGTTGTAGGAGGCAGGATTCATACAGGTGATGGAGGTGTTTGACAGGAGTGCGAGGCCCGTTCCTCCCATGCCCATTGAGCGTGACGTCCCTTCACTGACCAGCGTGCCAAGCCCGAAGAGGGTGTAAGGAGATGAACCCGCCTGGGAAAATCCCTTGCCGGACAACAGAAGAAATACCATGAACATCAAAACCACTTGTCGGTACATAGGGGAGATATTACAGGTTCAGATAGTATATCCTTAGTTTGGCTGATGTGCGGGCCGCATCCACCACAAGTTTGCTGAACGTGGTACGGTTCTTTGCCGGAGGAACCGTGACCATCAGCCCGTGTGTCGAGTCATAGTAAGAATCATACAGTTCGGCCAGCAGGAAATAAGTGACATCCACACTGAAATAGGAGTCTTCATGGTAGATGGCATCGACCACCCTGTTGAAGTAAACCGCTTTTCCGTCCAGTCCGATTAACTGGTTTCCAACGGTGTTGTTCCTGTCGGTTTCATAAATGGACAGGTCACTGATCAGTTCACCACCCTTGTAGCTCGTTTTTTCAGGTTTAAAAACAAGGGTTGCCTTCAGGATTGCTCCCCTGGGCATCAGGATCTCCCCCAGCGTGGGGAATTGTACCTTCATCACGAGACTAATGCCACCCAGGATAAATGATTTGTTCCCCGTCTGTGCCGAGGGAACGGCTGTTTTCTGTTGCTGCACCGGCGCCAGATCCGTGAGGGAAAAGTCGTGTTCAATACGGTTGAACTGGGTTGAAATACCTGATAACGGTAAATTCAGGCAGATCATGGATTGAGATGCACCCTCGCGGTGACAGTATATCCTCAGCTTCAGCGAGTCGGTATGTGCCGTATAGCCCAGAATGGAAGAACTGTGGCTGTCATCGGGAGAGACCACGATACCATTGAAGTGGCTGGCAATGAATTCGTCGGAGGTCAGGTCGGTGTTTATCTTGAGCGTGTTATGGATCAGCAATCCAATATCATTGTCCAGGAGTATCCGCACTGAATCCCTTGTCCCGGGCCTTGGAAGGAAAGAGACACTGCCAATGGATTCCGGATAGGTGCTGAACGCCGAGGTGTTGTATAGATACCCGTTATCGTTCAGTTTTATCGGTTCACTCAGCCTGCGTAAATGAAGGGTGGTTGCCTGAGTGGTGTCACCGTAATGGTATCCTGAGTAAATCATAACCAGCGCAGCCGAATCATATACATCGGTGGGCAGGATGACATCGGTGTTGGGTAATCCCAGGCTGAAATAGCTCTCTGCCTTAATTTTCCCGAAAATGCTATCTTCATAGTATCCTGACAGTATCACCCCGGTTCCTGATGTGACGACTGAGTCGATGATCACGGTGGAAAGCGCCACGGTGAAGGTGTCAATCATGCTGAGGCGTGTATCCGATTCAACAAAACGGTTTCCCATCGTGAACTCGTTATCCTTGCTGCAGGAGTAAAACAGGAGGATCATGGCGGTCATTATACCAAAACCGCCCCTCCAAACGTTAACATTCCGTAACTTGCACTTTCTTGCCATGAGCGATATCGGACATCATTCAGTTAAACCTACAGGTCTCAGGCGTATCCGCCGGAGCCAAAAAAACAGAGCATTTGTACCCTGTTTAGTTTTGACAAAAATAACTATATTAGCGACATTTCTTACAAAAAGAAATATTAATGATTGTTAATACCTGAAGGCAGGATATAAAAATATTTCATCCATAGTGCAGGTTTATTGATCTGTATTAATTGTAATTTCGCTTGTTGACGAGCCGTAAAAAAAAAGTGAGTAGGAATCAATTTTAAACAATGATGAAAAAAAATGTAATTAGTTTACTGAATAAGCTGTTGCTTGCTACTGTTCTTTCCCTTGTGGTGGTTGCCTGTCTTAAGGATGATGATGAAGAAGATCTCATCGGCAACTGGGTTGAACTATCAGATTTTGAAGGTGTTCCAAGAAGTGATGCCGTAGGGTTCGCTATAGGTGATAAAGGATATGTGGGAACGGGATATGACGGATCGGAGAGGCTGAACGATTTCTGGGAATACGATGCCGTACGTGACACATGGATCCAAAAAGCCAGTTTGCCGGGAATTGCCAGAAACGGCGCCGTGGGATATGGTACCGACAGCAAAGGGTATCTGGGTACAGGGTATGATGGTATCAACAGACTGAAGGATTTTTATGAATACGATCCTGTGGAGAATGCCTGGACTCAAACAAGCGATTTTGAGGGTACCCCTCGCTATGGTGCGATCTGCTTCGCTATAAATAATAAGGTATACATCGGTGCAGGATATGACGGGAAATTTCTGAAGGATTTCTGGGAATATAACCCTGACAATGACACATGGACACAAAAAACAAGCATCGGTGGTAGCCAGCGGAGGGATGGAGTTGGATTTGTCATCAACGGTAAAGGTTACGTGTGTACAGGCGTTGATAATGGTGTGTATGAAGATGATATGTGGGAATACACTCCCGAAACGGATACCTGGACCAAGATGAGAGACATCGCTAACGTGTCGGAAGAAAAGTATGACGATGAGTACCTGAATATTATCGGTATCAACAAAGTGGCCTTTTCCGTTGGTGGGAAAGGGTATCTGGCCACTGGCGGTCAATCTACCACCGGTTCCACCGTGTGGGAATATAATCCGGTTACCGACCTGTGGAAGCTAAAGACCGCGTTCGAGGGTACGGAACGTATTGAAGCCGTTGCTTTTGCGATAGGTAACCGCGGGTACATAACTACCGGCCGCAGCAGCAGTTATTATTTTGATGACCTGTGGGGCTTCGATCCGGATGAAAAACATAATCTCTACGACTAGGACTACTGTCATCCTGTCTGTCCTTCTCCTGGTTGTCGTTTTTGTACTGTTTGTCCGTCCCGGCAATCGCCGGGGAACACGGTTATATGAGCTGAAAATTGAGAAATCAGGGGACGGATGGGGTTATGATATCTACAGGAACAATACCCTGTATATCCGCCAGACTTGCATCCCGGTGATCCCGGGGAACCGGTCCTTCACCAACAGGCGATCAGCCAGGAAAACGGGGAAGATCGTGCTGGAACGGCTTCGCACAAACCGGTCACCTGCCCTTACCCGTGAAGACCTGTATTCCACAGGCGCGATACCCCGGGATTCTTTAACAAATGGCCGGTAAGAGACCAGTATACCGGCCAGGCCGGTGGTACTGTCATTAGTGATGAATCATTAACTCCGGACGGTATCCATGAGAAGCATGGTACTACCAGTATGACTGAAGGGCAAACACTCATTGCTCTTTTATCGCGGGGAAACACCCCGAAGAGCCGACAGGACAAAACAATACAGTATTCTTATTTCAGCTGAAACTGTAAATAATCCAGGATTATGGGCAGCTCCTCAGGATCCATCCCGTTGATTGTCAGGTATTCCTTGTCGTCCCAGTATATCTGCACGAACTCGTTGATATTGATCTTCCCTTTGAGAATGGCCATCCTGTAATATTCAACAGCCTGTTTCCTGTTGCCCATGCACCATTCCACATGCCCCCGGTTGATATAGTCATATTTCGTCACGGGAGTCTCAAACAGCTTTTCGAAATACTTTGCTGATTGCTTCAGGTTCCCCTGGGCAAAGTAACACCAGGCAATGGGACGCAGCACCTTGGTGTTCCCGGGATCAAGATATTCCACCCTGAAATACCGCTGAAGGGCTTTTTCATAATCCTCCAGATCGAGGTAACACCGCCCGATGGAAGTCTGGATAAACAGGTTGTCGGGATCCAGCTTTTCCGCTTCCAGGTAATACGTGAGAGCATCGGAGGGCTGTTTGAGATACCGGTAACAGGTACCGATCTTTTTCAGACTCCATAGCTTGTTCGTATCAAAAAGCTCCGCTTTCCTGTAATAGTCCAGTGCCTGGCTATAACGTCCGAGCTTCTGGAAACAGAAAGCGATCTTCTCAATGATCTCGGCCGACTCGTTAATCTTTTTCTCATAAAGATTGAGGTATATCTCCAGAGCCTCTTCGTAATGATCCTTGTCAAGGAAATAATCGGCAATATTCTTTGATATGGTGTGATCATCCACTAGTTTCCGGAAGAAATGGGAATGGTACAGGTCAAGGCGACCACGGAAAATATCATGGAATTCCCTTTTGTTCGGGAATAGCTTGAAAAACCTGTACAGGTCCTGTATGTATTGCCTGAAGTAGGTTCTGGAACTCCTGTTGGTATCAATCACCTCCTCATCGGCTGCCATCTCGTTCATCCCTTCCATCTCTGCGGCAAACAGTTTCAGCAGTAATGACTTTTGCATCTGGGGCATCTGCCGGATGTTAAGGCAGAAGGAATACTTGTCGGAATTGCACAGGAAGCCGGTGTTGTATAACCCATCAATGAAAGCATGTTTATCAAACGAGGGATCTTCCTGGCTCAGGGCTTCATCAATCAGGTCATTTTCAGGATAGAAAGGCAGGAACCAATGGCTGATATCCCTGAAAAAATCGAAATGCTTGAGCATGGCAAAAGCCGACATGAACACGTCCGCCCCTTCCAGTTGCAGCTTAGAAAATTCCTCCATTTTGCTGTAAAACCCTTCGGATTCCCCGAACACCTTCTCCCACTTGGGATTCTTGTCTTCCAGGAAATCTTCCGCGACCAGATTATCCAGATCGAGCTTATCCTGCAGGTTAGGCTTCAGCTTAGCCATTTCGGGAATGATCTCCTCCTGCAACCTCTGCGATATCTTTTCCGTGTCTTTTGAACGGATGATCTGCAGGATGATCATTTCAACATCTTTCTTTATCCCTTTCCTCTCAGCGAGAGCCTCCAGGCGCTTTTCCACCTTCGGCAGAAAGGGAAGCCACTTGTCATACCGGTATAGTCCGAGGATAAGCCCTACCAGTGCACGCTGCCATACCTGCTCTTCCTCCGTTTCCAGGAATGTGAACAGGGCGAAAAGCTTGTTTTCATCGAAGAACCTGAGCAGTGACAAGGTGACAGCACTGGTGAATATGCTCCGTTCATACCAGGTGAAGTGATCACGGTTGAGGATAGTGGTCAGCAGTTCCGCTTCAGCGTCACGGTACCGGTCGGTAAGCCAGAGGTGATGGAAGATCTTTTCCTGTAACTCCCTGTGTTTCTTCGTTCTTGCCTTGTAAGCCTCCTCGTGAAGGCTCATATCCTCTTTGAGTATCTGGTCTAGCTCCTTCTTGAAACTGAGATCTTCCATCTTCTCAACAATAGTGTGCCCGGTGAGACGCTGTTCCTTCTCGATCTCCTTCTTGAGCCAATAGGTATGCCACCCCGATTCCCCTGCAAGGACATTCTCCCTTGTCTCCTGTGAAAGCAACAGGATTGAAAGTAACAGATGGTTATATATACGCTGCCTTTCCGGGTCACGTATCCCTTCAATGGTGTACTTCAGCATGTTCTCGTAGGTCTCCTGAAGATCCTCTATCTGTGACCGGTAATCGGCCTGCTTCGACATAACCACCATCTCACTCAGCACCTCAAGGGCATTCTTTACCCTCTTCTTCGATACCAGGTCGTATACCTGTTGATCTTTTTCTATGATCACTCGTATGTGCATATCGCTTTTTACTGACAAATCAGCAGTATTCCTGCCTGCGGATATACCGGTCAATAATCAGACCATGTTTACCCGTGGCAGAAAAAATCCTCACACGAGTCCATTTTCCTTTATCGTATCTGTCATTGTTGGTACATCCGATCAGACCCTCCGGATGATCTGCTCAGGCTATCCTACCCATTGTCGGTTACCATACATCCATATCGTTCACCTTCCAATAGCCGATACCTGGTATGACAATATATGCAGCTCAGCCGGTAATAAAGGGAATCGCTGCCTCCACAGCCATAGTCTTAATGTTCTTGTACATCACCTCTCCACTGAATAGACGGCCCAGATACAACCGTTTTCATACGACTCCGATCTCTTGAGTGTAAATGACTTGGATTCCTTAAGACCGGAGAACATAGAGTAACACTTCCCTCCGATAACCAGGGGATGGATGAGAAGGCTTACCTCGCTTACCAGTCCGTGGGTTAAAAGGACAGTGATCAGTTCCATGCCGGTATCTGTAATCATCCTTGAGATACCGTACTCATTTCCGAGAATTTCAAGAGCCTCTGCCAGGTCAACCTTCTCTCTTCCTGCCATAATGTATCTGTATTTCCTCTCGTTCAGATGCTCAATGTAATCATCTGGCGTCTTTTCGGAAACCAGTACGATAACATCTCGGCAATATTCCAGCCTCCGGCAGGTATGCAACATTCCTTTCAGCCTGCCCCGCGAATCAACAACAACCCACCAGGGCAGACCCTTATCCCGCTGAGGCTCTTTAAAGTCGGAAGGCACCTCTTCCGGTATGCCGTTCCCGAACATTTCATTCCCTGTAATAATCGTTTGAGAACCGATCAGGGAGGCTTCCGGCCTATACTCGCCTGCTATCCTGTAATGCAGCGACATGTCAGGCATAAATCCTGTTAACGAACCATCAATGCTGACGGAATTGTGAATGATGATTTCAGGCTTCATTTTTTATTCTAAAGATAACAAGAAGATAAAGATTCTTAATTATATGAAATAGGGTACGTTAGATAGTTGCAGAAAATGACAGTTTTCTTTTCAGGTAACTTATATGATTAATACGAATCTTAAATATAAGATATTATCGGTACAGAACAAAGGTTCGTTAAAGACAGTCTTACTGATGCTGCTCTAAACGAAGGATATGTTTGTGGACATGCGAAAATCCGGAGGGGTTAGGAGCCAGAATACACTCGAGGCGCTAAAGGATTCCATGACGGTTTATTACTGAAGAGATCAGAACCTCCGGGGACAGGTACCTGCCTGCCCCATTAGTTAATTGCAGGCATTCATGATCAGCGGGTTGTATGGATTATCAATAAAATCTCACTCTTGTTGCCGACACCTATATGTTTCATTCACCAGCAATTGTCACAACTGAATTTCCTGGTGCTGCATCGGGATGATATTCCCGTTTCAGTGTGTTGACAGAATGAAAGAATCATAAAAAAAATTAATGAATTATCTCTCATATAATTCATTAATTTCTCAGCACGGGTGGTTTGCTGCCGGTTTTCTATTCTAAAAAACCATTACATTTAAGAATAAAAACCACAATGCTGCCATGAATAATATATTAACGATCAGGAATGCCGGCGACTGCCGGTTTGACTGCCTTTCGCTTGGTGAGGTCATGCTGCGGCTCGATCCCGGTGAAGGGCGCATACGTTCTGCCCGGGAGTTCCGAGTATGGGAAGGTGGCGGTGAATATAATGTGGCCCGTGGCCTGAGGAAATGTTTCGGCCTGAGAACCGCTATTGTCACTGCCCTTGCCGATAACGATGTGGGACACCTTGTGGAAGATCTCATCCTGCAGGGAGGGGTGGATACGAGCCTTTTACAATGGGTACCTTATGATGGTGTGGGAAGGATGGTACGGAACGGGCTGAACTTTACCGAGAGGGGGTTCGGTATCAGAGGCGCCCTGGGAGTGTCCGACCGGGGTCACACGGCCGCCTCACAGCTGAAAAGGGGCGCTATCGACTGGGATTATATTTTTGGTAAGCTGGGTGTTCGATGGTTTCATACAGGAGGTATCTTTGCTGCCCTCAGCGATACCACACCCGATGTAATCCATGAGGCGATGACGGCCGCCCGAAGATATGGTACGGTCGTTTCCTATGATCTGAACTACAGGCCTTCCCTGTGGAAAGCCATCGGCGGACAGGTAAAGGCACAGGAAGTGAACAGGAGCCTGGCCCCCCTGGTGGATGTGATGATCGGTAACGAGGAGGACTTTACCGCTGCCCTTGGGTTTGCCGTCGAGGGGTTGGATGAGAAAATCACCGCATTGCCGGCCGAGGGATTTAAAAAAATGATCGGTGCCGTGACAAGGGAATACCCGGTATTCAGGGTGGTGGCTACTACCCTGAGAACCGTTATATCGGCAACGGTGAACTCATGGGGAGCCATCTGCTGGGCAGGAGGAGAGTTCCACGAGGCAACACACCGTGAGAACATGGAGATCTTCGACAGGGTGGGAGGAGGCGACAGCTTTGCTTCCGGGCTGATCTATGGATTCCTCAAAGCAATGCATCCGAAGCAGGCGGTTGAATATGGTGCGGCCCACGGCGCCCTCGCCATGACCACGCCGGGCGACACCAGCATGGCCAGCCTGCAGGAGGTCGAAAAACTGGTCAGGGGAGCAAGCGCACGAGTGGAACGATGAACGGCTGACGACCGGTAAAAAACAACAGGCATCATTTCATTTAACACAGCGCACGGAAAATCGTGTGACATCCAGTCTATCACTGATCCTGAAGGGCATCTGTCTTACGGCCTACGGACAGCTGCCGGGATGTATACAGTATCACTGTCCTTCTTCCCTGTATCATGTTACGCCGGAATCATCCTCTTCCTTCTCAGGGCATAACATACAATACTGCCGCAGATAAGCATAAATCCCGGCAGGAAGATTTCCCAGGCAAACCGTGAGGGTATAAATTGGCTTACCGCTCTTACAAACGCATCCCGGGGCAGGGATCCAACGGTCTTCTCGTGAGTGCCAAACTTCATTACCAGCAGGGTATAGTCGATGGTAAAACTGACATATACCAGGATGGCACCGACAATCATCATCACCCACTCCCTGGTATCATAATGAAGGTGGTATCCCAGGTACTGGAAACGGGAGGCCAGCAGATGGAGAACGATCATGGCGAGGGCGCACAATATAGGAGCCAGCACAGGACCGATCCAGGTCACGGGAATGAGGAAAAGGATGTCCCATGTTAGAAAGGAATCAGGCCAGTTGAGCAGCAGCTTGAGCGCGACATAGTAAAAGATATCCCATACACCAAAGCTGTATAAAAAACACGTGAAACGAGTGAAAAATGTTGTTCCGCCCAGGGATCCTATGGCGAGAAGCATAACCAGTGTACTGAATTCACGGAGTATTTCAGTGAGAAAAATACGGTCAGGGATAGTGACCAGTGGGAACGTGAATCCTGCTGGATAGTATAGTTCACGAAGGTATACCACCACGATGGCTTCCAGGAAGCCCATGGCGGCGCTGAATGCTGCTATCCATACCAGTTTCTTCGTCATGTGTGAAAAGCGGCCCGCAGGGGGTCAACTCCTGTCCTGTGCCTTACCTGTCATGGGAACGAACCTCACCGGGTATTGCATGTTTTCCCTGATGCGCCCCTTCATATCCTTCTCAATCACCACGAGGTTCTGCACGCCGAATTCTGAACCTACGGGAATGACAATTTTCCCGCCGGGTTTGAGCTGCCGTATCAGCGGTTCAGGAATGGAGGATGGGGCACAGGTAACAATGATACCGTCAAACGGTGCGTATTCTTCCCACCCGTCATACCCGTCTCCGATACGTATCTTTATGGTGTTATATCCCAGTTCCTTTAATAACTTGGCCGCTTTTTCGCCCAGTTCAGGCACAATTTCAATGCTGTACACATAGGGGGTGAGCTCCGAAAGTACGGCGGCCTGGTAACCACTGCCGGTACCAATTTCAAGAATCTTGTCGCCGGGTTTTATTTCCAGGAGCTGGGTCATGTGCGCAACAATAAAAGGCTGAGAGATTGTCTGTCCGTATCCGATAGACAGGGGATAATTCTTATAGGCATTGGCCTGCTGGTATGACGGGATGAACTTGTGCCTGGGCACCTGACGCATGGCTTCAAGCACCGCTTCATCCTTTATGGGATAGTAGGGGTACCCCGCAATATCCTCCTCCACCATGCGCTCACGCTCCTTCTGCCGTTCACTGAAACGCGGCTTCTCCCACTGAAGGGTGTCCTGGCTCGCCAGGGAACCCGGGTTTTCGTGTACTGACTTACTGGAGCACCCGGGATTCATTGCCAGAACAAACACCAGAAGCGCCGTCATAATACTATTACCGTTAATCATAGTTCGGGAAAAGGTTCCCGAAAGGTAACAATTATTATTCACAGAGAGAAGGGGAATATAGCTTACCCTGGTATTTCAGCGCAGTAATACGCCCATCGTTCTCCCGCAAGGCAATTTCTACTGTAATTGTCTCACCTGACGGGAACCTCAGGTAGACAATGCCTGACTCTATCCGGTAGGTTCCCCTGTCCTTATTTGGATCACCGGAGTAAGCCAGGCCTGCATCACTGCTGAAGCTGCCCTCGCTGCCATAGATGAAGTTGCCGTTCCCGTCGAAGCTTATTTTTTCTGTTCTTGAATAGCTGCTGTAGCTGCCCGATGATCCCGACCAGTAACAGTAGGATCCCTGAAGCTGCCATGCAGATCCACTTCCGGAGGGCCGCCGTCCGTCGCCCTGGCTGACAGTAGGAGTCGATGCCCTGGTGAAGGGTACCTGTGTGCCGTCGGGAAAAGTAATGACCAGTTGGCCCTGTGTTATGGTATACGGGTAATCTATCCAGCCATAATCGCCCATCGCCTGTATGATCCCCTGTTTCAGCTGGTAGGAGGTTGACTGGCCGTTAAACACAAGCTGGCTGCCCGATGCAAATTCCAGCTCCACATCTCCCCCGCTGCTCCGGTATATCCATTTGCCGGTAAGGGATGGCGACGACGTGGACGCGTAATTTTCAGCGGACGGAGGTATACTGAGCGGCCCCTGTTTTGCTCCCTGTGAATCGCGTGTGAAAAGAATCGTATTACCATCCGGAAAAACCAGGGTAAGCTGGTTGCCATGGAGGCTATAGGGGTAACCGGTATAGGAATAACCATCATATACCTGCAGGGTGTTATTCTCAGTCTTGAATGGATATGAAGCGCCATCTATCACAATGGTGGTGGCGTTGATCTGCATGGTCATTTCACCGCCGGGGAATGTGTATTTCCATATGCCATTCAGGTTGCCCTGTGACAATACATTGGAAGGCACTGACAGAATCAGCAGCAATACCGTCAGTCTTAGCAAAGGCTGCATGGACCCGGCTTTTTATTCAAGTGTGAAAGTCGCGGTTTGTGTGGCTTTGCCACTTCCTACCTTATCATAAATGACGGCCTTGAATTTATATTTCCCGGGCGTAAGGTCTGTCGTGGTGCTGAACGTGGCATAGGGTGTGGGAGCATGGTTGTTTTCAAGGGTCAGGTGGCCGTTCTCGCCCAGCAGATTATTGGCAGCAAGGACTACTGTACCGTCAGGACCGGTGATTTCCATATCCATATCGATCCGGCAGAGCCCTTCGTCATCTTTCTTGAAGGGCCCGACATTGAAAAGAACCAGATGAACATCTTCGCCTCTCTGAAATACGGGATCATCAATGGTAACCGGCCGGCCATCCTCACCCGTGCGGGCAAACGAGTAATCATCAATGCCGATCAGAAGGGATGTGGAACTGCTGGTACACGAATAAAGAAGAACGGACACCAGGACAGGACAAAGCGCTTGGAAAAAGATTGTTTTCATAACATGGGGGGTTTGTAGATTAAAGGAAAGATAATGCATTTCCGGATGAAAAGCAAGTGTCACCGGCAGGAGACCATTCTTTTTCTTTCCCCCGCCAGTCAGGTTACCAACTGAACCTATTTTACTATATTTGTCTTTACCTCTGATGTTAAATTTGTCGTATGTACTTAATGGGTATTGACCTTGGCAGTTCATCCGTAAAAGCGTCTCTGCTCGATGCCGGAACAGGGAAATTCATTGCTTCGGCGGTTCATCCCAGGACCGAGATGGAGATTATTGCACATAAAACTGGATGGGCAGAGCAGGATCCTGAACTGTGGTATAAGTATACCCGGGACTGTATCCGGGATATCATGGTAAATGCGATGATTGATCCGGGTAACATTACAGCCATCGGATTGACCTACCAGATGCACGGACTGGTGGTGGTTGATCGCCACTACAAGGTACTGAGGCCTTCCATCATATGGTGCGATTCCCGGGCCGTGGATACGGGCAATAAGGCATTTGATGAGCTGGGACATGAAGAGTGCCTTACCCGCCTGCTAAACTCACCGGGAAATTTTACTGCTTCAAAGCTGAAATGGGTGAAGGATAACGAACCGGAGATATATAAAAAGGTTCACAGGATCATGTTACCCGGCGATTACCTTGCTTACCGGCTCACCGGTGAAGTATGCACCACCGTCACTGGATTGTCGGAGGCCATACTGTACGATTTCAGGTATGACCAGATGGCAGGATTCCTCCTTGATTATTATGGTATCGATCCTGCACTCATACCGGATGTGGTGCCGGTCTTTTCGGTTCAGGGCAAGCTTACCCGTCAAGCCGCCGATTACCTGGGACTGAAAGCCGGGACAAAGGTGACATACAGGGCCGGTGACCAGCCCAATAATGCCTTCTCCCTGAAAGTGCTCAACCCAGGCGAGATCGCTGCCACGGCCGGCACATCGGGCGTGGTCTATGGGGTGAGCAGCGAAACACGCTACGACAACCTCTCCCGCGTCAATACCTTTGCTCATGTAAACCATAGCCGCGAAAATCCAAGGTTAGGAGTCCTTCTCTGCATCAACGGGACGGGAATATTAAACTCATGGATGAAAAAGATGGTCGGCGATTCAAGGGTGAGTTATGAGGAGATGAACAGGATGGCAGGGAAGATCCCTGTCGGCTCCGCCGGACTGGCCATCCTCCCCTTTGGAAACGGCGCTGAACGTATCTTCGCCAACGCAAATATTCACGCTCATATCCTTAACCTCGATTTTAACATTCATTCAAAAGAGCACCTGTTCAGGGCAGCCCAGGAAGGTATCGTGTTCTCGTTCATCTACGGTATGGATATCATGCGCGGCACAGGGATAATCCCTTCCATCATACGGGCCGGTAAAGCCAACATGTTCCTGAGTCCCTTGTTTGATACCACGCTCGCTACCCTCTCCGGAGCGGATATTGAACTGTATAATACCGACGGTGCCCAGGGTGCCGCCCGAGCTGCCGGAATAGGGGCCGGAATATATAAGGATTTTACACAGGCTTTTGACGGATTGAAAATAGTCGAAACTATTCATCCCGATGAAGAGAAAAAGAATCAGTACCTGGAAGCATACCATAAATGGATCAGTATGTTGAAAAAACTCATCAACTAAATTTAATAATTATGAAAACCGTACCAGGTAACAAGGAATATTTTCCCGGTATCGGGAAGATTACTTTTGAAGGCAAGGATTCAAGGAATCCGTTGGCCTTCAGGTTTTATGAGGAGAACAGGATGGTGGCAGGCAAGAAAATTAAGGATCACCTTCGTTTTGCCGTGGCATACTGGCACACGTTCTGCGGCAAAGGAAAAGATCCTTTTGGGCCGGATACCAGGGAATTTCCGTGGGATAAGCCGAGGGATCCGGTGTCCAGGGCGAAAGCCAAAATGGATGCGGCCTTTGAGTTCTTCACCAAGCTGGGTGTGCCCTTCTACTGCTTCCATGATTTTGACCTGGTCGATGAGGCCGATACGATCC
>JAXDBV010000243.1:0-9305 GCA_034678415.1 Bacteroidales bacterium
CGGGATGATTGAACAGGCACTCAGGGAGTATAGTACCGGACTGGATGAACGGTTGTTTTCAAAGTATATGTTCCTGGTTCCCTTGGATACCGGTATCATAAAGGTATTTTTTCTCCTCTTCTTCGGGAACACCGGCCAGGGCTTGTCAGAGTTCATTATGGAGGATATAGGGGTGCTGAGATATGAACCTTATCTACTCACGGATGACGATCGACTGTTCAGTGACCGCAACGTGGTTGACGGGATTCTTATGCTGGATGAGTTCACCGCCTCATTACAGGAAGCCATCCTAAACGATGATACCGGTAGGATATTAAAGTCAGGGGAGGAACTGGTTCGCATGAATCTTCCTGCCGTGCTGGAACAGAAGAGAGAAAGAAGGTACAATTTGATTGGGAGATTCTGTGAGAGACACAGGATGTGGGAGGCTGCCCTCCGTTTTTATCGATTGTCCACACAGCTGCCTGCGCGTGAACGGATGGCAAGGATACTCGAAAAGCTCGGCAGGGACACGCAGGCGCTGGAAGTCATCCACCAGATAATCCGTGCCCCGGTCCACGGGGAGGAAAAGGAGTTTGCGGAGCTGTTCCTGGAGAAACTGAAGAGGAAAACAGGGCTGGAAAAACGAAAGGTGTTAAGGAAGAAATATGAAGAAACAATTATCAGGTTGCCAGCTGTGCAAGGGCAAAGAGTGGAGGATACCATTCTTGAATACTACAGAAACAGCGGATTCACCGGATATTTTTCAGAGAATAGTCTCTGGACGAGCCTTTTTGGCCTGGCATGCTGGGATATAATATTCATGCCGATTCCCCACGTTTTCTTCCATCCCTTCCAGCGTGGTCCTGTCGATCTGTTTACCGCCGATTTCAGGGTGAGAAGGGCTAACCAGCTGGAAGAACGTATCCGGCAGATCCGTGACGATCCATCATGGAAAGACAGGATGTTGCAATGGTACAGGGAGAAGTACAATACGGCTAATTACCTTGTGGCATGGAAAAAATTCAGTTATGAACAGGTGAAGATGGCAACGGAATGGATCCCATCCGGTCATATGACCGATATTTTCGACCGGATGGCGACCAGTCTCAGGGATTTTTCTTCCGGATTTCCCGATCTGGTATTGTTTTCCGCGGAGAAGAGATACCTGTTGCTGGAAGTGAAAGGGCCGGGCGACCAGTTACGGCCGAATCAGAAAAGATGGTTTGATTATTTCAGCGAGAAGGGCATACCGGCGGGAATTGCCCGCCTGGAATATGACTGAAGATTATCCTGTGGATGGAAGTCTGGATACGACAGGGTAACAGGCAGTTATAATAAAATTCCGGCCAGGGATGCCGATATATAAGAAGCCATTGTGCCGCAGATCATGGCCTTTATTCCCAGGCGTGCCAGGTCGGCTTTGCGCGATGGTGCCAGTGCCCCGATACCTCCCAGCTGGATCGCCACGGAGCTGAAATTGGCAAATCCGCACAGTGCAAAGCTGGCGATGATAACGGATTTGGCGCTTAGCGTTCCGGCAGCAATGAACGGAGCCAGATCAGTATATGCCACGAACTCATTGATCACCATTTTTGTTCCCATAAGTGCGCCGACAGTATGAGCCTCGTTCACCGGCACCCCCATAACGATAGCAAAGAGAGAAAATACGGCGCCGAAAATGTCTTTTAACCGCAGGTGATCCAGGTCCAATCCGATAGTATCGAGGGATATCCCTGTCCAGGCGAGGAACATACCGAAGTACCCGAGCAGGGCATCGATCAGGGCGATCAAGGCGATCACGCCGATAAGCATAGCAATAACATTAACGGAGACTTTCATCCCGTCGCTGGCACCGTGGGCAATAGCATCCATGATGTTGGCATGTTCCTTTTTCACTTCGAGCTTCACAATACCTTTTGTTTCTGATTCTTCCGTCTCGGGATAGACGATTTTGGAGATGACAAGGGCGCCGGGTGCGGCCATGAGGCTGGCCGCCAGGAGGTAGGCGGCGGGAACGCCCATGGAGATGTAAATAGCCATCACTCCGCCGGCGATACAGGCCATACTGCCCGTCATGGAGGCCAGCAGCTCCGAGCGGGTCATCCCGGCAAGGTAGGGACGTATCATGATCTGTGCTTCCACCTGTCCAACAAAGGCACTTGCTACGTTAGAGAGTGCCTCGCTACCGCTAACCCGCATCGCCCAGTGCACAAAGCGGGCAATGAGGCCAACCACCCATTGCATGAGACCGATGTGGTATGCCATAGCCACGAGCACACAGACAAAGATGATGGTAGGGATGAGAATAAAAAGAAACACTCCCGTGCTGACCATCCCTTTCGGCAGAATCTCGGAAATGCGCGTAAGGTCACCAAAAACGAACAGACCTCCTTCCTGTGCAAAATCGAGGAGCTTGTTGATCACCCTGCCTAACCAGTAAAAAATATCCTGTCCCAGAGGAACCTTTAGTATGAACACAGCCAGTGCTACCTGAAGAAGGATACCCACCGTCACCACCCGCAGGTTGATGGCCTTCCGGTTATTCGACCAGAGGTATGCCAGGCCTAACAGCACAACAATACCAATGATTCCTGTGAAACGTGACATATATCAAACGGTTATGTTAACTGAGGGAGTAAACCTACATTATTTTTCGCGTAATTCACAGGCGGGGAGTATAAAAATTTCCCGGTTTTTTGCACAGGTGAATTGCGGATTGCATCCCGGGAACCGGGAAATTTTTTTATTTTTAGTATCTTTAATAATTCTGAAAACGAATCATATGAAAAAGCAGGCACGTCGTGATTTCATCAGGAAGAGCATTGCCGGCATGGCCGGTATATCGGTTCTTCCGGCAGGTATATCATCGGGACAGTTCAGGGCTGATACTGTTCGGCAATCCGCCCGTCCGGTATCCAGGGTGTTGGGCAACACCGGGTTGTCCATTCCTGTTATCAGTGTGGGTGCGGGCAGTAGCCAACATCCGGGGTTCATAAGGGCAGCCTATGACGCCGGGTTGAAGTTTTTCTTCACCGCCACGTATTACAGGGAAGGAAACAATGAGAAAATGCTGGGGGATGCCGTGAAGGAATTCGGGAGGGATACATTCCTCGTGGGAACGGCGGTATTGCCGAAGGGCGTAGACCACAAAGCCGGAATATACACAGGTGAGTCGACCTACGATGACCTGGTCAAAAAGGCAGAGGACAGCCTCAGGCGTTTCGGCATGGAGTACGTCGACCTGATGCTCCTTCCATATGCTGCCAGGCGTGAATCAGTATTCTTTGAGCCGTTGCTGAGAGCCATGGAAGACCTGAAGAAAAAAGGGATGGCACGTTTCATCGGTATTGCCACCCACAGTTCCGTTGCTGAAGCCATCCGTGCAGCAGCCGATACCGGATTGTACGACGCAGCGATGGTGGCATATAATTTTAAGAATGCACATGACGAGGAGTTACAGAGCGCCATGGATTATGTCGGTGCGAAAGGACTGGGGCTGATAGCTATGAAAACGCAGGCAGGAGCTTACTGGGACAAGGAAAGAACACAGCCGATCAACTCCAGGGCAACTATCAAGTGGGCTTTGCAGAATAAGAATATCACCACCGTCGTATCCGGTATGAGCACGATCGACCAGTTACAGCAAAATATTGCCCTGATGCAGGATCTGGAGCTTACCGAGCAAGAAAGGATTGATTTAAAGCTATCTGGCAATCAAGATGTTACGGGATTATATTGCCGGCAGTGCAAACAATGCCTGAGCCAGTGTACAAACCGGTTGGATATTCCGACAATTATGCGGAGTTATATGTACGCATACGGATACAAAGACCTGGCATTGGCGCATGCAACCCTTGGTATGGCATTACCTGCCGGAGGGTCGTGTGAGGGATGCGTCACATGCCGTGTGAATTGCTCGATGGGCTTCAGGATTGGCGAGAGAGTGAATGATATTGCCAGGTTGCGGGCAGTACCGCCGGAATTTCTGCAGGCATAGTCAATGATCCGTCATATGAAAGAGACAGCAATGCCTTACCGGCATCTTTACTCCGGCTGTCGTCATACTTTACATGCCATCATAATTTTCAGCCGTAATCAAATGAAGGCATGGGTATATACAGGGAGTATTCTGTTTCTCCTTCTTCAGGGTATGACCGGGGACAGGGGAACCGGGACGCTAACAGCACATGTACTGCAGTATGGAGGAATGGACCGGCAGTATCTGAAATACTTACCTGCTGAGGATTTTAACAGGCCTATGCCGGTGTTGTTCTGCCTGCACGGAGGTGGAGGCAAAGCCAGGGGAATGGTACGCCTGACAAAAAGCCGTTTCCATCGCCTGGCCGATAATAGCGGATTTATTGTGATCTATCCGCAGGGAGTGGATAAAGGATGGAACGACGGACGGGTTGGAGATTATTCGACGGCAACCAGGGAGAATATCGATGATGTGGGATTTATCAGGGAAATCATCTTCGAACTGTCCAATACTCATAATATTGCGGCCGACAGGATATTTACCACCGGTATTTCAAACGGAGGATTTATGTCGATGCGGCTGGCCTGTGAGCTTCCGCAACTCATCAGGGGGGCAGCCGTTGTGGCAGCTACAATAGGGGAGGAGTTCGCAGCAAACTGCAGGGGAGAAGGGCCTGTTAATATACTGATAATGAACGGAATAAATGATCCTTTGGTACCTTTCAGCGGAGGGTATGTAAAAGTGCTGAGGAAAACCAGGGGTAAGATACTATCCACGTACGATGCCGTGAATCTGTGGGTTGAAAGGAACGGCTGTGAACGGGATCCTGAAACAGTGTCAATGCCGGATGCCGATCCGGCCGACGGTACAACCATACAGAAGGTTAGCTATACAAATGGCGAAGATGGCACCTCTGTTGTTTTGTATGAAATCATGAACGGTGGTCATACCTGGCCGGGAGGAGTACAATACCTGGGAGAAAGGCTGATAGGAAAAACATCAAGGGATATCAACGCATGTGATGAGATATGGCGGTTTTTCAGTGAGGCCATGGTTCAGTAATAAGTACTTTATATGAATTAACACTAAATCTGGATGTTCAATCTTTTAATTTGTATAATAATGTCCTATAATTAATATTATGTTAAGTAATGAATTTATAAATAAAGGGGAAAACAAATATGGTTCTCCCCTTTCCAAATATTCTTTTATTTTTTTACATCTTCCAGTTTTTTCACAATTTCATCGTATTCCGTCGTCATCTGTAGTCTCCAGTACAGTGTTTTCAGCGTTTCCATGGTAGATGTTTCCGAAGGTTCAATCTGGTTTGCTTTTTCCAGGTACGGCAATGCTTTTTTAAACTGTTCATCGGCGAGCGCTTTTGCCTTGAGATACTCGTTATTGTCCATGATCTCATTAGCGTCATTGGCCATTTTAACCCCTTTATTATACTGGATCACCCCCATATTGAAATTGGTATTGAAATCATCGGGATTCAATTCCAGTGCTTTTGTGTAGAGTTCGACGGCCTCATTAAACATTCCTCTTCTATCAAACACAACACCGCGTGCATAGTAGAAAGAGCCGTTCGTCGGATCTCTTTCGATGGCCAGATCAAGGTACTTCAGGGCTTCATCGTCCTTACCGCTCAGGAGGTAAAAGTTGATGAGCTCAATCATAATATTCTGATTATCAGGATATTTCTCAAATCCCTCCTGTATTTTCCGAAGGGCCATAGCGGAGTCACCCTTGGCGAGGTATGCGTTTTTAATCAGTATAAACGGCATCACATCTTCGTACCCCATAAGAGCGACCTTATCGAAATACTGGATCGACTCGTCATAGAGCTTACCGTTATACGCTGCCAGTCCGGCATTATAGATGATGCTGGTATCGATGGCTCCCTTGAAAACGGGCATCTCTCCGAGTTTTACCGCATGTTTGAACGATTCATAGGCTTCCGTGTAACTGTTGGTATTGAAGTGTTCAATTCCCTGGTTGATAAAATCATTGGTCAGTGAAGCCACATACAGGTCGATTTCCCGTCCTATTTTCTTTTTGGGATCCATATCGATCGCTTTCATATAGTTATCGTAAGCCTGTTTAAGGGGGTTTCCGACTTTTTCTATGAGGGCCTGGTCACCCGACTCGGCAATGGCTTGCATCACCCTCCCCTTGGCATAGTAGGTTCGGAACCACCCGGTTGATTTTTCATGATTTTCAGCGGCTTCGATGGCTTTGAGAGCGTCTTCGTACTTATTGATGGTAATATAGTTCAATGCGCTGGTCACTTTCCCCTTCTGGGCATATGATCCAGTCATGGCTACGATAAGAAGAAATACAATTGATAAACGTTTCATCTCAAGTCTTTTTAATAGTTTTAATTTTTTCAAAAATACAATTTTTATAATGTTATTCAAATATCCTGCCAAAAGGTAGAAAATTTAATCTTCGGTATGGTTATTTTCATCTTCCTGTTCTTCTCCGTTTACTTCTACGTAAGCTACGGCGGCGATGGCATCTCCCTCCCTGAGGTTAATCAGTCTCACGCCCTGTGTGGCTCTTCCCATAACCCTCAGTTCATTCACGGCCAGACGGATGGTCACCCCGTTCCTGGTGATGATCATCAGGTCATCGGTATCGCTCACTCCTTTCAGGGCAACGAGTTTTCCGGTTTTTTGGGTTATGTTGATCGTTTTAACGCCTTTTCCTCCCCGGTTGGTTATGCGATAGTTATCGATTGATGATCGTTTGCCGTATCCGTTTTCAGATACAACGAGGATATCTTCGTTTTTATTTTCCACGCATACCATTCCCACGACTTCGTCGGATGGTCCGGAGAGCTTGATACCTCTCACACCGGCCGCTGTCCGGCCCATGGGTCTGACCTTTGATTCGGGGAATCGTATGGCGCGACCCGATCGCACGGCGATCATGATCTCATGCTTACCATTGGTCATCTTGGCTTCAATCAGGCTGTCGCCCTCCTTCACGTTGATTGCGAAGATGCCGCTTTGCCTGGGACGTGAATACGCCTCCAGGGAGGTTTTCTTTATGATGCCGTTGCGGGTACAAAGGACGATATAATTATTCCTGACAAATTCTCCGTCCTGTAGGTTCTGCACCCGGATATACGCTTGTACCTTGTCTTCAGGTTCAATGCTGATCAGGTTCTGTATAGCTCTTCCCTTGGACTGTTTGGTACCCTCGGGGATCTCATATACCTTCAGCCAGTAGCATTTGCCATTCTGAGTGAAGAACAGCATGGTATCGTGCATGGAGGCGATATAGAGGTGTTCCAGGAAATCTTCTTCCCTTGTGGTGCTTCCTTTGGAGCCGATGCCGCCCCTGCCCTGCCGTTTGAATTCGCTCAACGATGTTCTCTTGATGTAGCTCATATGAGATATGGTGATCACCATATCTTCATTTTCATAGAAATCTTCCGGGTTGAACTCGTTTGCATCGGGTACAATCTGGGTACGTCGTTCATCGCCAAATTTCGCCTTGATTTCCAGGAGCTCATCCTTGATGATTTTCATTCTCAGGTCCTTGCTTTCGAGCACCTGTTTGAGGTATTCGATCTGTTTGATGAGGTCGTCATATTCCTGGCGTATTTTATCTCTTTCGAGGCCGGTCAGTCGTTGCAGCCTCATATCGAGGATGGCTTTTGCCTGTATTTCGGTCAGTCCGAAGGTTTTCATGAGGCCTTCGCGAGCATCGTCCACGGTTTTTGATGCCCGGATGAGGCTGATCACTTCATCGAGGTGGTCGAGGGCTATCAGCAGTCCTTCCAGTATATGTGCGCGTTTATTAGCCTGGTCGAGCTCGAACCGTGTGCGGCGTACCACCACGTCATGCCGGTGGTTGATGAAATTCTGAAGCAGTTGCTTCATGGTGAGGATGCGGGGTCTTCCACCGACCAGGGCGATATTGTTTACATTGTAGGCGGTTTGTAGCTGAGTATATTTATAGAGGTTATTGAGCACTACATTTGCCGTTGCTTCTTTTTTAAGGATAATGACAATACGCATTCCCTTTCTGTCGGACTCATCGTTTATATAGGATATCCCTTCGATCTTTTTTTCATTGATCAGGTCGGCGGTTTTCCTGATCAGTTCGGCTTTATTGACCAGGTAGGGTATTTCGGTAATGACGATCCTGTCGCGGCCGCTGTGTGTTGTTTCAAATTCGACCTTTGCCCTGACCACGATCTTACCTCTTCCCGTTTCGCAGGCATCACGGATACCCTGCCATCCGTAGATAATTCCCCCAGTGGGGAAATCGGGGCCTTTGATATGTTTCAGGATATCATCGATAGTGATTTCGGGATTATCGATGAATGATATCAGTCCGTCGACCACTTCCGACAGGTTATGGGGTGGCATATTGGTAGCCATTCCCACGGCGATGCCTGAGGCACCATTGACAAGCAGGTTGGGAATACGGGAGGGAAGGACGGTAGGTTCGCGGAGGGTGTCATCGAAATTAAGCCGGAAATCAACGGTATCCTTATCCAGGTCAGATAACATCTCTTCGGCAATTTTCTTGAGCCTTGCTTCGGTATACCGCATGGCGGCAGGGCTGTCGCCGTCAATAGAGCCGAAATTACCCTGGCCGTCGATCAGCGGATACCGCAAAGACCAGTCCTGGGCCATGCGTACCATGGCCTCGTAAACAGAAGAGTCACCGTGAGGATGATATTTCCCCAAGACCTCTCCCACGATCCTTGCCGATTTCTTATACGGACGGTTGGAAGCCAGCCCCAGGTCAGACATTCCAAACAATACGCGACGATGAACAGGCTTCAGGCCATCCCTCACATCAGGTAACGCCCTAGCAACAATGACCGACATCGAATAATCGATGTAGGCCGACTTCATCTCTTCTTCAATATTAATTTTTACAATCTTCTCAACTTCAGACATATTTCACTATTGGCATTCCTGTTATTTATGTTTTTTTCGTTACATTTGTATCGGTAAAAAGAAACTACGAAAATAGCGATTTATTGCAATACAACTGTCCTGTATTATTCATAATTATTAACATTTCCGTGTTTATAATTGACGGGTAGTTTCGTAGTTTTCATGAGGGTTGGATGTGTATTTTTAACAAAAAAAATCCCTTGCCGGATCAACATTTTTTAAAAGGTTACGTTATATACATGCAGGAATAAACCGCAGGAAATGGATGCAAAATTTTCTCAACGGATCAAGGATGTGCTGAGTTACAGCAAGGAAGAGGCCATCAGGTTGGGTAACCTGTATATTGGTACTGAACATCTGTTCCTGGGTATTTTAAGGGATGGAGAAGGGGTAGCCATAGATATACTTCTTTCGCTGGG
>JAXDBV010000244.1:0-8130 GCA_034678415.1 Bacteroidales bacterium
GTCATTTTGGCCCCTGTTTCTCCTCCCGGTACGACAAAATTTCATTAAAATACACCTTTGAATCGTCTGGCAGTGGTTTTGAAGGTACTGTCGTACAAGCAACAGAACGTATGAACAATAGTAATCTTAGCATAAAAACGCGGGAGGCTATACAACTGGCTTTCACCATTGCATCGGGCTTCAATCACCAGGCAGTGGAGCCCGGTCACATACTGAAAGGAATTATGGAGGTGGCCGGGAACATCGTCTCTTTCCTCTTCGGCAAATTGGAAGTCTCACTGAATGATACCTCGAGACGATTGGATGAACTGATGCAGCGCTATCCCAGGGTATCTCCGGGTGAACAATATCTTTCCGATGATTCAAACAAGGCACTGCAAAAAGCGGCAGGTTTTTCGGCAGAATCCGGCGATCAATTTGTTACCGTTGAATACCTTCTGATGGGTATTGCCGCTGGTAATGAACCGGTAGCCCGGCTCCTGAACGATGAAGGTGTTAACGTGAAAACACTGAGAGAAGCGATGGCAGCGCTCCGTAAAGGTGCAAATGCCGACAGCGAGACAGCAGAAGATACCTTCAATGCTCTGGGCCGTTTCGCTAACAACCTTAATGACCAGGCAGCCAGGGGGAAGCTCGATCCTGTCATCGGTAGGGATGAGGAGATACGGCGCATTCAACAGATACTGTCGAGGAGAACAAAAAACAATCCCATCCTGATCGGCGAACCCGGGGTGGGAAAGACCGCTATTGCTGAAGGACTGGCTCATCGCATTATTAAAGGAGACGTGCCCGAAAACCTGAAATCAAAACGGGTATACTCACTTGATATGGGCGCCCTTATCGCCGGAGCAAAATACAAAGGGGAGTTTGAGGAAAGGCTCAAGTCCGTGGTCAGGGAGGTAGTTGCATCCGAAGGGGAGATTATCCTGTTTATTGACGAGATTCATACCCTTGTCGGAGCCGGCAAGTCCGAAGGGGCAATGGATGCAGCCAATATCCTGAAACCTGCCCTGGCCAGAGGAGAGCTCCGCGCCATTGGGGCCACAACCCTCAATGAGTACCAGAAATATTTTGAGAAAGACAAAGCCCTCGAACGACGGTTCCAAACAGTAATGGTCGACGAACCGGACATGGCCAGCGCCATTTCTATCCTGAGGGGACTCAAGGAGAGGTATGAAAACCATCACAAGGTCAGGATACGCGATGAGGCGATTATCGCCGCTGTTGAACTCTCTCAGCGATATATCACCGAACGGTTCCTTCCCGATAAAGCGATCGACCTGATCGATGAGGCAGCATCAAGGTTGAGGATAGAGATGAACTCGCTGCCGGAGGAGATCGATGAGATTGAACGCCGCATCAAACAGATGGAAATTGAAAGGGAGGCCATCAAGAGGGAAGATGATAAAGCAAAATTGCAGACCTTGAGCGAAGATATTAGCCGGCTCGGTGAGCAAAGAAACGAACTGCGCGCACGGTGGGAAGCAGAACGGCTCATCATCCAGGAAATACAACAGCAGAAAGAGGCGATAGAACGCTACCGCTTTGAAGCGGAAAAGGCCGAACGGGAAGGAAATTACGGGAAAGTGGCTGAACTGAGGTATGGTAAGATCAGGGAGGCCGAAACAGCCATGGAAAAACTCAAGGCCGAACTGGCCGGGAAACAGAAACATTCTGCGCTCATCAAGGAGGAAGTGTCAGCCGAAGATATCGCCGAAATCGTTTCCCGGTGGACCGGTATACCCGTAAGCCGTATGATGCAGAGCGAACGCGAAAAACTGCTCCACCTCGAGGATGAGTTGCATAAACGCGTGGTGGGACAGGAGGAAGCCATCCGGGCGGTGGCCGATGCAGTACGAAGAAGCAGGGCAGGACTGCAGGATGCAAAGAAACCCGTCGGCTCTTTCATCTTCCTCGGTACTACCGGTGTGGGTAAAACAGAGCTGTCAAAAGCTCTGGCCGAATTCCTGTTTAATAATGAGAACTTGATGACACGGATCGACATGTCGGAATACCAGGAACGACACTCTGTCTCAAGGCTCGTAGGTGCACCCCCGGGTTACGTGGGTTACGAGGAGGGTGGACAACTCACCGAGGCGGTGAGAAGAAAACCCTATTCCGTTATCCTGCTCGATGAGATCGAAAAAGCACATCCCGATGTCTTCAATATCCTCCTCCAGGTGCTCGACGACGGTCGGTTGACCGACAACAAGGGACGTATTGTCAACTTCAAGAATACCATTATCATTATGACCTCGAATGTGGGATCCCATATCATCCAGCAGAAACTCGAGAATGCCCGGGGTGCGGATGACGAAGCGCTGTTCGAGGAAATACGCGACGCCGTGTACGACCTGCTCAAACGCACCATCAGACCCGAGTTCCTCAACAGGATCGATGAGATCATCATGTTCCGGCCCTTGACCATCGATGAGATAAAAATGATCGTCCGCATCCAGTTCTCAAAAATCCGGGATATGCTGACCGCTAATCAGGTACATATCGATATCACTTCAAAGGCGGTGGACTGGCTCACCGATGCCGGCTATGATCCCCAGTTCGGCGCCAGGCCCATCAAGAGAACCATGCAACGCTTAATCCTTAATGAACTGTCAAGAAAACTGCTGGCGGGAGAAATACAGAGGGAAGCGGAAATCGTTGTGGATATTGCCGGTGGCAAGCTGGTGTTCAGAAATAAATGAAAAACGGAGCGCCTCACTCCGTTGCGTCAGTCACTGAAAGCTCTTTATGCAGTCGTCCAGACCGTCGTAGATCTCAAAGATGTTGTGAAGCTGAAGGAGTTTGAACAGTTCCATCACTTCGGTCGAAATGTTGCAGATCTTGAAATACCCGTAATTGTTATTGGCTGTTTTCATCACCGAAAGAAACACACCAAATCCTGAACTGTCAATATAATTGATCCCTTCCAGGTTCAGCACCAGCCGGGTGTTGGGCTTGGAAAAATACCCGGCAAGTTCCTGTTTCACCGGCTCTGAGATCAAAGCATTGAATTTCTTTACATTATCGAACGTCACAACGTCAATATTGTTGATTTTTTCGCTTTTAAGCAGGTTGCCACTCATGGGAACAATTATTTTAGTTTGGCAGTGATTTCTTTCAGTTCTGTGATGGCCGCACTACATTCTCTTTCAAATTTATCAATAAAATCCCGATACGATTCAATTTCCTTTAAATCTTTTGTGAGATACTCCAGCTTCTTCAGGTCTTCAGCTACCTCATCCATTCCCATGATGGAAACCGACGACTTTGCCTTATGTGCCAGCATACCAAGAGCTTTCCAGTCTTTATTCCGGTATAATGTATGCATCTCTTCCACCATCTCGGGAATCTGCGTAATGAATATATCAATCATCTCCTTTACAATGTCGGTGGATCCCCCGGTCATGCTCTCCAGGTATTCCAGCTTTATGTGTTTCGGTTTCTTTTCCATGAACCCTCTCAGAAATGTGAATACTTATCCCTGATTGTTAATAAAAACAAGTGGGCTGAATTTCCTGAATAAAAGTAAATAATATATTTTTTACAACAAAATTGAGGATGATAACCTTTTTACCCGGTCGTACGTAAATGATAACTATAAATATTGTAAGAACCGGCCGGTCTATCACATGAGTGACTTGATTCGAAATGGAACTGTCTGAATAACCATTCATCGCATTGACAAAAGATAATATAAATAAAATGAAACACTTAAGGACCATCATTGTGTGTCTGCCCGTGGTATTTGCCATGACACTGGCATCCTATTCACAACCCTTTATCCGGGTCAGGAAAGCTGATTTCTTCAGGGATGATCCCGGGTTCAGGGAAGCCTGGGCTCATATCAAACTGGGAGATCGATACTTCAGGGAAGGCCCGGGCAGTATTCCTCTTGCCCTCGAAGAGTATACCAAAGCCAGCGGTTTCAACGCCTATTGCCCTTCTCTCAACTACAAGATCGGGACAGCATACCTCTTCTCCGACCGTAAATGGGAAGCACAACGGTACCTTGATATGGCCTGGGAATTCAATCCGGCCGTTACCGGTGATATCCAGTTCTACCGGGGCAGGGCTTTTCATTATAATATGCTTTTTTCTGAAGCCCTCGATTCCTACAAAGCATACCTTGACTCCCTGCCCGAAAAGGGATTGAAAAAGATGGGACCGGTGGTGGAGAAACTTATGGCTGAATGCCGTGCAGGAATGGAACTGATCAAGGATACCCTCAGGGTACAGGTTGAAAACATGGGAGCAGCCATTAATTCACCCTATGACGATTACAATTCCGTGTTGTCGTCACGCTCTGCACGTATGTATTTCACTTCACGCAGGCCCTTCAAGGGAAACATGAGGCTCAACCCGGTGGATAACAAGTTTAATGAGGATATCTATGTCTCCTATTACGAAGGGGGCATGTGGAAGACCGCCGAAGTGGTTGGCGCACCGCTGAATACCTCCGGTAACGAGGCCGCCCTCCACCTCTCAAAAGATGACCAGCAACTGCTCATCTATTATGGCAGGAAAAAGAACGGTGACCTGTATATGAGCGAGTTCAGGAAAGGGAAATGGCAGGCTCCCAGCCCTATGCCGGGTATGTTCAACTCCCGCTCCAGGGAAACAACCGTCAGCCTTTCCGCCGATATGAAGGAAATGTTTTTTGTTTCAGCCAGTGAACGCGAATCCATGGGTGGTACCGATATTTTTTACAGTGTGCTGGGAAAGAACGACCATTGGTCCCGGCCTGTCCCCCTCGGCCCCGAAATCAATACCGAATACAATGAGGAAGGGGTTCATGTGAGCTCCGGTGGCGATACCCTCTACTTCAGTTCGAAAGGACATAACTCGATGGGCGGGTTTGATGTGTTCATGTCGGAAAGAATAAACGGACAATGGTCACAGGCACGTAACCTGGGATTTCCCATTAACACCCCCGATGACGACCTGTTCTATACCACCTCGAACGATACCGCTGTTGCTTATCTCTCATCAACCCGGAAAGACGGGCTGGGATGGATAGATATCTTCCGGCTCACCTTCCTGCCTCCTCCCGTGATCGAGCCCGAACCGGTGATAGTTGAATTGCCGCCTCCTCCCGATATCGATACCGTCGTGGTCGTCGTCAGGGATACCGTGCGGATTGAAGAACCTAAACCAGTGGATACCTCCGTATCACTCCTCGGTACCGTATTTGAAGAAGGCACATCTAATCCCGTGATGGCAAAGATTGAACTGATCGATGTGGAGAGGAACCAGGTGGTATCCACCTCACTCTCCGATCGCCAGAACGGATCTTTCCGCATACGGCTCGAGAACAGGAAAAACTACGGGGTGGAAATCACCGCACAGGGCTACATGGTGTACCTCGACATCGTTGAAGTGCCTGCCGACCTCGGCAAAACCGAAGTGCTGAAAAACTTCTTTCTGAAAAAGGTCAAAGTAGGGGAAAAAGTCGTCCTGAAAAATATCTTCTTCGATACCAACAAGGCCACCCTCAAACCTGAATCATACTCTGAACTGAACAATGTGTTCAAACTCCTTACCACCAATCCCACGCTCAGGATAGAAATATCAGGCCATACCGATAACGTGGGATCGGCCCAGCTCAACAATACCCTCTCCCAGGCCAGGGCTAAAGCCGTGGTGGATTACCTGGTTGTCAATGGTATTGATCCCTCACGCCTGGAATACAAGGGATACGGATTCATGCAACCCATTGCCTCTAACGACACACCGGCCGGACGGGCACAGAACCGAAGGGTGGAGTTCAAGATCCTGAGCGAATAGTACCGGTAGCGGTAACCATACGAAACAACGGCAATTACCCGCCGGAACCTTTCATCATGGATCCGGACCCATCGCTTGCGCCGGTGATCGGGATGCTTCTGAAATCCCAAACATCACCATGAGGATTTCTTCCATGTCCTAAAAAATTCTACATTTGTCTTTTACCAAATTAAAAATCTGACCATGAAAAAAACCGCCTTCTATGCCATGCACGAGAAACGGGGAGCCCGGATCATCCCTTTTGCCGGATTCCTGATGCCTGTCGAATACTCCGGTGTCAATGATGAACATATCACCGTACGAACCGGGACAGGTGTTTTCGATGTATCGCATATGGGCGAATTCTGGGTAACCGGCCCTCACGCTTTCGACCTGGTACAATGGCTCACTAGCAATGATGTGTCGAAACTCGTTGACGGAAAGGTGCAGTATACCTGCTTCCCCAACGGCAAAGGAGGTATCGTCGACGACCTGCTGGTGTACCGTTTCGGACCAGAAAACTATCTCCTGGTGGTGAATGCTGCCAATATCGAAAAAGACTGGAACTGGGTGAACAGCCAGAACCGGTTTGGAGCCGTGCTGAAAAATGCTTCTGACGCAACCTCCCAACTGGCTATCCAGGGCCCCGGCGCTGCCAGTATCCTGCAGCCACTTACACCGGTGAACCTTGCTGCCATGGAATACTATTCGTTCACCACCGGTCGCTTTGCCGGCATTGATCATGTGATTATCTCCGCTACCGGATATACAGGCGCCGGCGGTTTTGAACTGTATTTCCCCAATGAGGCTGCGCAACAGATCTGGGATGCCATATTCGAGGCAGGAAAAGAAAAAGGGATCAAACCTGTCGGACTGGCGGCCAGGGATACCCTGAGGCTGGAAATGGGTTACTGCCTCTATGGAAATGACATAAACGATACTACCTCACCCCTGGAAGCCGGACTGGGATGGATCGTCAAGTTTACCGAAGGGAACCGGTTCATCGACGATGAATTCCTCCGCGAACAGAAGAACAGGGGAGTAACCCGGAAACTGGTGGGATTTGAAATGATCGACAGGGGAATTCCGCGGCAACACTATCCTTTGTGCGACGCCAAGGGTACACCCATAGGCGAGGTCACCTCAGGCACCATGTCGCCCATGCTGAAAAAAGGAATCGGCATGGGCTATGTGCAGATTGCATTCACGGAGCCCGGTACCGAAATATTTGTGGAGATCAGGAACAAGCTTCTGAAAGCCAGGGTGGTGAAACCTCCCTTTTACCGCCCGTAACTCCCGGTGAACAACGGTATGTCACCGGTCTACCCTTGCAATCTTTGCCGTGTAAATGTTGATCGATATCATTTCTTTGACGGCAGAATTGGACTATTTTAGTTAAAAATAAGAACATACCAAAAACCAAAAATTATATGAAAAAGCACATTTTTAATCCCGGACCCTGCAAACTTCCTCAACCGGTTCTTGAGAAAGTTGCAAAGGCCACACTTGAACTTGATGACATCGGGCAATCCATTATGGAAGTATCTCACCGGGGCAAGGAATTCACCGCAATCATGGAGAATGCCAGGAACCTGCTGAAGGAGTTACTGGGAGTGCCCGAAGGATATTCAGTATTGTACCTGGGCGGAGGTGCCAGCCTTCAGTTTGCACAAATACCCATGAATTTCCTGCGGACGAAAGCAGCCTACCTGAATACCGGTACCTGGGCCAAAAAGGCTATCAAGGAAGCAAAACTGGCTGGTACAGTTGAAATAGTGGCAACATCGGAAGATAAAAACTTCTCATATATTCCCAAGAACTATACGATCCCGGCAGATGCGGATTATTTTCATATCACTTCCAATAATACCATTGAAGGAACAGAGATTTTTAAGGATCCCGATTCCCCCGTCCCCCTTATCGCCGACATGTCAGCCGATATACTCAGCCGCCCCGTTGATATATCAAAGTACGCCCTGATCTATGGCGGCGCACAGAAAAACATGGGGCCGGCGGGTGTCACCATTGTGATCATCAGAGATGATATGCTGAAAAGAATGACCGACAGGACGGTTCCTGTTATCCTCCGTTACGATTCGCAAATTACCGAGGGTTCCATGTACAATACCCCACCCTGCGTAAATGTGTATACCGTCCTCGAGACTCTCAAATGGGTGAAGGAGAACGGTGGTGTGAAGAACATGGAGGCGCGGGCACAGGCACGTGCCGACCTGCTCTACAACGCCATTGACTCAAGCAGTATCTTCACATGCCCAGTGGTGAAGGAAGACAGATCAAGGATGAACATTGTGTTTGTTCTGAAAGATGCGTATAAGGAACATGAGGAACCGTTCCTGAAATTCGTTG
>JAXDBV010000245.1:0-11012 GCA_034678415.1 Bacteroidales bacterium
TACCTCCGTTAACTCATCCAGTCCCCTGGTCGTAATTGACGGGGTTGCCACCACCACCAACCTGCGTAACATCAACCCGAAGGATATTGAGTCTGTACAGATCCTTAAAGATGCCGCTTCAGCCAGCATATACGGTGCCAGGGCCGCCAGCGGCGTTATCCTCATCAATACCCTCCAGGCAAAGAAAGGTGATCTCCAGATCAGTTATGATGTCAAGGGAAGCTTAAGCCATATCATCAACAAACCCAACCTGTGTAATACCTATGAGTATGGAGCGTCCCATTTCTGGGGTTACCTGAATGACGGGTTGGATCCCAGTGCGACTTCCCTGTTTTTTGACTTCGACTGGCATTATGATGATGATGGAGTGCCCGTTCTCGATGAAGTGATCCCGATAGAATGGTTGAACGCGGAAGGAACACCACAGCTTCAAAAATCGGCTGACACTGACTGGTGGGCCGAGGTGTTCAAACCCAGTTTCTCGCAGAGTCACCAGCTGACGGTATTAAACGGCACGGATAAGACAAAAGTGCTGTTCTCACTGAATTACCTGCACGACAACGGAACCATGATCTACACATACCTGAAACAGGTTACCGCACGGTTGAATGCATCCTTTAACCTGATTGACGACAGGCTGACCGTGGGTGAGAACTTTCAGATTGCCAGTTCCAAGGCCAGGGGCGATTACTATTCTCCCTGGAACTATATGAACTCGGTTCTGACGATGCCCCCGATCGTACCCGTATATGCTGAAGACGGAGGCTGGGGAGGCGCCTGCAGGGCTCTTGGAATGATTGAAACATGGAATCCCGTGTACTCTCTCACTGAAGGTAAAAATGATGCCACACAACGGCTGGCTGCCATCGGAAGCATTTATGCCGACCTGAAACTGCTCGAAAATCTCCATATAAAAACTCAATATGGTATTGATTATTCGGATGCATTTAACCGGTCAATAAACCGTACCAGGGATGAGGCCGGCGGCCTGAAAACCTACAACAATGGTGTAGGAATAGGCGCTGATTATACCAAAGGATGGGTATGGACCAATACGCTGAATTATAACTTCTCGTCTAAAAACCATACCATTGATTTCCTGGCCGGGATGGAAATGTTCCATTACTACAATGAGTACGTGAATGCCAACCGCGAAGACATTATTTCCGAAGAATACGATTATGCCTATCTGAACACGGCGACCGGCGATATGACCATGTCAAACTTCGGAAATGAATATGCCCTGGCATCCTACTTTTCAAAAATTAACTATTCATTTATGTACAGATACCAGGTTTCATTTACCGGCCGGTTTGACGGTAGTTCGAAATTTCCCGAAGCACACCAGTTTGGATTCTTCCCCGCCGTATCTTTTGGCTGGCGTATAAGCAAGGAGAATTTCATGAGCTCGCTTCCCTTCCTGTCCGACCTGAAATTGAGAGCCAGCTGGGGTGTTAACGGGAATTCAAATATACCCGCCAACGGTGTATTTACCATCTTTGACAATGACTACCGCTATACTTCTTATATGATCAGCGGTGCCGATAATGGCAACATGCCTTCGGGCTACCGCGCCACACATACCGGTAATCCTAACCTGAGATGGGAATCCACCACCCAGACCAACTTCGGCCTTGATTTTGGCATCTTCAATAACCAGCTGACCGGTTCTGTGGATATCTTTAAGAAAGTAACCGAAGATATGCTCTGGGAACAGGCGGCTATCGCTCTCCTTGGTGAAGGTGCCCAAATGTATATTAATGCAGCCGATATGACAAATACAGGGATCGAGGCTGTCGTCTCCTATAAAAGTCCCATGAACAGGAATTTTGTTTATTCCATCACCGGAAACATTTCATCATACCGCAATAGAATTGACAATATTCCCACTGGCCTTGAATTACAGTTCGGAGGCAACGGGCTGGGAGAGGATATTCTCGGCCGTCCCCTCCGTTCTCTCTATGGCTTTGTAGCGGATGGTGTCTTCAAGACACAGGAAGAAGTGAATGCCGCACCAGAACAACCCGGGAAAGGACTGGGAAGGATACGCTGGAAAGATCTCGACCATGACGGAAGAATTACCTGGGAATACGACCAGACATGGATCGCCAATTATGACCCGGATTTTATGTACGGCATTGATATTAACGCCAAATACAAAAACTTCGATATATCCATGTTCTGGCAGGGACTGGTTGGTAACGATGTGTTTAATGACTGGATTTACCTGAGCGACTTCCTGAACCTCTCCATCTGGCCGACAAGGAATCTCGATGCCGGTATACTGGATGCCTGGTCGCCTGCTAACCCCGATTCAGATAAACCCGCCCTGACATGGCTGAATACAAACGAGGAAAACAGGAATTCCACTTACTATATCCAGAACGGTTCGTACCTGAAGCTGAGAAACATCGAACTGGGATATACACTTCCTGCCTCCGTTGGCAACAAAATGAAAATGAAAAACTTACGTGTATATGTCTCGGCACAGAACCTCATAACACTGTACAAATCGTGGGGGGATGATGCATTCACAGGATGGGATCCTGAAGTGAGCCTCCATACCATTTATTATAATGATGCGTATGATTTTGCCTCCCAGTATAGTCAGAACTATACAAGGCCGGCAATTTTCAGTATCGGTATTAATTCAACCTTCTAAATCGATCTGACATGAAAAAGACAGTTGGAATATTCGTTATCAGTTTACTGTTAATGTTTGCGTTACCACGCTGTGTCGGGGATTTTCTTGAAATTTCTCCGAAAGGCGTTCTTTCCGAAGATATCCTCCTCGACCCCGAAGATATTGAGGGATTTGTTATTTCTGCTTATTCCTGGCCTCATAAAGCCTATTTTACCGAGACACTTCATCCCTGCTATTATGGATGCATTCGTTCTGACGACTCATACAAAGGGGGAGGTGGCGGACTTGGCGACCAGATAGGCTGGCTGCAGATGGAAGTATTCAGCGAAGCCACTCCCAATATCAACAATTTCGATTATACGTGGCAGGGAGGGTATAAAGGTATCAAACGATGCAACATTGCCCTGCAACAGCTTGCCAAAGTCAGTGAAACCGAGTTTCCGGCAAAAGAACAAAGAATAGCCGAAATGAAATTCCTGAGGGGATACCAATACCATTCACTGAAAAATGCTTATCGCTGGATCCCGTATATGGATGAAAATCTGGCCGAAGACGAATACTCGAATGTACCTAACCATCCTGAGAACATGACCGAATCGGACCTGTGGCAGCGTATCCTGGATGATTTTACGGATGCTTACGAGGTATTGCCGGAAACCCAGGCGGATAAAGGAAGGCCGACTAAATATGCCGCGGAAGCTTTCATGGTTAAAATATTGCTATGGATGGCGTTCGAGATGAATGAAAATCACCAGGTTATCAATATAAACGAGCAGCGGCTACAGGAGGCACTGCAGCATTGCGATAACATCATTAACAGTCACCGGTACGATTTATGCGATGACTATGGACAAATGTTCTGGTGCGAAAGCGATAATAACACTCCGGAATCCATCTTTGAATTCCAGTGCACCACCGATGACGGGACAGAGGGTTGGAGCACCAACGTGGGAGTGAGGCTTAATACTCCCACATGGGCTCCGTATACCACCTGCTGCGATTTCCATAAAATGAGCTATGATTACATCAATGCCAACAGGACAGGAGCCGATGGCCTCCCTCTTTTCGACACGTATAACGACGCTGAGTTGAAGAATAACCCGGACTATTGGACCAGCAATACCTTCGACCCCCGTTTATGCCATACAGCGGCTATCCCGGGAATCCCTTATTGCTACAACACTTCACTTTTGTATGACAGTGTAGGGACGGTTTACCCGCAGCATTTCGGGTATGTCCATTCCATGAAGGAACTGGTAAACCCCTTTAGCTCATGTCAATATAAACAGAGGGGTAACTCAAAGAACTGGAAAGTGATCAGGTATTCGGAAATTCTGCTGTGGAAAGCGGAGATATTGATCAAGCTTGGCAGGGAAAATGAGGCATTGCCGATAATAAACCAAATCCGCGAACGGGCTTCCAACAGCATTTACCGGTTCGCCGACGGTACTCCTTGTCTTGATTTTTATATTCAACCGTATATTGACGGTGTAAACTGTGACTGGACCAATGATTTTGCCTGGGAAGCCGTTATATGGGAAACCCGGCTTGAGTTTGCCGGCGAAGGCAGGCGATTCTTTGACCTGGTGCGCTGGGGTATTGCTGAAGACGTGATGAACGCCCATTTTAACAAAGAAAAACTCAGACTGGAGTGGATGGAACCCGGGTTCTTTACCACAGGCCGTGATGAGTTTCTTCCCATTCCACAGAACCAGATCGTCTGGTCCCAGGGGAAATTCGTACAAAACCCCGGATATTAATAACCAAAATGTGCAAATCATGAAGAATAATTTTTATATAGTTTTATGCAGCATATTATTGCTGATGTCGGGTTGCTACGACCGGGAAATCATTGACTCGAAGGAGGGTGATCCGCTGGCTCCGGTGACCGGTCTGGCCTATACAGTAAGCGGACCAGACGTGACGCTGACATGGACCCTTCCAACCCAGTTCCCGTCCGACGTGATACTTCCAGTCTCGGTAATGGTTACAGTCTACAGGAACAATACCCTGATCCTGACGAAAGTGACCGCCGATGCCCCCACTACGTATACCTACACTGATTATAATCCGGAAAATGCGTACCGGTTTATCGTAAAAGTGCAGGCTGCGGTGGATACCGATGACCTCAATAAATCAAAATTGAGGCTGTCACCGGGAGTTACCGTAACCATTGATTAAAAAAAAGAGGCTGTTCTTCTCCATGATGAGCAGCCTTTTTTCTTTCTTCCAATATCAATACATGCCCAGGTGAGCCTGCTTCTTATATGATCTCTTGTAACCGGCAAAAAATGGTTCCTGGAACCAGCCTGTTCGTGCTTTAAAAATTAAAAGAGGTAATGCAAAATCCGACTGTGGGATTTTAAACTATTATCCCGAAGCTTTGCTATTGAGTGTTTTATCACAGGCAAGGTTTCTTCTGACGCCATTTTTAATCCATGCAATAATTATGACAGTTAAAGAATGCTTTAGCTAAGTGTTCTCAAGACAACCGTTATAAAGGATATTTTTGGTATTCTGAATAACCAGGATGTAAAACACTCATTGCATGCAATCGAAATTTAAGATGAAATTATCAAACCGTTGTTTATAAATTTGAAATTTCTCTGAAATTATCGTAAATTTTAAATATATTTCTGGATTCTGGTTTGTTATGAACCATGAGATAAAATATATTCTTGGCCTGAAGGAGGGAGATTTCAGTTCGTTTGATAAACTCTTCGAATTGTATCACAAAAGGATTTTTTGTTTTGCACGGGCATTATTAAAGAACAAAGAAGATGCCGAGGAGATAGTACAGGACGTGTTTATCCGTGTATGGCAGAAGAGACAGGATATCAAAGAGCATCTGAATTTCAAATCGTATATTTTTACTATTACTTATAATCTTGTTATTGACCGGTTCAGGGATAGGATCAAAGACGAGAAGATCAGAGAAGCCCTTGAAAATGAAACCATTGAATCAACGTTCAGTGTTGAAAAGGATATCAATTATTCACAATTGAATGACCTGGTCAAGGAAACCATTGAAGCATTTCCGCCGCAACAAAAGACCGTCTATAAAATGAGCAGGACCTATGGCCTCACACATCGTGAAATAGCCCTTCAGCTGAACATTTCTGTAAATACTGTGAAAAACCATGTCTCAAATGCCCTGAAAGAAATAAAAAACGCTATTTCTCATACATCTCTCATAGGGCTTCTGTTCTATTTTCTGTTTATAAGATGAACAGTATCAGTTATTTGTAATTTCCCCTTAGCTCTATTAGTGCATAGAGCTTATTTCCACGTATTATAATAAAGCATGTTTGTTTTTTAATGGTGTCTAAAGTGGTTTTAGGTTTAGTTAGTTGTGGAGGGAAGAATGATAAGGGTGCCTTTCTCATCAATTGAAAGGTGCCCTTATCTTATTGATAATGGTAGTATTGAAACGGTTTGTTTTGTAATCATTGCATATGAATGAATTAAAAGAACAGAAGAAAATCTCCGGCGTGCTGGAACGATTCATGATGAACAATTACACCCGGGAAGACTTAAATGAAATAATAACCTGGTTTAAACAGTCACCCCCGGATGAAAACCTTAAGCTGGTGTTATTTCAGTTATGGGACAGTACAGATACCCAAAGCTGCAAAACGGAATATTTTGATCCAAAGAGGATACTGGACAGCATTCATCACAGGATCAATACAGCGATGAAAAGCGCTCCTGCACAAAAGAGCATCGTTGCCAGGTCGTTCAGGGTATTTTCCAGAATAGCAGCCATCCTGATATTACCCTTACTGGCAACGGTCATATATTATAATTATACCGGTAAAGATAGCAGATCCCCGGAACAAGGGAAGCCGCTTTATTCAGAGGTGTTCGCTCCCCCGGGATCAAGACTGCACCTCGAACTACCCGACGGGTCGGACATCTGGCTCAACAATGGCAGCAGTATACGTTATCCCCAGCAGTTCGGTACTGTCAACCGCGAATTATACCTCAGCGGTGAAGCGTATCTTGATGTCAAGCACGACAGACTCATGCCTTTCGTGTTGAAAGTCCCGGGCCTTGACATCAAAGTAACCGGTACAAGCTTTAATGTCATGGCATACCATGATGACCAGCAGGTTGAGGTAGCCCTTGAAAAAGGAAAAATTGAACTGATCGGTACCGACACAACTCAAAAAATCCGGCAGGTATTAAAACCCGGCAATTTTGCCGTATATAATAATACAAAAAGAAATCTGACCATTGCCCATGGCCCGGTTGACCAGTATAGCGCATGGAAAGACGGAAGGCTCGTATTTGATAATGACTCAATGACCGTTATTGAAAAAAGGCTGGAACGATGGTTTAATGTTGACATTGAGGTCGCCGATATTAACCTGAAGAATATAACATTTACCGCAACATTCACGACCGAGACATTGCCACAGGTATTGGAGATGCTGTCGCTGGCTGCCCCCATCAGGTATGAAATCATCAACGGGATAAAGAAACCGGATCATACCTTTTCGCAAACAAGGATCATCATGATGTTCGACAAGAACAAAACGTAATATCCTCCCTGACAATTCACTGAGTATTAACCAAACCAAATGCCTATGACAAAGTAATCCGAAAAAAAAACGGGAAAGTGCATCACCACTTTCCCGTCGATTAAAGTTGAATCCTTTTGCCATTCGTTTGAGAACCCAAATGGCAATTAAGTCAAATCCTTAATCAACACAAAATTATGAAAAAAACACAAATCCAACCATTACCAAATTTCTATGGGTGGTTAATAAAAATCTTCAGAATTATGAAATGCACTCTTTTGATTTTAATTCTGTCTATTTCCACTGCATGGAGTATTGGAACCTATTCACAATCAGCGCGGATATCCATAAATATGACAGATGCCACTATTAAGGATATCCTTAGCGAGATTGAACAGAACAGTGAATTTTACTTTCTCTACAGCGACAAGCTGATCAACGTTGAGAAAAAAGTCTCCATTTCGTCAAGGAATAAACCGGTATCCGAAATCCTTGCATCCCTGTTCGAGGGCGATGGTGTACAATATATGGTGTATAACCGGCAGATTATCCTCACACCCAGCAGTCTGAGCGGATCGGCCAACGAGGTTCAGCAGCAAAACACGGTTACCGGAAAAGTGACAGGCGATGATGGTAATCCTCTGCCGGGGGTCAACATAGTTATTAAAGGAACGGTACTTGGGACAATTACCGACGCGGACGGACGGTATTCCATCGAAATCCCGGGCCCGAATGTCGCCCTGGTATTTTCTTTTATTGGCTATACTACCAAGGAAATCAATGTCGGTGGTAGAAATGTCATTGATATCGTCATGGAACAGGCGGAGGACATGCTGGATGAGATCATCACTATCGGGTACATGACACAGAAAAAAGCCGATCTGACCGGGTCGGTTAGTGTGCTGTCCAGGGATGACTATATTGCTACCCATCACTCAAACCTGCTCCAGTCCATCCAGGGAAGGGTTCCCGGTATGGTTCTTGCTCAGAGCGGTAACCCGACAGGCAATGTGACGGTGACAATTCGTGGACAAAGTTCAATGACTGCGGGCACACCGCTCATCGTGATTGACGGATTACCGACAGAAATGAACCTGAGGGATATCAACACACAGGATATTGCCTCCATACAGGTGTTGAAGGATGCCGCTTCAGCAAGTATATATGGTGCAAGGGCTGCCAATGGTGTCATCCTTATTGAAACACTGAAGGGACAGACCGGTGTAACTCGGGTATCATACAGCGGGAAATTTGGTATATCACAGCATTTTAATCTGCCCGAAATGATGAATACCAGGCAATACGGGGAAATGTTGTTCTGGTCATCAGTGAATGACGGGCTGGATCCTGCTACCACAAGCCCCTTGTATAACTTTCAGTGGCACGTGGACAGCGAGGGGAGGCCCATACTCGATAGTGTGGAACCCATTGAATGGCTCAATGAAACAACACAAATGAAGGCTGCCGATACCGACTGGATCGCCGAAGGACATCAACTGGGGATACAGCAGGATCACCAGCTCACCTTCACCAACGGTTCGGAAAATGCCCGACAGATGTTCTCCATCAACTACTTCGATAACCAGGGAACACAAATCTATACCAGCCTGCGGAGAATAACCATGAGGCTCAACACCGAATATGATCTCTTAAAAGGCAGGTTGCATGTGGGCGAAAACCTGGCCGTCTCAAAACTGAAAATACGCGACCAAAATGAAGAGAGAAACTTCATGGTCATACCGCCTATCGTTCCCGTCCGTACCGAAGACGATAAAATGTGGGGAGGAGTTGAAATGACCCTTAATATGGATGACTTCCGAAACCCGGTCAGGCATCTGTATCAACGAAGGAATAATTATAACCACAGAACGAAATTGTTGGGGAATGTCTTTGCCTCCGTTGACATACTAAAAGGACTGTATTTTAAAACCCTGTTCGGCGTTAACTATACACACGACTTTTACCGGACAATTAATCCAAGGTATAGAGAAGCCGGAGGAAAGGAAACCTATGTTAATGATGTTCAGGCAAGTCAAGCCTACAACTATTATCTCACTTGGAGCAACACCATGAACTATAACCTGAGCCTTGGCAGGCACCGGCTCGATGCCGTGGCAGGTATTGAGAACGATGAATACTGGTATGAAGAATTGTACGGTTTTCGCCAGGATCTGCTGCTGGAATCGCGCGATTATGGGATCATTAATGCAGCCACAGGAACCAAAGACGTTACGGGGACTGCCAATGAATGGAAGTTGTTATCCTTCTTTGGTAAGGTTAATTATGTGTTTGACGATAAATACCTCCTATCCTTCACTCTGCGGAGGGATGGTTCTTCCAAGTTTGGTAAAAACAACCGCTTCGGTAATTTCCCTGCGGTGTCGGCCGGATGGCGCCTGAGCAAGGAAAGCTTCCTGGCATCGTATGATTTTATTTCCGACCTTAAAGTACGGGCCAGCTGGGGGATGAACGGCAATTCAAACATCCCTACCAACGCCATCATGGATGTCTTTGATGCCAATTATGCCGCTACCTGTTATCCTGTCAGTGGTCAGGAAAGCGGTCAGCTCGCCTCAGGGTATCGCATCGTGCACCGTGGGAATCCCAACCTGAAATGGGAGGCCACACAGCAAACAAACATTGGAGTTGATTTTGGATTCTTCAACCAGCGTATCGCCGGATCGGTCGATTATTTCAGAAAATTCACCGATGGAATGCTGTATGAGCCTTCGGTGCTGGGCGTACAGGGTGAAGGGGCCCGTCAATGGATCAATGCCGCCAACATGACAAATACCGGGCTGGAACTGGTGTTGAATTTTAACAGCTCTCCCGGCAGGGCGTTTACTTACAGTATTGAAGGGAATGTGTGTTTCCATATGAAAAAGAATGTTGTTAATGACCTCCCTGCAAGCGTTATCTATTCATATGGCGGTAACGGACTGAATGATAATATTCTGGACAGACCGCTCAATTCCATCTACGGATTTATCGCTGATGGGCTCTTCAAAACCGAGGAAGAAGTGATAAACGCACCGGAACAGCCGGGAAAAGGAGTGGGAAGGATCCGGTGGAAGGATCTCGACGGGGATGGCCAGATAAACTGGAGCTTCGACAGGACATGGATCGGAGAAAGAGACCCGGATGTAAGTTATGGCCTTAGCTTCAGCGGCTTATACAAAAACTTCGATTTTTCCATGCTGTGGCAGGGAGTGGCAGGGAATCAAATATATGGCGGTTGGGAAATGCTTAGCGATTTTGTGAATGTGATAGTCCAGAAATTCCCAAATCATACCACACGGCTCCTTGATGCGTGGAATCCATATAACAATCCCGATTCAGAAATCCCGGCCATGTCGACAACCAATACAAACGATGAGAGCAGGATTTCCACCTATACCATTAGCTCAGCCTCATATCTCAAGCTCAGAAATATTGAGGTTGGCTACAGGATCCCAAGGCAAATATTGCGAAATATGGATGTTCATTTGTCCGTATCTGCCCAGAATCTGCTGAACGTATTTAAATGGTGGGGCGATGATGCCTGGATTGAGGGTGATCCTGAAACACCTTCAACCGATACCTATACATTCGGCTATACTCCGCCACGCGTTTTCCTATTTAATATTGAAATATCCTATTAAACAGAAGACCATGAAAACACATAAATATTTGATAGCAGTATTTGTTCTGGTGGCAGTTATGGCTACATCCTGCAGTGAGGATTATCTGAATATTAATCCCAAAGGAACACTTACCGAAGATCAGCTTCTGAACCCTGAGAACATTGACGGATTTGTCACATCAGCCTATGCCCACCTCCCTAACCTGGGATACTGGCAGGGTAT
>JAXDBV010000246.1:0-4123 GCA_034678415.1 Bacteroidales bacterium
CTCATTCCGGATGACAACCTGAAAATAACGCTGTGTGAGCTCTGCAGCAGCCTGAAGGTTGACTATGTTAAAACATGCACGGGATTTGGTTATGTCAGAGGTGCCGACGGTCATCTCATGAGTAGGGGCGCCACCGTTCATGATGTTCAGCTCATGAGAAAACACTCATCTCCTGAGGTCCTGGTCAAAGCGTCGGGAGGAGTAAGGACACTGGATGATCTCCTGGTGATGAACGCCGCCGGAGCAACCAGGATCGGTACTTCTGCCACAAAAGAGATCATGGATGAGGCAAAGCGCAGATACCGGGACAGGGAGTGCGGACAACCCTGATGCTGTTCATGGAAACCTGGCAGGGGATTTGTATGTAACAACTCTGTTTGGCAATAATTGGCTTTATTATACTATTCGTCATGAAGCATATTCTGTTGTTGTCTTTTCTTCTCGTTGTGTTGCCGGCATCTCCGCAAAAATACACCGAGCTGGGCCTCACACCCCCGATGGGATGGAATAGCCGGAATGCATTTGGTGTCGACATCAACGAGGCGCTGATCAGGGAAACTGCCGATGCACTGGTGCAGACAGGATTGAGTAAGCTGGGATACCGGTATGTTGTTATTGATGACGGCTGGTCGGCCGGCCGCGATGAGGAAGGATACCTCATTCCCGATCCTGTGAAGTTTCCCGGAGGAATCAAGGCCCTGGCCGATTATGTGCACTCCAGAGGCCTTAAACTCGGTATATATGCCGATGCAGGCTTGAAAACATGCGCAGGATTTGCCGGCAGCAGAGGGTATGAATACCAGGATGCACGCACCTTCGCCAGATGGGGTATCGATTACCTTAAATATGACTGGTGCAACACCGGTACCCAAAGCGCCAAGGATGATTACTGGCTCATGGCCGATGCCATCAGAAAGGCCGGCAGACCTATGATCTTAAGCATCTGCGAATGGGGAAAGAACGAACCCTGGAAATGGGCTAAAGATATCGGTCACATGTGGCGTACCACCTATGACATATCCGATACATGGGACGGAAAGGTGAAACAGGGCGACATATGGAATCAGCTGGGATGGACCCTTATCCTCGACCAGCAGGAAGGACGGGAGGTCTTGGCTTCAAAGGGAGCCTGGAACGATCCGGATGTGCTGACCGTCGGTCGGGGAGGAATGTCGGTGAATGAGTACCGAGCACATTTTTCCCTCTGGTGCATGCTGGCCGCTCCCCTCATCACCTCTCTCGATCTCAGGAAAGCGGATAAAACAACCCTTGAAATCCTTGGCAATGAGGACGCTATTGCCATTAACCAGGATGCCCTGGGAAAGCAGGGATATAAGGTGGTCGACCAGGGAGATTATGAGGTGTGGACCAAAGACCTCGAAAAAGGGGACGTCGCCTATTGCTTCCTGAACCGGAGCTTGACTCCCATGCAACTGAACGTGGACTGGAAAAAACTGGGAGTGAAAGGCTTCTACAAAATAAAAGATATCTGGTCAAAGAAAAATGTCGGGACGACACAATCCGTGTTCCAGGCTCACCTGTCCGGTCATGACGTCATCGTACTACGCCTTACAAAAAAATAAGCCGTCATCGTTGCATAAAAAAATTTCAAAAAGGAGGGTTTTCCCTCCTTTTTTGTATCTTACACCTTTCCCTGGGACCCCGTTCCTTTTATGAACTCTTCGTGGTATCCGGGGAATATTATTATGTTTCTGAATGTTAAATTATCCTCTCATCCAATGAAAAAAAACAGTTCTTTGTTTGTATTGCTCATGCTTGTCATGCTGTCGTGCCAGAAAACCGGCGACCGTAGTACAGCAGGGCATGAATTTAATGGTTCTTATACCGGAGAGTACCTCAGCCATGTAGCGTTTCCCCTGGGCGGGATAGGGGCCGGTATGATCTGCCTGGAAGGCACCGGCGCCTTATCGCATGTTTCGGTTCGCAATCAACCCGATGTGGACAACGAACCTTTCATTTTTGCCGCCCTGATGGTGAAAGGGACAGAAAACAAGGCCCGTGTGCTGGAAGGTCCAGTACCCATGAGAAAGATCTTCGGTGTACCCGGTGCAGGGGGTGGCCTCGGCTGGAAAACATACGGATTACCGCGCTTTGAAAACTGCACTTTCACCACCCGGTTCCCATCAGCCTCTGTCGAACTTCAGGATAAGGATATACCCCTGGCAGTAACCCTTAAAGGATGGAGCCCCTTTCTGCCCGGCGATCCTGATAATTCAAGCCTGCCGGTAGCAGCATTGGAATATACTTTTACCAATAACGGGAATAAGGATGTTGAGGCAGTATTTTCGTTCAACAGTGTTCATTTCATGAAGATATACAACCCTGAAGTTACCGGCATGGATGAGATCGCCGATTTCCCTGGTGGGTTCATACTACAGCAACATGGCGCACCCGAAAAGCCCCATACCGAAGGTTCATTCGCCATATTTGTCAGGGATTATGAGCCTGTAGTTGATCATTGCTGGTTCCGCGGTGGATGGTGGGATCCTATCACTCTCTGTTGGAAAAATGTTGAAAAAGGAGTGTTGAAGGATACACCGCCACAGAAAGGATCGGCACCTGGGGCCAGTCTATATGTACCCTTTACGGTTGCTGCAGGCGAAAGTAAGACGATCCCTCTCCTGTTCGCTTGGTATGTCCCCAAATCAGACCTTAAGGCAGGACAGACCACTGCCCCACCCGAAGTCTGCTGCGGTGATGAAACCCCTGAAACAACGTATGCTCCGTGGTACTCACTAAAATTTGCGAATATCAGGGAAGTGGCTAACTACTGGAATACTCAATACGATTTTCTCAAACAACAGTCGGAGCTTTTCAGCCAGACCTTTTACTCCTCCACCCTGCCACCTGAGGTAATGGAAGCGGTAGCCGCCAATCTCAGCATTATTAAATCTCCTACTGTCCTGCGCCAGAGAGACGGCAGGCTCTGGTGCTGGGAAGGATGCAACGATAACCACGGCTGCTGCCATGGCTCGTGTACCCACGTGTGGAACTATGCCCAGGCAATACCAACCCTGTTTCCTGCCCTCGAACGCAGCCTTAGAAACACCGAGTTTTCTGCAAGCCAGGATACTTCAGGTCACCAAACATTCCGTTCCACCCTTCCCATCGCCCCTGCCACTCATACCTTCTATGCAGCTGCCGACGGACAACTGGGAGGGATAATGAAAATGTACAGGGAATGGAGGATCTCGGGCAATACACAGTGGCTCAAGGATATATGGCCACGGGTACAGGCCAGTATGGATTACTGTATCAGTACCTGGGACCCCAGGCATAAAGGAGTGGTGGAGGAACCCCACCATAATACTTACGATATCGAATTCTGGGGCCCCGACGGTATGTGCACCAGCTTCTACCTCGGCGCACTGACAGCCTTTATCGAGATGGCCCAGGAAATGGAATCACCCGTCGAACCATACCAGGAACTGCTTAAAAAAGGCATCCGATTCATGGAGGATAGTCTCTATAACGGGGAATATTTCATCCAGTTAATACGTTCAAAAGGCCTCGAAGCAGAAGATCCGGTTGCTGCCTCACAGCAATCCATCCGAATGAACTATTCACCGGAAGCCTTGGAGATCATGCAAAAGGAAGGACCTAAGTACCAATATGGCAACGGCTGCCTGTCCGACGGCGTGCTTGGCCTATGGATTGCACGAATGTGCGGACTCGATGAGATTGTTGACCCCAGACTGGTCAAAAACCACCTGAAGTCGGTCTATCGTTACAATCTCCGTGACGACCTCTCCGATCATTCCAACACACAGAGACCCGGTTATGCTCTGGGCAAAGATGGTGGACTGCTTCTCTGTTCATGGCCCCGCGGCGACGAACCAACCCTGCCTTTAGTCTATTCCAACGAAGTGTGGACAGGCATAGAGTACCAGGTCGCTTCACATCTCATGATGGAAGGAATGGTGGATGAAGCATTGCACATTGTACAAGCTTGCCGGAAACGGTATGACGGAAGATACCGTAATCCCTTCAATGAATATGAGTGCGGTCACTGGTATGCCAGGGCTATGTCCAGCTTTGGACTGATCCAGGGACTGACAGGCCTCCGGTATGATGCCCTCAGCAAAACAATGTATATCGATTC
>JAXDBV010000247.1:0-5937 GCA_034678415.1 Bacteroidales bacterium
ATTACCACCCGGCACCATGAACATGCCGAGTGGGTTACCAAAGGACTGGAGTCAGGGAAACATGTCTTTGTTGAGAAGCCCCTGGCGCTAAACCGGGAAGAGCTTAACAGGATCAGCGATGCCTACCGTACCCGCAATAAACCACACCCTTCAAAACCATCAGATCTCCAGGTCTCATCCCTTCTCATGACAGGATTCAACCGCCGCTTTTCCCCCCTGACCCGCGAAATACTTCATAAGATCCCGCCGGGAAGAATAATGTCGATGAACTTCAGGATCAATGCAGGCCAGCTTCCACCCGGCCACTGGGTGCATGATCCCGAAGTGGGAGGCGGAAGGATCATCGGCGAATTGTGTCACTTCATCGACCTGGCTATCTTTCACGCCGGTACAGAAGTAACATCCCTGTACGCACAAGTTGTCAACGACGCATTGAACCTCAGGGACACCCTTTCCGTGAACCTGAAGTTCAGGAATGGCAGCATAGCGGCAATCCAGTATTTCTCCAACGGAAGCAAGAGGCTGCCCAAGGAATACTATGAATTCTTTTCCAACGGGATTGTCGTTATCAACAATGACTTTCGCTGCCTCAAGATATATGACGGTCAACGTGAAAAAAGCTGGTCGTGGCGGCAGGATAAAGGACACAGAGAGGAAATCAGACGGTTTCTTACCTCCGTCAGGGAAGGGAAACCATCTCCCATCCCCTTTGAACAACTGTTGGAATCCACACAGGTGACCTTCGACGTATTAACATCCATCAGGGAAAACAGGGTGATTATGTATGAGTGAGTTTGCCCTCCTCCCACCGGCCCGGTGGCTTCATAAGCATGTATTATCATTGTGCGACAGGAATTCCCATGCGCCGGAGCAGGGATATGACAACAAATCATTCCACCGGCAGGTATGATATCGGCAGCCGATTTCTCATCGTCACTTCAAAAGGTAATGGCCTATTGCGAAAAAAAGCAATGGGCAGGGTATGACCCTTATGATGTTCTTTTATCACCTTTTCCGTTTCGAAGGTTTGGTAAATGGCCGGCTATCGCCGCCACGCAGATCCAAAAACGGAATCCTTTCCAGCTAAGGCCTCTACTGGGAATACCGCCACAGATCAATCCCAAAGCCATGGCACTGTTCCTGCAGGCGTATTCCCTTCTTTACGCGTCGGATAAGAAACAGGAATACTTACGGAAGGCTGACTTCTTTTTCCGCTGGCTGAAGGAAAATGCATCACCGGCCTTTTCCGGCAAAGCCTGGGGATATCCCTTCCCATGGATCAGTCCTTTGAAATTTATTCCAGCAGGTATTCCTTCAGCAGTGGTCACGGCATTCGTATCTAAAGGAGTGTACGAGTATTATCAGGCAACCACCGGCAGGGAGGCTTGCGAAGTCCTTGAAAACATATCATCGTTTATACTTAATGACCTTCACCAGACCAGCGACCATACCGGGATATGTTTCTCATATACACCCCTGGCCCATGATTGCTGTTATAACGCCAGTCTGCTCGCAGCTGAAACACTGGCCATGACATATTCCGTGACCGACAAGGAAGATTTACGTAATTTATTACGTAATAAAATCAGTAATTCCCTCGGATTTATTTTATCCCGCCAGAAAGCGGACGGGAGATGGAACTATAGCCTGGACGAAACAACGGGCAGGGAACGGGAGCAGATCGATTTCCACCAGGGATTTGTGCTGGAATCCCTGTATGAAATCGTTCGACTCACCGGGATCATGGAAGACCGTGTGAAAGAGGTCGTAAAACAAGGTCTATTTTTTTACCGGGAAAGACTTTTTGATTCCGATGGTCGTGCACGGTGGAGGTATCCCCGTTCATGGCCGTCAGATATACACCATCTCGCCCAGGGAGTCATCACCTTCACAAAACTAGATCACTGGGTGCCCGGGTCTGCGGCATTTGCCGAAAAGATCGCTTCCTGGACCGTCAGGCATATGCAAAAAAAAGACGGAAGTTTCAGTTACCGGAAACACCGGTGGTATACAAATACACTATCCTATATTCGGTGGGGACAAGCCTGGATGGTGCTGGCATTGACGGTTCTGACTTCAAAAAGAAAGAACAGCCCTGACAATAAAGATACCCTTAAACGGAATGGCCAATGATTGTTTATTAAATGGCTGAAGTGATAAAACCGGAAGGCAAGCCCGATAAGGATGACCCACGGTCATTTACATATTCCATGTCCTTTTCATTAATGAATCCCATATTCCGTCCGTGAAACTGCTTTTTTCACTCGGTCACCCCGCACATTTTCACCTGTTCAGGAATGTAATCCATATTCTTAAACAAAAGGGACACCTGGTCAGCGTACACATCAAGACAAAGGATGTCCTTGAGGAACTGGTAAAAAAGGAGGGATGGGAATATTACAATATTTTGCCGGAAGGCCGTAAAAACAATAACTTGTCCATCCTCCTGGGATTGTTAAAACGAGATGTCAGGTTATGGAGGGTTTGCAGAAAGGAACGCCCTGACCTCATGATAGGCACCAATATTGAAACCACACATGTGGGACGCTGGATGAATATTCCCTCCATCAATGTGAATGAAGACGACTGGGATGTGGTTCCCTTTTATGCCCGTTTTGCATATCCCTTTGCTGCGGTAATACTGGCTCCTGAAGGCTGCAGAACAGGAAAATGGGAATATAAGACCATTCATTATCCAGGGTACCATGAACTGGCTTATCTACACCCTTCAAGGTTCCGGCCTGACCATGAAATCGTTAAAAAATACCTGCCTCAGCACGAGAAGTATTTTCTGATGCGTTTTTCCGGACTGGCAGCACATCATGACAGGGGTATTCACGGGATAAATACAGGGCTGGCCGACAAAATCATCCGCATACTGAATCCTCACGGGAAAGTAATAATCACCAGCGAAAGGATGCTGGAACCACAGTTCGAGGCATTGAGGATGAACATTGATCCAGCCGATATTCATCACCTCATGGGATTTGCCGAAATGTTTATCGGCGACAGCCAAACAATGTCTGCAGAAGCCGGGGTACTGGGAATTCCCTTTATCCGTTTCAACAATTTTGTAGGCAGGATATCCTACCTGGATGAGCTGGAAAACAAATATGAACTGGGATTCGGATTTACACCAGGACAGGAGGAACATTTGCTCTTGAAATTGGATGATCTCATAAGGATGCCTGACCGGAAAGCTGCGTTCCAGGCAAAACGTAAAAAAATGCTCGATGACAAGACAGATGTATGTGGTTTTTTAACGTCATTCATTGAGAACAATCCTTTGTGCATTAAATCCCCGAAGCCTGATCCCGGTACCACCAGAATTCATTCGGATCATGACCTTCCGTAACGGCCCCCTGTAGTGAAGCGTAGAGTAAAGTATTGTTAATGAATTCCATACCGGTAGCCTTCCGGTTATAATACGATCACTTCCCTTCCTTTAGTCTTTCCCTTCGATTACCTCCCTGCAACTATTCCCCGTTAATTGTAGTCTTAATAAATAATCTTCTATTTCTTTTTGGTTATTAAACCACCGATGTAAATTTGGGGGATTATTAACGAAATGGCCGTCCATACTAAAAGGATAATTATCCAAGTTCTGCTTGACCTGCTAATTCTGCTGTTGTCATTCCTTCTTGTTGTTTGGATCAAGCCAGGTGAAGGTCATCACTATATCACGGGATATCAAACTTCTTTCCTGGTGTTCTGCATCATATGGATAGTGATTTCTCTGTTAGGACAAAAATACAGGCTGGAGCAGTCACAGAATGTAAAAAAGAGGACGTATCCAATCCTGCTCTCCAATTTTATCATCTTAGGTTCCCTGAGCATATTTATTTTTCTTGTGCGTGACTATGGGTATTCCCGGTTCATCTTTTTCGGCACCATTCTCACAGCCACGACCATGGAACTTCTTCTAGGCAACCTGTATTACCATGTTCAAAAAGCGACAGTTGTCAACGGAAACGGAAAGAAGGAATACAGGGGCATTGGTCTCACCGCGGAGGCCGCGAAGCTGGAAACCCTGCACGACGAACAGGTTGACTTCACGGAACCGGAAGTTAAAGAATATATAAAAAATACCATCCTTGAGGAATGCGGACCGGAAGGATTTCATTTTCTGAACCATTATGCTCTCCTCAACAACAACAAAACACTGATCCTGGCCACCACCACTCGTTTTAATATTGAATCAAGGGAACCCGGCAGGTATCGCGCCATTATTAATCTTCACAGAATAAACGACATCAGGCGGATCAACAAGTTCTTTGAAACGGCGAATGCCAAACTGACCAAAGGGGGTACCTTCATCGGTTGTGTGGAAACCCACGATAAACGAAGAGAAAAAATACTCGGGTGGTTCATCTTCCCGTTCAACTACCTGTATTATTACTGTATTGATTTTCCTGTGAAACGTATCTTCCCCAAATTCGGCCTGACTAAAAAAGTCTATTTCTTCATCACCCGAGGCAATAACCGGGTCATTTCCAGGGCAGAAACCCTAGGAAGGCTGATATCCTGCGGCTTTGAAATACAGGTTGAAAACTATATCGGTCCCCTGCTCTACATCGTGGCTCAAAAAACAGGAGAACCCCATTTTGACATGCACGCCAGCTATGGTCCTTTTGTCAGGCTTCAGAGGATAGGTAAAAACGGGGAGATTATTAAGGTACTCAAAATGCGCACCATGTACCCCTATGCAGAGTACCTGCAGGATTATGTGTACCGGAAGAATAAGCTGGAGAATGGAGGAAAATTCAAGGCAGACTTCAGGATCTCGAAACAAGGCCGGTTCATGCGCAGGTTCTGGCTCGATGAAATGCCCATGCTATATAACTGGCTGAAGGGGGAAATGAAACTGGTAGGCGTGCGACCCCTGAGCCGCCATTACTTCTCCCTCTATTCAAAAGAACTGCAGGAGAAACGGATACGGCACAAACCGGGACTCATTCCTCCTTACTATGCCGACATGCCCGAAACCCTTGAAGAGATACAGACTTCTGAATTAAAGTACCTGGATGCATATGAAAAAAAACCTTTCAAAACCGACTGGATATACTTCTGGAAAGCACTGTACAATATAATATTCAAACATGCACGCAGCAGCTGATGCATTATGAATACCCTTCCTTGCCCCTGTTGAACCGATATCATCGCTGATTAACCCTCTTCAAAGACGATTCTCCCAAGGCATGATCCTATTCCATCACTGAAAATGACGCCTGCAGGATGCCTCAGGGATATCCGAGGCAATAAAAACCGGCTCGTAGAGATTGTTCCTGTTTAAATCGGGATTATTGATTAATTTTAATGTGGCTTTACGTACGGATGTTATCGATATGTCAGACGAATCCTTGTTATGGCGATGAACAACAGGAAGGCACAGGTGATCGCGGCAGCATTCCTCTCCTCCCCCGGTTCATCGCGGCTTTGGATGTGAAACTATGAAACGACTGCTCCTTCTTCTTTTTTTATTTTCGGTATTCACCCCCGTTTCGCCACAGGGTATTTACTATCACACCTCTAATACCGGTTTGTATTTGTTCCTCGATGAACTCTGCAACGCCCGGATAATCGGGATGAATACGACTATCAAACCCTATACCCGGCAATTCATAGCCCAACAGCTGAACGAAGCGGGAGTGAAGCGGGAGTATTTGAACCGCAGGCAGATCGCGGAGCTGGACTTTTACCTGAAGGACTTCAACAAGGAACTCATCCCCGGCACTAGCTTTAAAAAGCGTTTAGACCTTATCTACCGCAGGGACAGTCTCTTTACTTTCACCCTCAATCCCATTTTAGGTATCCGGTATTGGGTAAGCCGGAACGGCTCTGTTTATCACCGCTGGAACGGGGCAGAAGCGTTTGCATCCATTGGCGACCACTGGGGATTGTACGCCAGCCTACGCGATAATCATGAAAGTGAACGGC
>JAXDBV010000248.1:0-4382 GCA_034678415.1 Bacteroidales bacterium
GTGCTGGTGGGCGGAGCACCACTGAACCAGGAGTTCTCCATGAAGGTGGGGGCCGACTTCTATTCCCCCGATCCCCAGGGAGCGGTTGAGTATCTGAACTCACTTTAAACCGGTTCTCTTCTTCTAAATAACCAATATCATCTGCAGAAACAGATGATGTGCTCGGGGATTCTTCCATCCCTGCCCGTCCACGTTCAGGAAGGTCCGTCCTGGTCCCCGCACCTCATAATTCAAATCCTCATTTCCCCGGATCCGCAGAATGCTAAACATGCCTTATAAAATACAGTCAGAGTTATATTAAATTCAATAATGGATTAATTATATATAATAATAATTTAATAAAATTAAACAAATATTAAATAAAATATAAGCAACATTCAATATTATTTCTTGATTAATCGCATGTTTTTTTGTATATTTAATAAAAACCTTTTGACATGAGCAAGAACCTCGGCATCTGGCTTGACCATGAAAAAGCACACCTCGTCATGGTGGAAGGTGACCAGGTGAGCACAGAAACGCTTGTTTCAAATTTTGAGAGCCGGCTGCGTATTGAAGGGGAGGGGAAGAACTATTCCAGCAGCAGCGGACTGATGGTTCATCTGGTGAAGAAGAGGACCGAACGCAGGCGGCACCAGCTCAGGAATTATTATTCATCGATCATGAACCGGTTAACCGGTGTGAAAAAAATATACATCTTCGGTCCGGCCGGGGTAGGAAAGGAACTGGGGAAAGAGATCAGCCGTCACAAACACCATTCTGCCATTCCTGTGTATATTGAAAAAGCCGATAATATGACCCTCAACCAGATCATCGCCAGGGTGAAGAAATATTTTTCCTCTGAGGGAGCCTGAGCAACGCCATTGGATACAGATGATTTGTCACATTCCTTTTTTTTCCGGCAAGGCTTGTATGAGGATTTCCCACGGGAGCATTGTCAGCATGAACAGAAAGCCCGGCGGCCATGGTCTCTCCCTGTGCCAAGGCATGCATAAGTCCCGTAAATTTGATGAATGATCTGATTTATCATTATTTTTACCCGATAAAAGCAGGATCGTATGAGAGAGGAAGAATATATTTCCTCCCTGAAGGATTTGTTCAAAGGATGGTGTGGCGAAGCCGCGGCTGAAACGGCACCTCTTCCCGGATCGGGATCGCACAGGAAATATTTCCGGATACGGGGTGCGACAACCTCTTCCGTGGGAGTCTTCCACCCTTTCCTGCCGGAATATGATTCGTTTGTTTATATGACAGGTTTTTTCGGCACTAAAGGTCTGCCGGTACCTCGACTGCTTGCCGCCGATCCGCCCCGTCATATCTATCTTCTCGAAGATCTCGGTGACACCACCCTCATGGATATCGTGCTGGAGAAGCATACCGGCGAACAGTTTCCCGCTGAGCTGATACGGCTCTATAAAAACGTGATCGACGATCTGCTCCGGTTCCAGCTGGAGGGCAGGGAAGGGTTCGATTTTTCCAGGTGCTATCCCGTGCCTGTGTTTGACAAGATGTCCATGCGCTGGGATCTCGACTACTTCAAATACTGTTTTCTCAAACCGGTGAATGACAGCATGGATGAATCAAAGCTGGAAGCGGATTTTAAAAAGCTTGTCCATACCCTGTCCGCTGCCAATGCAAATTATTTTATGTATCGTGATTTCCAGTCGAGGAATATTCTCGTAAAAGATGACAGGCTGTATTATGTCGATTACCAGGGAGGCAGGAAAGGTCCGTTGCAATATGACCTTGTCTCACTGCTGTTCCAGGCCAGGGCAAGAATACCCGAGGCGGTGAGACAATTATTAATGGAATATTACCTGGGGAAGCTGGAACAGAAACAGGAGGTTGACAGATCCGCTTTTACCCGTCATTACTATGCTTTTGCCCTTCTCCGCCTGCTACAGGCTCTGGGAGCCTATGGATACAGGGGATGGATGGAGGGGAAAGCACATTTCCTCAGGAGCCTGAAACCGGCTTTGGACAGCATACAAGTGCTGCTGCAACGGGATACCCTGGCCGGGCAGTATCCATACCTGGATGCAATATTCCGGGATGCGCCCTGGTCTTCCCGTCTGAAGGGCATGGAGGAAGAACCGGCCACGGCCGGACATCTTACGGTCAGTATACACAGTTTCTCATACCGTAATGGGATCCCCGCCGATGACTCAGGTCATGGAGGAGGATTTATCTTCGACTGCCGGGTGCTCAGCAATCCCGGGCGGATGGATGAGTTCCGTAATATGACCGGCCTCGACAGGGAAGTGATCCGTTTTTTTGAGAAAGACCGTTCAATGAAGGGCTTTGTATCATCGGTGTACAAAGTTGCAGGACCGGCCATCGAAGAATACATGAAAAAGGAGAGACAGCACCTCATGATAAGTTTCGGATGCACGGGAGGGCAGCACCGTTCGGTGTATGCCGCTGAAAAACTCGCATCATGGGTGAGACAGCGCTACCGGGTACGCCTGAGGATTGTGCATCATGAACTCGATAATGGATAAGATATTGCGCCGGTTGAAACGGCGTGTTCAGTAACAGTGTTAGTGCCCCTTGATGAGAGCGATGATCCTGGCTGCCGGCCTGGGGACACGGCTGCAGCCCCTGACGCATGATGTCCCGAAAGCATTGATCCGTGTAGGGAACAGAACCCTCCTGGAGCATGCCGTGCATACGCTCACAGCCTCAGGATGCGATCATCTTATGATCAATGTTCATCACCACGCCAGTCAGGTGATTGAGGCAGTGGAAACACTGAGGATGAAAGGGTACAGGATCGAAATCTCCGACGAGAGAAATGAATTGCTGGATACCGGCGGCGGCCTCAAACATGCAGGATGGTTCTTCCGTAACAGCGGTGATTTCATTGTTTATAACGTCGATGTGATCTGCAATATGGATCTGAGGCAGATGGTCTCCTGTCATAAGAACCAGCGATCACTGGTTACCCTGGCGGTGAGAAAGCGCGCCTCCGGCAAACAGCTGCTGTTTGATACCTCCATGCGGCTAAGGGGATGGAAAAACACGAAAACAGGAGAAGTGCTGATTCCGGGCAACAATGATAAAGCCAACATGTTTGGCGAATACGCCTTCAGCGGTATCCATGTGATCAGTCCCCGCTGGTTCGATCTGGTAACCGAATCAGGAGCCTTCTCGTTGATACCCGTCCACGTGAGGCTTTCGGAACATCACAGGATTACCGGTTACCCCGACATGGCGTCCGTGTGGTTCGATGCGGGTAAACCTGCCGGGCTCAAGGCCGCTAAACAATGGCTTGAAGAGAAGAACCCATCACAGGAGTGAAGGAAAAAAGAAATGATATGATCCAATCACCGCGATCCGGCATAAGGATGGTTATTGCCGATCTGGATGGAACACTCCATCATCCGGAAACGGGCATCAGCCGTAATGATACCGACAGTCTTCTGATGCTCGGACGCACGGGAATTATCAGGGTTATTGCCACCGGCAGGAACCTGTTTTCTTTCCGGAGAATCATCAGTGAGGATTTTCCTGTTGATTACCTCATTTACTCTTCCGGTGCGGGGATCATGAATTGGAAAACCGGGGAATTGATGTACAGCGCTTCCCTGCCACTCTCACGGGCGGTAGCTATCTCCGCTATTCTCCGTAATGATAACGTTGATTTCATGGTGCATAACGCCGTCCCCGACAATCACCTCTTTGTGTATCAAGGTAACAAGGAGAACAATGATGATTTCCGAAGACGCCTTGAGATGTATGGTAATTTTGCCAGGCCACTGGGAGATGAAATTCCCTTCAGCGAAGTTTCACAGATACTGATCATTGTCCCTCCCGGGAGATTGTTATACCGGCAGTTCGTTGAACGCTTTCCCGGAGTGAAAGTTATTCGTTCCACCTCGCCCATCAACGGGCAGTCAATGTGGATTGAAATTTTTAACAGCGACGTGTCGAAGGGCAATGCCGTGGAATGGTTGTGCCGGCAACTGGGAGTAGACAGGGAGCAGACCCTGGCCTGCGGGAATGATTACAACGATATTGAGTTGCTGGAGTGGGCCGGCAGGGCGTATCTTCTCGACAACGCACCCGAAGAGCTGAAAGCAAGGTTCAGAAATGCGCAGAGCGTGCAGAACAGCGGTTTTTCGGGTGTCATCGCAAAATATTTCCCCGATAATATGCAGTAAATTTGGTTGCCTGATGAAATACAGCCTTAAGGAAAAGCTTCGCGGTGATGCGCCATTGCTGGGCATCATCCTGTCGTTGCCCTCGCCCGAGCTGGCTGAACTGGTCTCCGCGGCAGGTTACGACTGGGTTTTTATTGACGGTGAGCACTCCGCACTCGGATTCAGGGATATCCAGCTCATGCTCCAAAGCCTGTCCCCTTCCTGTTCAGGGGTGGTAAG
>JAXDBV010000249.1:0-8496 GCA_034678415.1 Bacteroidales bacterium
TAGAGCTTTTCAATCTTCGGTTCCTTGTACGGCATATAAAACACTGTTACAGAAAGACAAAGGGGATACTAATTTAATAAATTCTTTCAAAGATTCAAGGATTTTCTTTTTTTTCTCCAAAGCAATAGAGGAATCCATCCCTTGACGCAAGGTATATACATTTATTCCATATTACCGGGGTTGATTCAAACGATAAGACGAACCGGTCGAGCCGTCTGAATCCCGTGCTGTCGTATTCAAACAGGTGTAAGCCGCCATATCCTGCCGCTACCAGATGCCTGTCTGTAAAGAGTGGTGTGGAGATGGACGGGCCTATTTGGTACCGGAAGATCAGTTCGGGAGTGGGATAACAGGTGAGGTTGTCAGGACCCATCACCGTGGTATCGGCTTTTAACCGTTTATGATTCACGATGTAGAGGAACCCGTCGATAGCGGAAAAAACTGCCATATTTTGTTCCCCTTCTTTTCTGTAATAGTCGTTCACAGCTGCCGATCCGATAACTCCTCCCTTCCAGCCTGCCAGGGCGGTGTTTCCGGTAGGGAAATACCAGACCACCGCTTCAGGGGGCTCTTTCAGCGGATTCAATTTGAATACACCGCCCGGGCCATTGATGTATTGTTTTTCAACGGTGACAATGATGCACGAATCGTCGGTGACAACCGGTGTGCCATCCATATCCGAACCGATATAAAAATCCCAGTCAAGTGTATCCATGTCAAGGTTATAGCCCCATACATGGCCTGAGCCCGAAGAGATATAAATACGGTTCCCCAGGAGGGCCGGCGATGCTTCTGTAACCACATTATTCCTGTGCTTTACCACATCTTCGGGAGTATAAAGTTCCATCTCCCTGTAGATCAAAGGCTGGAGCATGCTGTCCTTCATCCGGGCGAGGGCAGGATCGGGTGAGAATACGGTAAAGAGGGAGTTTTCAAGTCCGATGTACGCCGTATCGGCGATGATGAGCGCCGAAGCATCGACATCACGGCTGTAGCTGTCGGTCCATTTGCTGTCGAGTCTCCAGAGCTCCTGTCCGGTAAGGAATGACACAGCCCGGTAACTTGGAACATATTCGGTATCGAGGTAATTATCGGTTCCCAGCCGGCTGCCCTGCAGGATAATGCACCGGTGTTCCCGTTCGGTAGCGGTATCGTTCATATATATCGTTCCCGTACCCTTGATCACATCATCGAAGGCGCAGGTCCACATCACTTCTCCATCGGCGGCCCGTATTTTCCGGAGGTGATGGTCATAGGCTCCTTGAATAAGGTACAATTCGCCGTTCTGAGATAACAAAAGGGGCTGGCCGGTCCACCCGGCTCCGGCCCATTCCACCTTTCCGATCTTTCGTGAGATGGTTGTCATCCCTTTACCGAGGTAACATTTCCAGAGCACATCAAGCCGTGACGGGGCACCGGTCCCGTAAAAATTCCTTGCCGTATTCCCGAGGAAGGTGCCCGAGATAACCTCTATCACCACCGAATCGGGATCAGACTGCCATTCCCGTTGCTGGTAAATAGGTCCCTGAAATGCCAGGAGTAGGGGAATGCCAGCTATGGCAAGAAATGAACTTATCCCTTTATCCCTGTTCGTATGCTGCCGTGATATCATAGCCAGCCGTGAATGATCTATTCTTTCCTGAGGATTACACCATCCCCGTTGATCAGAAGCATGGATTCCGGGAAGTCTGTTTCGCTCAGTTCCCTGAGGATATGAACGGCCGTTCTCCCTGGATCGGGGTGAGGTATACCTGGTCCGGGTTGCCTCACCGACAGCACCTCAGCCCTGATGAACTCTCCCCGCGGATTGGTGAACACCTTGATGGCGGGGGCATACCCGTTTGGTCCGCGGAGGTTGAAACGGCTGTAGGTACAGAAGTTGCCCAGGCTATAGGCGATGAACCTGTCGCGGTAGAGTTCCACCGCACGTGTCACATGAGGCCCATGACCGAACACAATGTCGGCGCCGGCATCGATCATGGCGTGTGCAAAGCGTTGCACATTTCCCCGCGGGTATCCCAGGAATTCCTCATCCTGCCTGGTCACATGCTGATGATCCTTGCCTTCGGCGCCACCGTGCATGGAAACGATCACGATATCACATTCTCTGGCGGCTTCTGTCACAACCGTTTTTGCGTACGCCGTATCGAGGAGGCTGGGTGTACCGCCCGAGGTTGCAAATGCACACAGAGCGATACGGTAACCGCTTCTGGTAAGAAAGGTACATGGCTGATCGTTGGTCCCGGCATAGTAGAGACCGATGTTCCTGAGGGCATTAACGGTCTGTTCCTTTCCCGCGGATCCGAAATCGCCGGCATGGTTATTGGCCACGCTGACCACATCATACCCTGCCTCGGCCAGACACCTGGCAAATGAGGCAGGCATCCTGAAGATATAACAGTTGACCGTGTCCCTGCATTTCCTGGGTTGGGCCGTGGTATCGGCAAGGGTGCCTTCCAGGTTCCCGAAAGTGATGTCAGCCCCGGAAAGGAAATCAGCCACATGAACAAACAGGGAGGAACAATCTCCGGGAGGAAGGTATGCGGTTGAAGGATAACTGGTACCCATCATGATATCACCGGTACCGATGAATGTCAGGGTATCGGTATGGCATGGTAAAGCATTGGCCGGGGTGTTGATGTCGCAGGCTACAAAGAGAGCCACTGCCACCGTGCGTTTGATTCTGTTCAATAATACCATAGCCATTGGTGTCTTAAAAAAAAGCAGGAATCACGGCTGAACGGTTCCTGCGTTAAACTCTGTTACGGGTAATCGGTAATTCTAATCAAACGATTGGCCGGTGTTCATGGATATCTCAATCATCCTGTCATATTCCGATGCGTTGAGATCGTTGAAATAGTAGTTTATGGGGTTCACCTTCTTCCCGTTGACGATCACCTCATAATGCAGGTGCGGTGCAGTGGATGTACCGGTACTGCCGACAAATCCGATGATATCACCTCTCTTCACCTTTTGTCCCTGCCTTACATTAAAGCTATACAGGTGAGCATAAAGGGTGACATGACCATATCCGTGATCGATCATGATCTGGTTTCCGTATCCCCGGTGAGAGGTTTTCACCTCTGTCACGGTACCATCGCCGGTAGCATACACCTCCGTGCCAACGGGAGCAGTAAAATCCATACCATAATGGAATTTGGATATCTTGTATATGGGATGTATCCTGTACCCCCAGCCGGAGGCGGTCCGCGTAAGATCCTTGTTGGAAATCGGCTGTATCGCAGGTATGTGTGATAACATATCTTCCTTGTTACGAGCCAGATCGATCAGTTCATCATAGGATTTTGACTGTACATACAGCTTCTTGGTGATCATATCCAGCCGTTTCTTGGTTTCGACCACAATCCTGGTGTTGTTGTAGCCCTCCAGTTCAACATACCTGTTTGTTCCTCCGAAACCGGCATTCCTCACCGATGAAGGTATGGGTTCAGAACCGAAGATCACCCGGTAAATATTATCATCCCTGTTTTCCAGGTTCTCCAGGACTTTCTCAGCCTGTGCCAGCTGGTTGTTCATGATCTCATACTGCAGCAGAAGCTGCTGATTTTCCCGGATAAGCACCTTCTCCTTGGGAGAGTCGAATAGTAAGGCAAATATTACTCCGTAGACTACGGCAATCAGCAGGCTGCCAGTGAAATACAAAAGAAACCGAAGAAGTTTTTCCCTGATGGAGTAGGTAATCTTATCGAAGCTGAGAGACGTGGGATTAAACTTATACTTGCTTTTCGGCATAAGTTAACTGTCTTAGTTTCAAATTATTTAAAAATACTTCGATTTTTCGCAAAACTACTTTAAATAAATTAATTTTACAAGATATTTCCAAAAAACATTGATATTTTTTATTAAGTAACCTTAATTAGGATATTATCTGACAATTACTTATGAATTCAGTGGAGATACGACAGTGTTTTCTTGATTTTTTCAGGCAGAAAGAGCACAGAATAGTGGATTCAGCCCCGATGGTAATCAAGCACGATCCGACCCTGATGTTTACCAATGCCGGGATGAACCAGTTCAAGGATATCTTTCTCGGTAATGAGAAGCCGGCATGGAAGAGGGTAGCCAATGCACAGAAATGCCTGAGGGTATCGGGAAAGCATAATGACCTGGAAGAGGTGGGGCATGATACCTATCATCATACCATGTTCGAGATGCTGGGGAACTGGTCATTCGGCGATTATTTCAAGAAGGAAGCCATTGAATGGGCATACGAGTTTCTTACCCGCCTGGTACAGATACACCCCGGCCGGCTGTATGCCACCGTGTTTGAAGGCAGCCAGGAGGAACATCTGGAGAAAGACCTCGAATCCTATGAATTATGGAAAGAATATCTGCCGGTTGAACAGATATTGTTCGGCACAAGGAAAGATAATTTCTGGGAGATGGGCGACAGTGGTCCCTGCGGTCCGTGCTCGGAAATCCATATAGATCTGCGGAACGATGATGAAAGAAAAAAAACGGCAGGGCATCTGCTGGTGAACAAGGATCATCCGGAAGTGATTGAAATCTGGAACCTGGTGTTTATCGAGTATAACCGGAGGAAAGACGGCGCCCTTGAGCCGCTGCCCCGGAAGCATGTCGACACAGGCATGGGTTTTGAGCGGCTGTGTATGGTAGCCCAGAACCGGCGATCGAATTATGACACGGATATTTTCCGTCCCCTGATCGATGAAATTGCTTATCTGACCAGTATAAAGTACGGACAGGGCCGTGAGAGTGATACGGCCATGCGTGTTATTGCCGATCATGTGAGGGCCATTGCGTTTGCCATTGCCGACGGCCAGCTCCCCTCAAACACAAAAGCCGGTTATGTCATACGCCGTATCCTGCGCCGTGCCGTACGGTACAGCTACACGTTTTTGAAACAATCTGAACCCATGATCTTCCGGCTGGTGCCAGCCCTGGTCAAGGTGATGGGAGAAGCCTATCCGGACCTCCATAAACAACAGGCGCTCATACAGAACGTGATACGCGAGGAAGAAGCATCGTTCCTGAAGACACTGGGGACGGGATTGCGCCTGCTCGAGCAGATCATGGATCGCGCGGCAAAGGAGAACAACAGGACCATCAGCGGAAAAATGGTCTTTGAGCTGTATGATACCTGCGGGTTCCCTCTCGACCTGACCGAACTTATCCTGCGCGAGAGAAACATGACGTTCAACCTTGACGAGTTCCATAAGGAGATGGATGAGCAGAAAAAACGATCAAAACATGCAGCCACGGTCGAAACCGGTGAATGGATCGATCTACGGCCTATGAAAACCACCGTATTTGTTGGTTACGAGACCCTGACGGCACAGGCACAAATACTGCGTTACCGGCAGGTCAGGAGCAGGGACGAGATCCTGTACCAACTGGTACTTGACCAGACACCCTTCTATGCCGAAGCCGGAGGACAGATGGGTGACAGCGGCTTCCTGCTCGCTGGAGGCGAGAAAACAGAAATCATCGATACACGGCAGGAGAACAACCAGGTGCTCCACCTGACAAAAAACCTCCCCGCGAACCCTGCCGCGGTCTTTACAGCCACGGTCGATTCGCATCGGAGAATAATGACGGCCAACAACCACAGCGCCACACACCTCCTTCATTTTGCACTGAGGGAAGTACTGGGAAAACATGTGGAACAGAAAGGATCACTGGTGCATCCCGACTACCTGCGTTTCGACTTCTCCCATTTCCAGAAAATAAATGACAACGAACTGTCAACCATCGAAGCCCTGGTCAACCGTCTCATCAGGGATAACCTTGTTTTGGATGAGAAACGGCAGATACCGATGGAGGAAGCAAAAAGAATGGGAGCCCTGTCACTGTTCGGGGAAAAGTATGGCGAACAGGTGCGGGTGGTCAGCTTTGGAAAATCGGTCGAGCTGTGCGGAGGCACACATGTGCAAGCCACGGGACAGATAGGACTTTTCAAGATCATATCCGAGAGTGCAGTGGCCGCAGGTGTGAGAAGGATCGAAGCCCTGACATCACAAAAGGCGGAACAATACATAAATGAGAAACTCGGACAGTTGAGGACAATACAGATGATGCTGAAGAATCCTTCCGATCCGGTCTCAGGGGTGGAAAGACTGATGAAGGAAAATGCCGAACTGGAAAAACGTATCGGGGATCTGCAAAATGAAGCGCTCCAGAAAATACGAAATGAGATCAGCGAAAAGGCGGAATGGATGCATAACATGAATGTGATTACCGCACTCGTACAGGTGGATTCGGCAGACCGCTTGCGTGACCTGTCATTCCAGCTGAAGAACAAAATAGAAAACCTGTACCTCGTGCTGGGTTCGAATATAAAGGGAAAGGCACACCTCTCTGTGATGTTATCCGACAATCTCGTATCGGATAGACAGCTGAACGCCGTTGATATTATTCGAAAGATATCACCCGTGATCAACGGAGGAGGGGGAGGCCAGCCCTTCTTTGCCACGGCTGGAGGTAAAAATCCCGGGGGACTGGAGAAGGCCCTGGCGATGGCAAGGAAGATCGCCGGAGAGGCCTGAAACAGGAATCAGGAGCCATTGAACAGCAGGGAAAGGCAAGGGTGAGAGGGGGGTGTACAGCGCACGGCAGGTTAAAAAAACAAGGCTCCCTGCAGGCCGGTACGGTACCGGTACACGGGCTGTAAAAGGGATTGCCACGACCTGCCACGTTATTCTCCTTTCATTGATGTGTTATCCCGTACTGAAGTGTAGTCTCCGGCATAACCCGGAAGAGTATCACCAGTCATTTACCGGTTAGTGCAAGGTGTGTGATGAACGATGTTCAAGCTAATAGGTTCTCGTCATCCTTGACGGCACAACGATGATAAAATCTGCCTGTCCGACATATCCTGTATTGAGTTCCTTCATTTCATCCTGCAGGACAGTAGCAATGGTACTGATTTTTAATTCCGTCCGTTGCTGCCGGATATGCCATACGATGCCCTGGTGCCAGTCGGAATGGTAGGAACCGTTGAAATGGATGATGGTTTGTCCGGGCGAAAATGCCTTCAGTACAGACCATGCCATGGTAGCATCCTTTAGAGCCTGGGCTTTGGGCAGGTTCAGGTTTACCGGTGCACCGCCGGAATGGCCCATTTGCAACATATCCCTGTAACATTTCAATTCCGGATCATAGGCCACGGGAAGTGGTGCGATCCATTCTTTTGCCGCATCCGACAAGGTATCCAGCACACCGAATCCGGCTTTTGCCACCATCGATGCATATCTCCTGGGAACATTGGAAGCCACGAAGTGTAGTTTATTCTCAACGGCAAATTTCAGCAAGGGCTTGTAATCAGTGCTGTAGTTTCCCCACAGCCTTGCCTCTTCCTCAAACCTTGCATCCGTCAGCAAACCTGAAAGATACTCGTTGATCAACACCTGGTTATCGGTTTCGAACATCTCGGCCGCCAGGATGAGCTTCTCTTTTTTAATACCAAAAAGATCATGCGTGATTTCCAGCTCCAGCCAATGCGACACCGGATTATCATGCAACTCACCGTAAAAAATAATATCCGCGTCCTGCAACTCCTTCATCATTTTCGAATAGTTTGTTTCTTTGCCTTCGGAAGTGAAGATCAGATAGGCTGGTTTGTCACTTCTCATTCCCGTCAGCAGCATACTCAGTACCACAACAGTTATAAATCTCATTGTCATAATAATAAGAAAAAATGAACCTCAAATATGATGATTTTTTCATATAAAACACAACAGGAATGGCTTCAGGACGAAAACCCGGGAAGGAGGAATTTGAATTGAATTACGAAATAGTCGAAAATTGTCATGGTTGCCTTATTAACATATAATACTGATCATGAGCTAATTCCACAATAGATGAAAGCAGCCGGATGTATACATAATTTGTTGAGTCGAAATTGCCAAAAAAAAATATTTATATTTGACAATCACCAGCACAAAAAATTATGGAAATAAAAAGAACGTTTGACATTCTCCGGTATTGCAAGGAGACGTATCCGCCCAAGGATGATATGTTGGCTGTCAGAAAGAACGGGCAATGGGTACAATACACTGTTGATCAGTATATTGACATGGTTGACCAGGTGAGCTACGGATTGCTTGCCCTGGGTCTTGACAAGGGTGACAAGGCGGCCCTCATATCCAATAATCGTCCTGAATGGAATTTCGTCGATATGGGCATGAGCCAGGCAGGCGTGGTCAGTGTTCCGATTTATCCCACCATCAGTGCGGATGAATACCTGTATATTCTGGAACATGCCGAGCCAAAAGTTGTCTTTGTATCGGACAAGGGTCTTTACCAGAAACTGAAGCCGATCGTTGAGAAGATCGCATCCATACGGATGATGTATACCTTTAACGAAGTTGAAGGAGCCCCTAACTGGAAGGAAATGCTCGAACTGGGAAGGCAGAACGCGGTGAAGCACCGGGCCAGACTGGAGGAGATCAGGAACAGTATCCAGTCCGGAGACATGGTCACCCTGATCTATACCTCAGGCACCACAGGATTCCC
>JAXDBV010000250.1:0-20591 GCA_034678415.1 Bacteroidales bacterium
AATCTTCGAACCGCGCTACATGCAATTGATAAAGGAGTGCATGGCCGGCGGATGTACCTTCGCGATACCCTTTATGAATGACAGTAAGGTGAGAAAACACGGCAGCGAAGTAAAACTGTACCGAATACTAAGCACCGATCCTAGGGGTGAAATGCTTATCGTTATTGAAGGCGTTTCCCTGTGCAGGGTTTTAACCTTCAAGGATACTTTGCCAGGCAAGCTATACAGCGGTGGTACCATCGAATGTATTGACAAACATGCCTATTCCTCCGATCCTTCCGTTATTGACAAAATAGAAAGCCTAGGAATCAACACCCACGAACTGCGTAATTCGGAGCAGTACAGCCAGATCGATCTCAATAAGGTGGTTTTGTTATTGGAGCTGTCGGCGGAGGATAAATTCCGCTTTATCAGCCTCACCAGCCTTGAGCAGAAAGAGAAATGGCTCAGCGGATTCCTTTTTCTGGAAGAAAAGATCAGGGAACAACAAAGGCAGCTGCAGCATAACGTCCACCTGAATTAGATCAATAGAGAGGACCGAGAACCCGTGCAAATGACTCCTTGATCCTACTCCGTTTCGGCCGCTTCTTCCAATCCCGGGCAGTAATCTCTGTGGAATGGCTCAGATCCTCGTAATAGATCTGTTCCAGGGCACGCGTCACTTCTTCATTGTAAATCATGGCATTCACTTCGAAATTCAGGTCAAAGCTGCGATTATCCATATTGGCTGAACCGACCGTTGAGAATATACCGTCCACCAACAGCAGCTTGGCATGGGTGAACCCTTTCTTATACAAGTAAACACGTATGCCTGCTTCGAGAAGATCACTGATATAGGATACGGATAACCAGTAAGCCATGGTTGAGTCGGAGTTCTGGGGTAATATAATTCTGACATCAATACCGCCTAGAGCAGCCGTAATGAGGGCCGTCATGATACTTTCGTTCGGGGAAAAATAGGGAGTAGAAATATATATTTTTTTCCGGGCAGTGGTGATCGCCATGAAAAAAGCCTGCATGATACTCGACCAGTCTGAATCGGGACCACTGGCTGTAATCTGCACCAGGGTTCTCTTTGGTACTTTATACTCGGGCAGGTACCGCTTCTTGTCGCTGACATACTCCCGGCTTACAAAGAACCAGTCGATGAGGAATACGGCCTGGAGCGCACCCACCGCTTCCCCTTCAATTTTCAGGTGCGTGTCTCTCCAGAATTTGAACCGCCTTGTTCCTGACAGATACTTGTCGGCAATATTCAGCCCTCCAACAAATCCCACTTTACCGTCTATTACGAGGATCTTCCGGTGGTTCCGGAAATTAGCCTTGCTGGTGAGATAAGGAAACCTTACCGCCATAAAGGGGAAAATGCTTACACCGGCATCCTGCAGCGAACTGATGTATCTCCTGGTAAGATGCCAGCTGCCTACATCATCATAGATTATCCTCACCTTGCATCCTGCCCTGGCTTTACGGATGAGTATTTCCCGGATCCTGTTGCCTATCTCATCGTCCTCAATACGGTAAAACTCAAGATGAATATGGTCGGTGGCCTTCTCCAGCTCCTCGGCAAATGACCGAAAGGTGGCGTTACCATTATTAAGTATCTCAATATGATTGTATTCCGTCAGAATAGATTTCGAATTGTTGATCAGCAAACGGATAACATTCAGTTTATCGTAGATCGCCTGGTCCTGAAGATAATTCTCATCATCCAACAGCATCATCTGGGTTTTACATATGTTCTTGATCCTCTGCTGATCAATAAACCCCTTCTTTGTAAATATTTTTTGTTTCCGGTAATTCTGGCCGAATACGATGTACCATATGATCCCGATAATCGGGATCATAAGGATCACAAGGATCCATGAAATGGTCTTTACCGGGTCACGCTTTTCAAGTATAATGGCAGACAGGGTGGAGATGATGGTTATAGCATACACAATGAAAATGATCAGAGTCAGGTTACCCAGAACATCCTTCCATGTGATATTTATAAATAACGTGTCCACCTTTTCATCCTTTCAGGGTAAGAAAAACCGGATATTTTCCCCTGCGATCCCCGTTCAGTAAATATCCGAAAAAAATATCAATTTCCCGCAACCTGAAGGGGGCGGTAACCATGCCGGTTCACCAGAAACAATACGAAACAAACTGTCCGTTAAAAACAGATATATTCGGGATTAAAAAAAAACGAGGGTGTCCCCGTTGCGACACCCTCGTTAACCGTTATCATAAACTTCTAAAAGAATAGTCCCACGCTCAACAGAAACTGCGGATTCCTGGTATCAAAGCCAGCGGTGTAGTTACCAATGGTAACCCCATCCCCCAGCTTGCTCAGGTTTCCTTCGTATCTCAGGTCAACCGCCAGTTTCCATACATCAACCCCAATACCCGCCTGGTATCCGAAAGCTACCTTGTTGAATTCCCCTTCCATATCATCCTGCAGGTCATCCAGGAAGGATTCGCTCTGAATCATATAGCTGCCTACCGGTCCTAGCCCTACCCTGACCGGTCCGAATTTCACGCCTGCCATAACCGGAAGATCTATTTTCTTAAATGTCTGATTCTTAACCATATCCACATTCGGGGCATTGATCAGATCGGTTACCAGCACCTCTCCTCCTGTGGAAGAAAACAGAAGTTCGGGCTGGAGAAAGAAGCTTGACAGCTGCAGACGTATCATTAACCCTCCATGGAAACCAACAGTTGCATCACTGCCGATCACTTCATACAGATCATCACCGCTGTCAGAGCTGATCACCTCATCCACTTTAATGGAGGAGGAATTAATCCCTGCCTTGATTCCGAATTTGATCTGCCCCTGAGCTATGAATCCTGTGAGACATGCTAATAACACGAAAAGGATTGCTTTTTTCATAATGGTGTGAATTTTTGGTTTATAAAAACTCCTCGAATTTAAAAGAAAATGACAATATTAATGACGATCATTCATTTCCTAAGGTTGCTTCAGTGAAAAATAATTTCATTCATTACTTTTGCACATCGATTTATGAAACGTAAAAAAAACCGGACAGTATGCGGATTTGAACAATTAAACGGTTTTTAAATCAAACAATTATGGAGTAATGTTGTTCATCCAGTTACATACCGGTAAGGGTAATAATAATGAATAAAAAATTCATATTCATCATGTTGGCTATTATCACGCTGCTTCTGATCATCGATCTCTATACCTTTAAAGGCGTCCAGCTCCTTCTGTCAGGAACTGATACCGTTACCGTCAAACGAATTACCAGGATTAGCTATTGGGCCATAACCTTCCTTGTTCTCGGCACCACTGCTGCTGTAATGCTTCTTGCTCCTGCGGAAAGAAATCCGAAACTCATGGTACGTTTTTTTCTGTTGGCCGGTATAACCCTTACCATTTACCTGCCAAAGATCTTCTTCAACGGATTCCATTTGACGGAAGACATCGGTAAGCTGTTATCCCTGGGTATTGCCCGCCTGTTTCACCATGGCCAGGAATCCTTTTCTATCACTGCTCACAAGATACTTCGATTCAAACTGTTATCCCAGATCGGCATGGTACTGGCCATCGTTCCATTCATCGCTTTAATGATGGGAATGATCAAGGGAAAGTTCGACTTCCGTACAGAATTCCTCAAGCCTGACTTCGAACGTCTCCCGCCTGCTTTTGATAACCTGAGAATCGTGCAGATCTCCGACCTTCATATCGGCAGCTTTTACGGACAGGAAGACGAAGTAAAGAAAGCCATCTCGATGATTAACAAGCTCGAACCAGATATCCTTGTTTTTACCGGCGACATCGTGAACGATTATGCAGAAGAGCTGGACGGATGGGTGCCCATCCTCCGCCAGCTAAACGCCAGGATTGGAAAATACAGTATTCTGGGAAATCACGACTACGGCGATTATTACCAATGGGAGTCGATGGAAGCAAAAAAGAATAACATGGAAAGACTCATCGCTCTCCACAGAGATATTGGCTTCAAGCTGCTGCTTAATGAATCAGTGACCATTGAGCGGGACAGCCAGCAGATCACCATCATCGGAGTGGAAAACTGGGGTAAGCCGCCCTTCGCACAGTACGGCAACCTGAAGAAAGCCATGACCGGGACAAACCAGCAATCGTTCAAAATACTCCTTTCCCACGATCCCAGCCATTGGGATGCAGAGGTGAGGGAAAAAACCAATATTGATCTCACCCTCTCCGGCCATACACATGCCATGCAGCTGGGTATCAAAATCGGCCGCTGGCAATGGAGCCCTGTAAAATGGAAGTATAAAAGATGGAACGGAATGTACCGGGAAGGAAACCAGATGCTCTATGTCAACAGGGGATTGGGATTTATCGGTTACCCGGGACGCGTGGGAATGACACCCGAGATTTCAGTATTTGACCTTACATGCAAATAAAAGGGTGAAGTAAAACAGGAAGCGGCAACCATCGTATATTCCGGCTTCTTCATATCCCAATGGCAGGTAGAATAATCCGGTATGAATCGTTCAAAGATCCTTACTTCTTCTCTTCAATCTTATCCAGGTTCTCGAGTCCTTCTATATCCATTGATTTTGAGAGCTTTGAGATCGTCTTCAGGTCGATGATCCCCTGGATACTGATGAGCGCATTATCCTCCGTACCTCCAATAATCATCAGAAGCTCGACAATCTGGTCGCCCTCCTCCCTTACAAGGAATTTAATATCCTGGTCTTTCTCCTTCACTACCATAAGTTCTTCATACTGTGACAACGGCAGCTCGGAAATGATCTCCCTGTAAAAGTTCACATTACCCTGTGAACCTTCCTCATCATCCGACGCAAGGATCTTTATACTTTTCAACCCTTTCACAAGGTTCTGCAGATCCTCGTCCCCGGTATCCATATCGGCAACAAGACTGAACATCTTGCTCGAGATATACACCGATGTATATCCCTCCTTACCGCTGTATTTCTCAAAGAGCTTGTCAACAGCCGCATTCTGGGCATTCATCGGCACGAAAAGAAATACCATCACCGATATAATAAATAGTTTTTTCATTTTATTTTATCTTAAAAAGTTTGACTGCTTCGGAAAATTTCGAAACCGGTTTCAGTTTTTCCAACCCTCTTTCCATGGTCGCCAGGTTTTCCATTGGTTTCATCCCGTCGGAGAACCTGCCAAGGTGTTTCAGGTTGCCTGTTCCGCTGTTCATAATTTGTGACACGGCATATAGTGTCTCTTTTGTTTTCATCAGAGCCTCTTCCGGATCGTCATAGGTATCGGCCAGTGTCGCAGAAGGGCGGACAATTCGGTCGTTGCTGCTGATCCACACCGATACCACCAGTACCAGAAGGCTTGCAGCCACCGCAAGTGTAAACGTCCATTGCCTTCGAAGGGCCCGGTGGTGTTGCCGCGGCATAGCCGGCGCCAGAAGACTGGTCATTATACGCTCCTCAAACCCCTTGTCAGGCTGAACGGCATAAGCCTCATCGCAAAAGGCAAACATCTCTTTCTCGCTCATGAATTCATCCGGCACATCGGCCTGACGGAAGAATGCCCTCAGTTCGGCCTCCTCTTCAAGGGTTGTCTGCCCCTCGTAATACCGTTCAAGAAGTGATCTGATACGCTTCGGATCCATACCTGAATATATTATTATATGCTTCCCTGACTTTTTTCCTTGCCCTGGAGAGGGTTACCCTCACCAGGCCCAGGTCCATATTTAATATTTCTGCGATCTGTTGAAAATCATACTGTTCAACATCCCTGAGCATGATCACACTGCGCTGATGTTCAGGCAGCCTATCGATGATGGATTGTATCACCGACACCGACTCCTTTTCATGAAGCTGCTCCAGGGGTGTCCTCACGTTCTTTGTCATATCGAAGAAACCTTGCATCTCATCCATTGAGACCGTCCGGCGAGCTCTCAGCCTGTCCAGGCAGTGATGACGGGTCACTGTCACGGCGAAAGCTTCCAGGCTCCTGTATTCATCAAGGCTCTCCCTCCGGTTCCACAGTTTAACCATCACCTCCTGCACCGCATCTTCCGCCTCAGCCCTGTTCTTAAGGTACTGCATCGCCATGCGAAACAACCGGCGTCCCATTGGTAACACCTTCGCTTGAAAGCCCTGTTGATCCATCGGGGTTGATAACAATTTTAGTGCCGGATACAAACCACAATCATTCAAAGATACGAAAGGAAGCAAAGGAAAAGCCAGGCTCCTCTCCTTTTCTTCCCGATTATCATTGACCGTTACAAATCCAGGTCACCCAGCTCCTCAAGATGCTCCATCGGTCCGTCCATATGACGGGCCAGGCCGGCAATCTTGTTCAGATCGATCAATCCCTCAATACTGATCAGGGCGTTGTCTTCCTTCCCGCCAACAATCACTACCAGATGGCTGATCTTTTCACCGGTATACTTCACAAGAAATCTCACATCCTGGTCTGATTCCTTCACAACCATGAGCTCCTCATAATTCCTGAACGGAAATGTCTTTTCCAGTTCATTAAAAAAATTCACGTCCGATACCGTTTCATCTTCCTGTGCCAGTATCCTGATCCCGGTAATATCCTTTAACAATTCCATTTCATTGCCTTCCTCCGTCTCAACCGCTGACAACAGCTTGAACATATCATGACGGATAATAACGGTGGTAAAACCATCCTGCCCGCCATATTTGGCAAACAAAGCATCAATGGGATCATCCTGCGCCAGGACAAAAACCGGCATCAGGAAAAGTGCAAGAAGTAATGTGTTCTTTTTCATGATTAGGTAGTTTTTAGAACTATTAATTACATGAGGAAGACGAAGAAAGAAGAAAATCATTACAATAAAGAAGGGGAAAAAATGAAATGAATTTTATTCTATTGAATATCAATAATATGCATTAATTAGAAGCGAACCATATACCAGTGTTTGCACATCCTGCCCGGATGGGCGGATCAGGAGTGAAATATTTTAAAACATCAACCAGAAAGATTTTCATATGTATATTATTAAATTGTTTAAAACAACCTTATCTTTACTTAATCCACTATGTAACAACAACCAACAAAAGTACGACGATGGTTTATATAAAGAGCGGTGAGCTGACATCGCATATTATCATTGTGAGTCCTGAGCCGGGCAATCTTAAACGGGCAGGGTTGGGAAAACTGGCTGACCTGCTGAACGCCAAACAGGGAGGCTTGGGGGATATCTCAGCCAGCCTGTTTACAGGGTTACGGCAACGTGGAATAAAATGCAGCAAGTTCATTCCCAATTTCCAGACTTTGTTCAGAACCAATGCCGGCCTTGATTCGGATCAATGGAGGGAGATGAGGCACACCATTGATCCGGCAGGGATTTATCTTGTTGATTCAGCTTTGTTCAAATACCTTCCCAGGATATACGGGAACAAGAACGAACACGGAGAGAATCTTGATGCACTGGTGGCTGCACGCTTTCAGGAGAATTCCAGGCATAGTATCAAACACATCGAGGCATCCAACCTAGGAAGGGTGATTGTCGACCTGCAGGATCAGTTTCCTGCGGGTGCCCTTGCTGCTTACCTGAAATCAAGAATCATCCCCGTGGTAATGACCATGCACAATGTGAATACCATCCATATTCCCATGTCTTTTTATTATGATTTTGACCTGGCATCATTCATGCAACACCTGTATTTTTCATGGCAGGATGCTGCACCGCCTGGTCATATCGATTCCATGGCCACGGGAATTAAGAATGCCACCGTGGTTAAGGCTGTCGGAAAAGAGTTCCTGCGAAGGATAGCATTTGGAGAACTCGATCATTATTCAAACCTGCCACGCAGCGTTATCGAAGAAACCAAGATCAAGTACTGGAACAACCAGACCATGGCAATACCCAATTCCATCTCTCCCAATGTATACCCGGAAAATGTAAAAACACTGCCTTTCCCGTTCTCAGAAAAGACCAATGATATTATTGAAGCAAAGAATAAAAACAAGATGGAGCTGCAACGAAGGGTTGGACTGATTGTTGATCCGGATGCCCTGTTATTTGTCTCCACCTCACGGCTTGATACAAATCAGAAAGGGGTACAGCATTTCCTGGAGGGCGCCTTCCCCCTGATTCATAAGTATCCTGATATCCAGTTCTTCATCATTGGTGACCCGATAAAGGATGATTTTGCCGAAAGCATTAAATACAAGATCATCGATGCCGCGCTGAAATCAAACGGGAGGATTGCCTACAGCCCATTCGATGACGACCTGTCTCTCCTGGCCTATGCTGCCGCCACCGATTCTTTCGGTGCCTCCAACAGGGAACCGTTCGGACAGAATGATGTCATCGAGTTTATTCACGGCGGTACCGCCACAAACACCGATATCGACGGTTACCATGACAAGATCACCCTGCTTACCTCCGACATGCTCAAGAAATCCAGGAAAGAAGTCATCCGTTTTGCACATCCCTTTGAAGGACAAAAAGAAGAAGCCCTCAAAATGGTAAGGAAACTAAGACAGGGAAAACTGTTCGGAAACGGATTCACATTCAAGAATTCCGATCCCACAGGACTAAAATGGGGATTGAGCCACTCCATCCAGGTAAACCGTATACTGGCAAAAGACAGAGACCTGGCCAATGCCCATGCACGCCTCCGGATGATCGAGGCTAAGGAAGAATATTCACTCGACAAGATGATCGACCGGAATATTGAACTCTACTCGCGTATAGAGAAAGATATGGTTGACAGCGGACGCTGGAAAACCATGATACACTGATCCTCCGTCTGTATTCCGATTCTTCAGTCCAGGGGAGAATCAGGTTCACGCAGCATCGCATTGTACGACAACCGGTCGAGCAAAGCGGGTGAAAATTTTTTCATAAGAAAAGACAATTTACCTTCCAGGCCGAGCACTACCATACGTTTCCTCCTCTTAATTCCCCGTACCAAATGCCTGGCAACCTTTTCCGCTGACATCATACGTTCCTCCTTCCGTGGCGACTCACCCTGCGGCGAACCGTCGGCAGTGAGAGCAGCTATCCGGATATTCGATGAGGTAAAGCCGGGACATATAATCATCACATGCAGACCATTTTTCCGGTATTCAATCCTTAAGGTCTCCAGGAAGCCGTGGATGGCATACTTTGAGGCGGAATAACCTGTACGACCCGGAAGGCCATGAAATCCTGCCGCTGAGCTCACCCCGACAAGCGCTCCCCGTGACTGAAGCAGGTATGGAAGGGCATATTTTGTACAGTATACTGTTCCCCAGAAATTTACATCCATCAGCCGTTTGATCACCGACAAATCAAGAGTGTCAAACCGAGCACGCATGGAAATACCTGCATTATTTACCAGTATATCGATCCTGCCAAATAGCCTGATGGTTTCGTTCACCAGCCTCTTGCAGTCCTCTTCCCTTGTAACATCGGTCTGTATAGCAAGGCATGAGCCTCCCCCGGAGGTGATTTCGTGCGCCAGATCCTCCAGCTTCTGAACAGTACGGGCAGCGATCACTACCCTGGCTCCCCGCATGGCAAATTCACGGCTGATAGCAAGACCAATACCCGAGGAGGAACCGGTTACTATTACAACCTTATCTTTCATTCTTACAATATATTACGTAAATACTGCATGGTATCATCTTGATGCGGTATCGATCCGGTTTGCCTTCTAAAAATATGCATTTATTTATCATGAAAAAAGACAGAAAACTTTTGTAAAAAAGATAAATGATTATACCTTTGCCACCGTTTTTTGATCCAGTAGCTCAGCAGGTAGAGCACATCCCTTTTAAGGATGGGGTCCCGGGTTCGAGCCCCGGCTGGATCACCAGTTTCAGAGGGATTGAAGATTTTTTGTCAAAGTTTTGAACAAAGGTAGGGGGTAATTTTTAGGGATGGGGTACCCTCATTCATCCTGTTTTCTGTTCACCCGATATATATATAATATGATCCCTCCTACCAGCACAAACACCATTAATATTGACAGGCAGGAAAGGATCATCTTAGAAGGGTTTGGATTCTATATAAGGTTACAGGGCCTTCTGATGTTGGTTTCATAGCGCCTCCATGTCAGTGCCTTTATCTTGGTATACAATTTTTGATATTCAGCCAGGGCCAGTTGATAGGAATCGATCTTTCCAATAACCTCATACCATTTGGCAAGGGTGAACTGTATTAGCGCATCCTGGACTGCTGCATTTATAGCCCGGATATTATTCACATCCCAATCGGTTTCAATCTTTAACCGGTATAGGAAATAGTCTTTGGAGGTACCTCCGGATAATATGTCGTAGGAATCTCCCACCTCCGGCTCAACCTCAAATTCATCAGGCGGGGGAGGCTCCGTGAATGTCAGGGTTTGCCCTGCATTATCAGCTATGGTAAATTCTTCAGCGTTTGCATCACCGCCAATTATCCTGCAAAAACGGCTGATATGTTCATCATCGGTCCACTCCTTTGTTGAATCTGTCAAAATGGGAGTAGTATAGCCGGTGATTGATCCTTTATCATGGAATGTACGGATTGTTTGTGCCACATCAAACTGATAAGCCTGTTCCCGGTCCTGTGCATACGGGTGAAATATATTGTATAGTTCCTTCCCACCATCATCCAACCACTTTTCAAGCATGGTCTGTTCATCGGCTGTCAGTGCAACCTCATGGATCATCGTCTCGCCCCTTTGGTTGCGGGCATACTTCCCGGCATAGGCACTTCTACGTTTGGCCTCAGTTAGGATGTCCTCAATAGGCCACATGAATTGAAGGTCATAAACCTCGTCATCTTTTGTTATGTCGTCAATATAACCGTCCCAATCAAGGAGAAGGTCAGTTGCTATGTCACGGATTATAAACATGGTTCAGAATTTTATGCCATATTTCATTAATACAAAACCCTTGTCGCCATATCGAATGTACTGTCCTCCGATTATCCTGCCCCGCTTATTAATGTGTCCCATCTCCACCGACAAGGCTAATCGCTCTCCTCCACCAGCCCCCACCTGCCCAATAAATCCCGTGAAGGGTTTCTCAACCTCATAGCCCACCGGGTATGGCTGAGGTATGTAAGTCTCTTTTGTCTGGAAGCGAAAGACGGGTTGGTATTGCCATCCCCAATGTTCCAGGTACCCTTTCACCTTCAGGTCCACCCATACCCTGATATCCGCATTTTGGAGGGAATCCCTATACTTATTTATCGGATAATCAGTATAATATGGTTGTGGTACGGGCTTCTCCAGGTATATGGTGGTGTCTTTGTAGATGATCGTATCCCGGATTATTATGCTGGGAGGCATCTCTGCAATCTTCTTCAGGCTATCAAGGAACGACTGACTAACTATCACTTCTCCCTTCCCGGGGCAAGGATCCCTTTTGCAATGGTCCACCAAAAAGAATATCACGAAAAGCGCCAATACTATTGACATGATATTCCCAAGGAACTTTGTCAGGATATCCTTGATCATCTCTTTCTATGTTTGGAGGCCTCAATCGCCCTGTGCTGTGCCTCTGCCTGTCGCTTTGTCGGGAATCTATGGATCACACTCCCCCTACGTGAGCCATGGCAATGGACAGTAGCATAACCTCCTTTTACTTTTTTTACCGTCATCGCATGAATTTTTTTGATGCTGAAACAGCGGTGTACACACCGGTGACAACACAAAGTATACCTCCCCACCATTCGGTAACACCGGTAATTACACCAAGGCCAAGGAGGGATAACAGTCCCAATACAGTACCAAACAGCCCTGCAACAAACAGCAGGAACCATAACATTCTCTCTAATGCTTTTTTCATGATAAACAGTTTAAGTTAGTAGCGTCCCCGGGAGTCGAACCCGGAACCCGGGTGCATGAGACCCGTGAGATACCATTTCTCCAAGACGCATCATATAATCTTTTGTAGTTTCCTATACCCACGCAATCGCTCGTAAGGGTAAGGCTGTATACTCACACTATTCTTCTGGTTGCCACCAAGAATATAGATCATCCCTTGCCTGTAAGCAATATAGAATCCAACATGGCCCTTCCAGCTATTTGGTTTCTCACGCCACAGCACCACAATATCTCCCCTCTCCGGCTCTAAGGTGGGTTTGCCGACCAGCAACCAGCTAAGTGCAGTCATCTCCCCACTACGTTCATATCCGGCCTTCATACATACCCAGTTAACAAATACACTGCACCAGGCGGTTTCATCATCACTGACCGGAAAATCACACTCCCTGGCATATTTCACAATCAGTGGGTTATCCTCCGGTCCATATATCTCAGTGACACCGTACTGGTCTAATGCTATGTCAATCAGGTCCGCTTTCATCCGTTTATGATGTTAAAATAACACTCCATATCCTTCTGAGCCATATCAGGCCTTTAGGCATATGTTATTACCTGGGCTGCACACAGGTAAGCCAGGGGCTCAACAAGATCATCCTGCAGAGATTCGGCTACAACGGAAGCCACATAATCAAATGTGAATGACACTACAGCATCCACATATCCATCCCCCACTGAGTCGTTGTAGTGCATTGAATCTAAATCAGTGTAGCAGTCGAATATCCGTAAAGCATTATTGATGTATTCTTGATAAGCAACTTCAGGCCATGAATAGGTGGAGTAATATTCATGCCCTTCCACTATGACAGGTTTTGACTGGCCCGCACGGGTATAAGTATTCAGCAATAAGCTGTAGTCTGGATGCTCCCGGGTAATAGTCTTGTTGACCGCCCTCTCCCACCCAGGGAGTTTGACACTATAAATCCTCAGGAAATCATCTACATAATGTTTAACCTTATTTCCGGCAACGAGTGTCACTGAGGTTCCTGTCGCCTTAAATATGGTGCCAACCTCATTGTTGGGGGCCCCGTCAGTGGTGAATTCTGCATCAGTGCGAGCCGTTATTATATAGATAGTTCCTACCGTCAGTTTCCCAGAGGATAGTTCAGTCCCCCATTTAAGGAATCGTATGCGGACGACATTATTGCTATCCGGCACCTTGACGAGCCTGGTCAAAGCCAGCTTGGTGGGTTGTACCTTATGCAGAGGGGCAGTGCGCAGTAGTTCTTTTACACACTCATCCAGTATGTCCTCGATATAGGTATCAAACGGATGGGAGACCGATGTGCTTTCAGTGATCTCATCCAGCTTGGCCTTTATCTTTTTTTTTATGTTATCCCTGGTCATAGGTTAGGAAAACTTACACTATGTTCTTTTGCAAAGTGGATGATCTTCTCCTTATTTGTTAATAGGGACACCTTGGCAATACCCGGGAATTTCTGGACCAAATAGTTTCTGGCAGCGCTCACTGTCGTAATGAGTGCCATCTCATCCGGTGGTACAGCTCCTTGTTTCTCCGGCTCCTTTGCTTCGGCCTGTTTGTTATCTTCCGTTTTTCCCTCATCCGCTTTCTGTGGTTCCTTAGCAGAAGGCTGAGGGACGGGTTCTGGCTTCACGGTTTCAGGTTCGGCACCTGTGGTTTCTTTCTTCTCCGGGATACCCTCAAAGGGTGGAACCTCTTTGCCATCAATGTAGCATTTGGCCAACCTGTAATCTTTATTGAATCTCACACTTGCTTCCAGTGCCCGTATTTCATCCTGATTACTCGTTGTGTACCTCCCGTTGACCTTCATAGGACTGAGCACAGATCCCGCAAACGATATCCTGATATTGGAACCTTTTACATTCAATGTAAAAGACAAATCGCTTGCATAAATCAGTTGATAGGTTTTTGATATGTTCATAAATTGTTTATTAGAAGAAAAGTCTCCCCGTTATGAGGAGACTTTTCAGGTTATTTTACGCTGCCGGTTTTACCCAACGATGTGTAAGAGGATTCCTTACAACCGGGCATGATGCCTCGGAGAGTATGATTGCATTGCTCTTACGAACACCCAGTTTGTCAAGGTCAAGCTCGTTCGTGCTCAGGGGCTCACGGATATGTTTTTCGATATTATTCATGTCCAGGATCAGCCCATACTTCCCATAACCGTATTGAGAGAACAGGGGATGCCTGAGGCAGAGCAATTCACCGAAGGAGGTGACGATCTTTCTAAAGATAACACCCAGGACAGCCTCGGTGTTATTGGCAGCCAGCTGTTTCTGTACAAAATCGATATTGTTCAATCCTGCTGCCAGGTCATCACCATAAAACCATATACGCTTGGATGAACCATTGTTGCCGGTAAACACTTCCTTGCATATATTTATCATATCGGACAAGGAAGGATCACATTTACCCCCCCCTGTTCCATACTCACTTTCTCCGGTAATATACCTACGTACACCCGCACAGGTATATTTTTTCTCTGTCGTTGCTGCACTATCGATAAAACGATGACGGGCACCAAAGAGAAATGCACCCTCGATGGTCGTTTTCATATCAAACAGGTTCAGCTGTTCTAACTGTGTGATACCCCATTTAGCCTCTTTCTTTGCAGTTCTCTGATAAAATCCTTCTTCAACCTGAGTCATGAATATCTGAGCATAGTTGAAAGCTGTTCCGGGAATAGCACCATAAGGAGTCGTGGTTGAGTCCAGCTCGTATTTGGCGGATCCCATACGCCGTGCTACTGTCCCATCAGCAATGGCTGGCATACCATAATCAGTATTACCTCCCGTGCCGGTTGGCCCGTTCAATGATTGAATGGTAAGGGTTGTATTCGATTTATTCACAATGATGGCTGCAAATGCTTGTCCATCCTGTGTGTCTGTAACATCCGGGAATAGCATCGTGTCATCAATATTCCAGGTAGTTGCTGTCGTACAAACGATGGTATTACAATAGTTTTTCGTAGTATCTTTAGCACAACCAGTGGCAATGGTGTCATACAACGGCTTGGTGTCCGTGGCATAGAACTCCGTGGTGAATGAATCGATCTTCGCCTTGTTGAGGGTATTCCTCAACATGGTGTCGAGGGGTGTTACATCAGGATAGTACATAGATACCTTTCGGTTGATCTCGTCCATATCCAGATCACTTGATGCATCCTTGATCTGCTGTTCTGTCTGCGGAGCGCCGACAATGGTACCAACAGCATACAGGACTCCGGCAGGCAGTAGAGCTGCCATGCCCACGAAGGCAATGGCTGCGAACAACATCACAACCATCACCGACATTATTGATTTGTAGATTGTTTCACGTTTCATTTTAAGTTGTTTTAGTTTTAAAGACATCTCTGCGTTCATGCTCTTCCACTGCTCTGTCAATGCTTGTTTTCTTTCTTTCAGGTTCTTTAGGTTTCAAGACAGGTTCCGACTGTCTTTTCACCTCAGGCACACCATCTCCTTTGGTTTTTGAGACCTCCTCCTGGATCTTGGCGTTCTTGCCCCTGATCTCAGCAATCTCAGTCTCAGCCTTTATATCTTGGTCATAATTGACTCCTTTGTAGATAACCTCCAAAAACTCCTTGCTCACATTACCGGTAACCAGCCCATGCAACACCTTATTTACCTGATCAACAAAAAATTTCCCCTGCTCATCATCCATTTTCTTCTCGGTCACGAATTCATCAAATGACTTAAAGGAGTTGGTTAGGTTATTCTCATACTCCTTTCTGGCCTTCTTCTCGTCAGCAACCCTCTGCAACCTATCCTCGTTTGCTTTCTTGAATTGCTCATAACCCTCATCACCCTCTTTCAACATCAGGGTTGCAGGATCAACCTGTTTGGCCAGGGCAACCAAAAATGGTACCCCATCCGCAACATCCCGGACTATCTCTGATAGTTCCATGTTGGCATCAAATACCTCCAACAGTCTGGCGTTTGCAGCCCTGCTGTCAGCCACGTATTTCTCATTCTCCTCTATCTTGGCAATTAGCGCCGTCTTGGCCTCTGCCGGATCCTTGAACTCCTGGTCGGGGAAATACGCCGTGGCTTTTTCTAAAAGAACCTTATCGGGATCAACCTGTTCCTTCTTATCCTCAGCCTTCTCCTCCTTTTTCTCCCCCGGCTGCTCTTTCTTTTCTTCACCTTCGGGCTTCTCCTCCCCCTCTTTCACCTCCTTGTTTTCTTCCTTAGGAGTCTCCGCTGAGTTTTCAACCTTCTTTTCAACATCCCCCTTACTATCTTCAGGTTTCTGAACTTCCTGTTCTACCTTGGTCATACTACAATAATTTGTTATTATTTTGGGCGCAAATTATACTATTAGTTTGTAATTTATTGAGATATTCTAACCAAAAAGTGTAATAATATTATATATTTACAAATTGTAGTTTGTAAACTAATTTAACATCAATGCACATACCTAATAAGTTCCCTACCACAAGGGAACGTCACAAGAGAATATTAGAAGCCTATAAGGAGGTCTTGGAATCGTACACAAAAGACCAACGCTCCGAGGTAAGAAGAGGTACCTTGTGGAGCAAGGTTGCTGAAATAACCAATTACAGTGAAAGCACTATAAGGGCGTATGTTAACTACTATTTGAAACACCCCCATGAAATTGTTTAGAAGATACGAGAAGGATATTGAGAATCTTATAAAACTTACCAGGCAGATAGTACGAAAGTCGGCTAATGAACATCATAGAGGAAAATAAAAGGCGACTTGCCGGGTTCAACGCTGCATATGATCCCGTGACAGGGATTGGCTCTCCAATCGACCGGGAGAGAATCAGCTATTTCTCCAAGGGTGTCCACTATGACTATTGGGCACCGAAGGAAATGATCAAACAGCCTCTTTTGTGGAGTTTGAAGAAGGAGGGATCCGTTGAGGCGGTCCTCAAAAAATATTATCAATATACACCGACTCTGCAGGATGCCATTGAAATTGAGTTGATTAAGGAAAGATACAAACACGATTTTGAGTTTTGGGCTTACACCTGTGTCAAAATCCAGGATAAGATAACAAAGAAGATAGTCCCATTCCGGCTAAACAGGGCACAACGAAGACTTGTAGCACGCTTGGAGAGGATGAGACTTAAAGGTGTCCCAATACGAATTATAGTATTAAAGGCCCGCCAGTGGGGTGGTTCAACCCTTGTCCAGATATACATGGCCTGGATTCAGATAATCCACAAGAAAAATTGGCACAGTGTTATAATAGCTGATGTAAAGGATCAAGCACGTAATATACGTGGTATGTATAACCGTATGGCTGATTATTATCCCTCAATATTTGGCAAGATAGAACTACTTCCCTACCAAAACTCATCATCCATAAAGGTGATAAAAGACCGGGATTGCATCATAGGTGTAGGATCTGTCCAGGAGCCTGAGGCCATGAGATCATTTGACTTTGCCATGGCTCACCTGAGCGAGGTGGGAAGCTGGCAATCGACCGGTCATGTGTCTGCAGAAGCACTGGCACAGAATATACGGGCCATGGTTCCCTCCACACCCTATTCAATTATTGTCATGGAATCTACGGCCAAGGGTGTGGGAAACTTTTTCCACCGGGAATGGCAAGCAGCCGTATCAGGGGAAAGTGGATATGAACCCCTCTTTGTTGCCTGGTGGGAGATTGAGATGTATCAAAGGAAGATACATGATTATGACAAGTTCATAAGTAACATGAACGAGTATGATCACTTCCTTTGGAACTTAGGTGCGACCCTCGAATCAATAAACTGGTATAACTGGTTTAAAAAGCATGAACATTACGAGGATTGGCGTATGCACGAAGAATTTCCCTCAACGGATACTGAGGCCTTTCAGAGTTCCGGTCATCGTGCTTTTCATCCGTTATACGTGATAAAGGCAAGGAAGACCTGTTTACCCCCGGAGTTTACGGGTCGCCTGGTATCAAAAGCCAGGAAAGGGCCTGAGGCACTTGTGGGCATAAGATTTGAGGAGTTAGAGGGTGCCGAACTGCGGGTATGGCTGAAACCAGACAAAGATTCAAATGTGGCCAACCGGTATGCTCTATTTGCCGATATTGGTGGCAGGACAGAAAAATCCTGTCGATCATCCATTGTTGTGTTAGACCGGTACTGGATGATAGATGGTGGTCCGTGTGAGGTTGCTGCCTCGTGGTCGGGACACCTCGATCAGGACCTTTTTGCCTGGGAGGCCGTTAAACTTGCGAGTTGGTATAATAACGGATTGTTGGGTGTGGAGACTAATAGCCTGGACCATGAGCAGGAAGGGGATCATTTTCTCACCGTCCTGGACGAGATTGCACCCTACTATACCAACCTCTATGCCCGTACCACACCGGAAAAGATCAGGCAGGGTTATCCAACAATGTGGGGATGGCTCACAGACAGGCGTACCAAACCATTAATGATTGATGCATTAAATGCTGCATTGCGTGACGAATCATATATAGAAAGGGAACTTGAAGCCTGTGACGAAATGGACACCTACGAATTTAAAGACAGCAAGTATCAGGCAAGAGAAGGGAACTATGCTGACCGTGTGATAACCAGGGCCGGAGCGCTGGTATTGGCATTGAACTATATGCCAATGCCAAAGATTGTTGAACCATATAAACCATCTGTACCAGGAATAATGACTGAATCAACATTTTGATCGCCAACCAAGTAATAAAAACAATCAATAAACCAAAAAAAATGAAAGTATTAAAATGTTACATCGCCGGAAAACTAAATGACAATGCAGTGGGGTATATTAATAACCTCCACAATATGATGATGACTGCGGAGATGGTTCGTAAAGCGGGACTATCTGTTTATGTTCCCTGTCTCGATTTGCTAATGGGTATGGTTCATGGGGGTTATGATTATGGAGACTATTTCAACAATTCACAGCCATGGCTTGAATCGTCCGACTGTCTATTTCTTGTCCCCGGCTGGGAGACCTCTGATGGGACAAGAAAAGAAATACAACTGGCAACTGAGTTAAGCATACCGATATTCTCAAATCTTGATACCTTGAAAACATGGATAAGCGAACAGTGGGAAAACTGATTATTGGGCTATCCGGATCTGCTGGCAGTGGCAAGACAACAGTGGCTAAACATATCTATACGTGGTTATGGACGCATGGATATACAGCATACCGCTGGGCATTTGCCGATGCTGTGAAACTGGTGGCAGCCACGGCACTGGATCTTCCCCTGAACTATTTTATGGATGAGGAGAGTAAAAAACAAAGGGTTGAGATTGGTCCCAATACATCTATGTTGGGCAGGACATTTCTACAGTTGGTGGGAACAGAATGTTTCAGGAATAATATCCATCCTGAATTCTGGTGCCACAGGCTTCTCACTCGTATCAACGCTATCGACAAAGGCATCTTCCTCATACACGATGTAAGGTTCCTAAACGAGGCTGATGCAATAAGAAATTCTGGTGGTGTACTGGTAGGCATTCACCGACCTGGCCTTGATAGCAGTGATAAGCACCAATCCGAACAGGAATGGAAAGATATAATTACAGATTACTGCCTAACCAATGATGGTACGTTGCAAATGCTGAAAGACAAGTCAATAGAACTGATAAACAACATTATAAGTAGCGTATAATAATAACCAGCCACCACCCCAATGGATGCTACACGATTGGGTGGTGGCGCAAAACTTAAAACAATGGAAGCAGCCAAAACGCAACCCGAATTTGCAATTATCCTGGATGAATTTAAACAAGAATTATCCAAGATGGAGGATCATGCACATGCTATTCTCGAGAAAACTTACAGAATAAAAGATCACCGAGAAACCAAGAATGAACGCCCTGACGAAATACAACAGCCGGGCCAGGGTATAATTGATGAACTTAACTTTTGCTTAAGAAAAATGAGTGATCTGAACAACATTCTCGAACAAGCCAAAATAGGCTTGATTAAGTTTGTTGGTTAAAATGTGTCGGCATAGGGTGTATATTTTGCCGTAGGAATTAAGGTGACGAGATGCTATCTTAAATGGTGGCTAACGGTTCGCAGCTATGCCCAGTTGGGCAATTAAAAGTATTAATTTTCAATAACAGATAAAACTTAATAAAATGGAAGAAACTTCAAAAAAGAACGAAACTGCCCAATTGGGTATAGGTGCTGTTAGGCACAGTGCTTCTGTCAGGATGTGGGAAATATATAGTGTTTTGACTGGAATACGATATAAAATTGAAGTAAAGAAATGGTATGGTTGGGTTCAACCATCAATTTCTTATTCGGAAGATGGTCAATTTTATGATAAAAAAGAAGCTGATAAGTGGTTTGATTACTTATCTGGGAATAAAGACAAAAAGAAATTGATTGCGCTGGCATAGCATTGTGGCTAACGATTTGGCGGTATGGTTTTGTAAGCCTACCACTGCCGTTTCAAATCGCTAAAAATTTCAAAGGCTTATAAACTATACCGCTTGTTAGGCTTTCGTGCTTTGCGGGTGGGAAAATCAAACGAAAATGGAAAAAGTCACAGTAAATGCAGAGTTGCTTTTTGTTCTTGAAAGTAAACAACAATGGGTAAACAGAGTACCTGGAATACTGCCTGAGAAAATTAGAGGCGGTGAAACTTGGATATGGGTTGACAAAAATGGAGATGTGTTTGAATGCGGAAAAGATTTTATGGTTGCAGAAGAAAAATCAACTTATCCGTGCAAGGTGTATAGATTGAGTAATGTAGCGGGGGCGCATGAAGCCTAACGGTCGGTTGTATGGCAGGTTGCCGACTTAAAAGAACTAACCTGTCAAATTAGTAGTAACTTAATAAATAGCATAAAATGAACAATAACGCAGAAACTCGGCAATCGGCTATACAACTTGTTA
>JAXDBV010000251.1:0-8794 GCA_034678415.1 Bacteroidales bacterium
AAAAAAGGGGAATTCAGGAGGGAAAGGTTTAATGTGAATGTACGTACACCCGTCATCAATGGTGGAGATACTATACGCCTTAAAGCCAGGGAACTGTCTTATCTGAACTGGGACAACAAGCTGACCCTTGAATTCAATAATTCAAGACCTTGTATTAATGCCCTGGAGATAAGGAAAGCAGACACTGTGGTCAACGTTTTCCTTGCTGGTAACTCAACCGTCACCGACCAGGAAAGAGAACCCTGGGCTTCCTGGGGACAGATGATCCCGTGTTTTTTTAATGATCATGTGGTGGTATCGAACTATGCTGAATCGGGCGAAGCGTTGAAAAGCTTTGTTGCCGGCAAAAGGCTGAAAAAAATCATGAGCCTGATCAGGCCGGGTGATTACCTTTTCATTGAGTTCGGACACAATGACCAGAAACCGGAGAGTGCGTCGTATGTGGAACCTTTCACGGGATACAAGGAACAGTTGAAGCTATACATCAGGCAGGCACAGGAAAGGGGCGCCCGGCCGGTACTGCTGACGCCTGTGCGGCGCAGGAAGTTTGATGAACAAGGAAAACTCATCAACACTCATGGGGATTATCCTGAAGCAATGCGACAGGTGGCAAGGGAAGAGAATGTACCGCTGATCGACCTGAACGAGATGACAAAGGTGTTTTACGAAGCACTAGGAGTGGAAGGATCAAAAAAAGCATTTGTCCACGCACCGGCAGGCACATACCCTGGCCAGGCAACAGCGCTCAAAGATGATTCGCATCATAACAAATACGGTGCGTATGAGGTGGCCAGGTGCGTTGTTGAGGGAATACGGATGAACAAGCTGGAGTTGGCGAATCACCTGGTGAGAGGACTGCCCGCCTTCATCCCGTCCAACCCTGACCCACCGGAATCGTTTCATATTCCCGACAGCCCTGCAATAACACCCGAAAAACCGGAAGGACAATGAATTATTTTCCCCTTCAGCAGTAATTTTTACACTATTTAGATAATTATTTATTGTCCATAACGTTAATTTTGTTGCAGGGGAATTACCCGATAAAAAGGACGTCTATGAAAACAGCCCGCACAAAAAACCTTTCTCTTATCATGATAATGGTCCTGTCGGCCTGCTTGCCCGTGACCGTCGGTGCACAGGCGAAGATGATGGAGATGCTGGACAGTGCCGCTATAAGGGAACAGATGGACTACATACAACAGAAGACGCTCATTTATGAGAATTTCAGAGCTATCCGTGAAGACATCTTCCAGAAGATGAAAAGGAACGTGCTGGATACCATCTCCGACATAAAGAAGGACAGGACGGAACTGAACCGGTTGTTATTTGCCCTTAATACGCAGATTGATACCCTGAATTCTGAGAAAGCTCTTTTAATGGAAGAGCTTGATACAGCGATAAAAAACAAGAATACCATTTCTTTCCTGGGGATCCCGATGAACAAGATCTTATACAACACCCTCATGTGGGCTATCATCATCGGACTGGCCAGCTTACTGGTGATATTGTTTCTTTTATATAAGCGGAACCACAGCGTTACGATTCAGATGAGGAAGGACTTCGAGGAGCTGAAGGAGGAACATGAAAGGCATAAGAAACAGGCACGGGAAAGGTATGAGAAGCTGGTGGTGAGCCATCACCACGAGATACAGCAGCTGAAAGAAGGCAAAGCGTCCCGTCAGTAGAATCAATCATTTAACAGTTTATCGGCTGCCAGCACGCAGAAGATATAGGCTGCTGCACCGGAAATGATGTATTCCGACTGTTGCCACAGGAAGGGATGATCGCTTTTCAGCTCGGGAAAATCGGGCAGTATCGTTGCCGTACCTGAATAAACACCTCCGGGTATATAGGCATAATCCGACCTGTTGAACCCGAAGGCGGGGATGGGGGGATGCGACCCGACTCCGGAGATAAAGGTCAGGTCGGAACCGGGATGCCTGCCCAGCACGAACTGTAACGCATTGTACAGATCATCCGGGGGAAATAAACCGGGGTATGCTTTGATCAGAAAGAAGTGTTCAACCATTGACCACAGGACATTCCACCCTATTCCCCACACCTGCATGCTGTAATGAATGCCGAACGGATTGGCTGTCAGCTCTTCCCTGAGATGCTCAGCGTATTCATGTATTTTCATTTCAAACGCTTTCAGGAAGGGCATATTTTTTATGTTGTCGCTCAACCGGCACATCGTCCATGCAGTGCTTTCAATATTGTCCATCACTTCATTCTGTTTCTGAAGGATGGCATCAATATACATGTTATTTTTCGTCGCCAGGAACAGTTCTACCGCTGCGTTTGTTCGCTCCTTCACCTTTATTGGTGACGGGAAACCGTCGACACAAAGCATAATGCCCCCTTCCCCTGGAGTATATAGCGGTCTGCAACGTATCAATAAAGCATACCAGCAGGGAAACGCATAAATCTTCCGGCGGGGGTTTATACATCGCCCCCCATCTTGTCAAAATCCTCGACCGCGACAGCCTCAAATGAGGTAAAACTGATACCGGTGAGTTTACTCACCGCAAGGGATGCCTTCATCACCTGCTGCGCGCCGGGGAAATCTGCAATGATCACCAGGTCTTTCTCCCCCAGCAGGGCATAAATAGATTTGATCTGCCCGCCGTGCTTCTTCATCAGGGCATTTGCCTGTTCCGTCCGTGCAGCACTGATCCCGTCCAAAGCCTCTGCCGAATATTTACCAAATAAAAAGAATGTTGCCATACCTTATCCTCCTTTCATTTCATGAGATGTTATTTATAATGAATGACGCAATACTTCCGTGTTATTAACAGGATATGGTCTCAGCCTGACGGAACTCTTTCATAAAAAGATCTTCACTTCACCCTTCTCCTCCCTGTTTCGGAAAATACACGGGTCAGGCCGGGGTTGGCCAGGTGAATCATCTCCCGGGAGACCTCTGTTCTTTAACGGATCATCAGAGGATGCTTTCACCCTTATGTATCTCAGGAAGAGAATCATCATTTTCCTGCTATGGCATTTTTCATTTTCCTCATAACACCAAAGAATGTCGAGAGCATGGAGACCATACCCCGGGCAATGCATCAGGCCGTCAGCAGTGGGTTAACACCGGTATCCATAAGAAGATACTTACGCCAATGCCCGGGCTTGATATTCCGATATAAGATACAATATTATCGGTCAAAAGTCAAGGAAACGCAAGCGGTCAATGCCCGTGCAAACCGGCAGATTGTCTCTTCCGGGGACGAGAAATCAGCGAAAAAAAAATGCGGATGTCCTATCTGCAGGGTCATCCGCACCGATGCCGTATAATGATCGTAGTTTTATGCCCGAATACCGGTACTATCCGATGATCTCCGTCCGGTAAATTTTCCAGGCAATGTAGTCAATGATGCGGGAGGCAAAAAACATATCCCTCATGGAAACGACAAGTCCGTTAAGTATCTCGCGAGAAGGGCCAATGAGTTCGGAGATGGTTGTGACGGTACCGTCATCGAAAGTGATCCGTATATCACGGTTCCTGCAGATACATTTCCCGGTTTCATTTTCATCCGATGTGTCGATCACCTCGATCACCACATTTTCCTGCAACACACCATTCACATATATCTCCAGGTCATGTGAACCGGATACTCTTCTGAACTCCACATTTCCGATGACTAAAATATATTCTTTCTCAACATGGCGCCACTGATCAGATTTCGTGAGAACAACCTTTTCCATCAGCAAGGTATCTTCTTCCTCTGTCAGGCTGAAACCCCAGGCTGAGGTGTCACCGGTCACAGCAAAAACGTTCACTTTATAGTTGTTTTCGAAGGTATAGGCTGAGCCCAGGTTGTAGTCAAGCCATGAATCCTTTGACGATTCTACTTCCAGCGAACCGATATTTTCTTCGTCCAGCCGGAACCCGGCCAGTAATTTATAGTCATGGATAAATCCCTGCGAGAAATAGTAATGGTATTCAGAGGCTGTGATAACGAAGTTGTTTACCATGCCGGTATCATCAGGGACACACATTCTCAGGCGCCAGGGTTTGAATACTTTTTCTTCCGGCAGCTTTACGATGAGACTGTCGCTTTCACCTGTTTTCAGGAACACATTCCTGTAAAACATATTATATCGATGATCAGGTGCTTGTGCATTATATTCATAGATACCGCTGATGTCTTTGAGAAGGATGCTGTCGGTGTAAGACAAGTCGTCCTCCCAGGTTGATTTCAGTCCGGTATCATCAAGCTGAAGTATCTTATAACCAGCGGTTTGGGCAATGCTATTCACTGCAGTGTTCAATTGTTTTGCACTCTTACTGAGAGAACCTTTCAGTGAAGGAGCGCTTGCCTCATCTTTGCTGCATTGCCAGCACAATATGCTGATGATGCATGCCATCGCCAACCATCCAATCGTCTTTTTCATATGCCTGCGAGTTTAATGAACCACTATAATAATTATTTACGTATAAAGAATGGTTAAAGTTACCCTGTTATTGTATACTGGGCAAACTTTTTTCGTGCAGGATCATAACTTTCTGATTATCAGTCTTATTATTATTCAATATTTCTGAAGAAACATGTAATTTCAAGAGGCCATAAATCCATTCAACAGGAACCGGGAAAAAGGGATATATGGTATGTATATTTTTCTTATCTTTAATAAGCAAATAACCGGTTTTCATAATCATTTTATTCAAGTTTCATGGGAAAATATCTATATCTGGCAATTACTCCTGAAGCGTTGATTGCCTCAATGCTTCCACCGGTCGAGTTCGGGGCTTATGTGGCAACCGGGACAAAGAAGTGCAACAGGGGACAGGCCATATTTTTCGAGGTTGATATTCACCAGGTTGAACCGCAGATCAATATGGATTACCTGAACAGCCGTTGTGTGAGCAAACCGGATGGTAAACCCAAAAGTTCCGTCTATTTGTCGGTTTACAGGGTTCTGGAATCGGTTCCGCTGACCGCTCTGAAGAACCTCTACCTCACCACCGACAACGGTCTGGTGCTTGAACTGAAGAAAGCTCCATACGACAGAAGCGGACCGGTAAGGAAGGATGTTCATCTTTACCAGGAGCTGTGTCCTGTTACTCCGCAGGTGGCAAGTTCCCTGCCGCCTCATGAGTTTCTCAAAACACTGACCGACGGATCTCTCCAGATATGCCTGCCCAAGCTGTTCTTCGTCGACCTCAAGCTGGGAGACCTGGCAAACAATCCACTATCGGGATCGGCGGAGCATCTGCCATACGGCTCCATACCCCACCTGAGGGATTGTCTTGAGATACTCAAAACTGAAGAAAGGAAACAGATGAAAACCGTTCAGCGTATATTCTCAGGCTCACTCTTATACAGAACCATTGAGACCGGCTTTTATGTGGGGACCGGAGATGATATCCTGTTTTACCCCTATCCCACCATGGCTAAACTGGAAGAGATGAACTACGAGTTCTTCAGGGCTATTTAAAGCCATGCACCGGAAGGATTACAAAAAAAGGCTGCCTTCCCTGGCAGCCTTTTTTCTGGTGGTGCCACTCGGGATCGAACCAAGGACACCAGGATTTTCAGTCCTGTGCTCTACCAACTGAGCTATGGCACCAACCTTTTTGGACTGCAATTATAGTGCAAACAATTGAATTTTCAAAACAAAAATATGGGTTACAGGGTGTTGGAAAGCGGGAGCAATAATACCGCATCCCTCTACGACGGGTGCATGGTTCTATCCGCCGGAACACCTGTTATCATCCGTTCATTTTATCAGTGGATCCGAGCCGTGAGTGCAGGATCCTTATTATTGCTGCAACATGAACCTACTAACCGGTGAACTTGAAGATTACATCCTGAAACACATCGATCCCGAGGATGAATTGCTGGCAGAGCTGTACCGGAAGACACATGCCGGCATATTGAATCCCCATATGCTGGCCGGCCATCTGCAGGGAAAGATCATTGAAATGATCAGCCATATGATCAGGCCTTCGGTCATCCTGGAAATAGGCACCTATACGGGATATTCCACCCTCTCCCTGGTAAAGGGACTGAAGGAAGGAGGCATATTGTATACCATTGACATCAATGACGAGCTCGAAGCATTTACCAGGAGTTTTCTTGAGAAATCGCCCCAAAACAGCATGATCCGATACTTTACCGGCGATGCACTAAAGCTTATCCCCGAAATACAGGGCAACTTCGACCTTGTATACATCGACGGGGACAAGAGCGAATACCTTAGCTATTACCGGACGGTAATTAACAGGGTTAGTCCGGGAGGATATATACTGGCCGACAATGTGCTCTGGGGCGGTAAAGTGGTTCAGTTGAAAGCGAAACATGACCGGGCAACAAAAGGGATGATAGCATTCAACGATTATGTTCACAACGACCCCGGCGTACAGCATGTCATCCTGCCCGTAAGAGACGGCCTGATGCTTATCAGGAAGCTTAACTGAACGGACAAGGCAGGAATTCTGCCCGCCATGCGCCAGTAAACCGGCATTGTCATGCACGACTGAAGTGCGATAAATCCTGTCCATTGCCACGTTGATACATTGATCCACGTATGATAACCCTTTATCTCTCTTCGTCGGGGGAAAAATAAATATCCTCCGGCAGGTAAATTTCCTGCCGGCTGCCTTATCCTATTTTCACCCTTACACTTCCCGTCGGTATCTGTTTAACATTTCCAGTCCGCCGTTATACATTTTTTTAATTTAGAGGTAATTCATATCTGTATATCTTTTATTATTATAATATATTGTATATCTATATATTATAAAGTTTTCATTATTTATAAATAAAGCAGAAAACTGCTATTTTCAGATATTCGGATTTGGATATTTGTTTAATCCCTGTCTATCTTTGGTAAACAATTTAATAATGTAGTATTAACTGAAACCATACTGCCATGACAGCGCAAGAGTTTAACTTCGAATTGATCCATTTGAAAGAGAATCTTTCAAAGTTTGCCTACAGCCTGACATCCAATTCAGAAGATGCACGCGATCTGGTACAGGACACTTATCTGAAGGCATTAACCAATCGGGATAAGTTTGTTGATCACTCGAATCTGAAAGCATGGACGTTCACCATTATGAAGAACACGTTTATCAATAATTACCGGCGTGCGATAAAAATGAACACGGCGGTGGATAAGACCAAGGCTGCTTTTCATCTCAACCAGCCGCAGGATTCCGGGTTCAGCCATCCCGAATCGCAATACAGTGAACATGAAATCAATGAGACGATTGACACACTGACGGATGAGTTCCGCACCCCTTTCAGGATGCATACAGAAGGGTTTAAGTACAAGGAGATTGCCGACAAGCTTGATTTGAAAATCGGTACGGTGAAAAGCCGAATATTCTTTTCAAGGAAAAAATTGATGGATAAGCTGCAGGATTATGCAGCCTGAATATTTCCGATATTACCGGTCATCGGACAATTGAACATGGAAGTCAAACTGTACAGGTCACTTGTGTTATAAAAAAAGGGAATCCTGCGATTCCTTTTTTTTATTTCATATCCAGTTCAGGTTCTTCCACTTCACCGGTGATTTCCTTTATCCTGATGGCATTGAGTTCCTTTGATACCGTGGTCAGGTTCATCATGATGGTTCTGTATTCCGGATACTTGTTGTATTTTTCACGCATCACATACATGATGTTCAAAACCATCTTTTGAAGCTGCTCGCTGGTTTCGAACTTTTTCATCTTGTCGTCTTCCATACGGCCTGGTATTTATGATTATAAATTTAATAAATCTTTCACATATATCAGGCATTTAGGTGATCAGCGATTCTCCCTTTGAACGAATCTTGACCCTTGAAACATGCGGTCGTTTAAAACGGGCCATACAGCAACAGGTCAATCTCAACGGCTTTTCGGGATTGGCGTTACTCTTATTCATACATTATTTAACCGTAGGAAATTGAAAATGATGTAATACAGGAAATGACACATTACAGAGTATTTAATTTCAGACTGACCTGCATTTATACGAAAATATTCCTCTCCCTGCGGCCACCGCCCCACAGGTTTTGCCGAAATATAGTTCCTGGGGCACCTCACGGGAAGGACAGTTGTGGAATTCCTAAACCGGTTAACGGATGAACAGATACAACCTGGCAGCCTGCCTCAACGGGTATTTATATAAAATGAAGAAGCCATGACGTGTATAATCTTCTGATGATGACCATACTGAAAATCCCCTGATTCCATTCACGGTGTATGTCTCCTTTCAGTATGCTTCGGTAGAGTTGTATGCCTCAGAAGAATAAAAACACCTTCCCGGTGTTCAGGCAGATAAGTCAATTATTTGTGGATGTGAATTTGATCCGGCCAGGATAAGGGGAAGATCAACTAAGGAAGGAAAACCATGCGCTCCGGTGCATATTCCTTTCCATCATTCTGGTCCCCCGTACGAACAAACATTGCAATTATCTGTTAATCTGTATTCAATATGAATATCTCTCATTTCATATCGCATTAAACAAAACGGACCACATCATGGTTAACTATATCTATCCGTTCTAAAATCAATTATTTATCAATTAATTCTGGTTCATTATGAAGAACATATTACAATATTTCGGGATATTCATATTTTCTACAGAGGTTTTGTTGGCTCAGGAACCGGCGGAGCATACGCTGAGGTTATCCTATTCGTTCCTGGATATTCCTCAGAATTTTAACACAGATGGTAATTATCCATCCATGATTAAATCAATTTATTTATCCTCCTGTCTGTTTGACTTAAGCTTCTGGGGAATAGATGCTTTAGGAGACGCAGTGATAAAAAATAAGAATAATACCACCGGGGGA
>JAXDBV010000252.1:0-18527 GCA_034678415.1 Bacteroidales bacterium
ATCATGAAGGTTGTAGGGTCCCCACTGTGACGAGTAGTTTTGGGCGGCAATTGCGGAATAATCGTCGGAAATGTTGGGACTATACGGATCAGCCTCATTATCAGGCTCATCATCCTTTTTATCCTTACAGGATTGCAGTAAGGCTGCCGCAATCAAGAATGCAGGAATCAGCAATATGATATTAAGCCATCCTTTTTTCATATCAGGATCTAAAGAACTTCAAGCACCACGATGGATTTTGCGGGCATGTCAACGGTGATCATGTTCTTACTGATTTCCGCGCCTCTGAACAGGGCCGGTTTAATGTTTCCCGGGGCATCGAAGGTGTTATGGGTGTTCAGTTCATCGGCCGTAAGGATTCTTCCCGTCACCTGTTTCACTGATGTTCCCCTGATATCCAAGGTGATATTGACATTTTTTACCGGGTCAATGTTCACCAGGGAGATATGGATCGTGCCGTTCGCATCTTTTGATGCGCTGGCGCTGAGGGCCGGCAGCTTTTTCCCTTCCATCTCATAGAACCCGCAGTTGATGTGTAATGGAAGGAGTGTGGCGTCATGGTGAACCTTGTACATCTCAAACACATGGTATGTTGGGGTGAGTATCATCTTCGTGCCGTCAGTAAGGATAAGTGCCTGCAGCACGTTCACTGTCTGTGCGATGTTGGCCATGCGTATGCGGTCGCACCGTTCGTTGAAGTAGTTGAGGGAGAGGGCGGCCACCATGGCATCGCGCAGGGTGTTCTGCTGGTACAGGAAGCCGGGGTTTGTTCCGGGTTCCACATCCCACCATGTACCCCATTCATCAACCACGAGGGCGATGCGTTTTGCCGGGTCGTACCTGTCCATGATATTGATATGCCTGTCAAGGGCTGTTTCAATGTTAAGGCATCGTTCAAGGGTTTCGAAGTATTCTTTTTCGCCGAAGACGGTTGCCGAGCCTTTCTTTTCCCAGTAGGTAGTATAGTAATGGAGTGAGATACCCCACATAAGGCGGTGTGGGATATTACGCATGAGTGTTTCCGTCCAATGGTAATCGGTAGAATTGGCACCTCCGGCGATCTTCAGGAGGCGGTTCTCGCCGTAATTTCTGCAGTAGGTGGCGTATCTCCTGAACTGGTCGGCGTAGTACTCGGCGGTCATATTACCGCCGCAGCCCCAGTTCTCGTTCCCCACCCCCCAGAATTTCACGTTCCATGGCTTATCGCGGCCGTTCTGTCTACGGAGGTCAGCCATGGGGCTGACGCCATCGAAGTTGACGTATTCCACCCATTTGGACATCTCCTCTATTGAACCGCTGCCCACATTTCCACAAATGTATGGTTCGGCGTTCAGTTGTTCGCACAGATCGAGGAACTCATGGGTACCGAAGCTGTTATCTTCTGTCACGCCGCCCCAGTGGGTATTGATCATTTTGGGGCGTTTGTTGCGTGGGCCTATACCATCCATCCAGTGATATTCATCGGCGAAGCAGCCGCCCGGCCAGCGCAGGTTGGGTATCTGCGTCTTACGTAGCGCCTCGACGATATCATTCCTGATGCCCCGGGTATTGGGAACGGGGGAATCTTCACCCACCCAGTAACCACCATAGATACAGCGACCCAGGTGTTCGGAGAAATGGCCGTAGATATGACGGCTGATCACTTCTTTTCCAAGATCGGCACTGATAATGATATTGGCCGCCGGAGTTTCTTTCTCTGTCCGGGCAAAGCCCGCTGTAACCAGGGCAGATAACAATATCATCCCCGGTACGATTCCAATGTGTTTCATATTGTTACTATCGGGTTAAACATTGATATCTCTAAATTAGGAATATCAATTGAACAACAAAATCTTTCCCTGAAAAACCGCTGTTGAACCCTCGCCGGTTATAACAGAGATGGAGGTTCAACAGCGGTGTCAGGGGCTTATTAACCTGAACCCGGGAGCCTGCCGGTACTACCAGCCCGGATTGTTTTTATATTTCGGATTCTTATTCAACTCAGCCGGTGGTATCGGGAAGTACTCTCTTCCTTCAATATAACTCTCGTACTCCGGGTCGTGGGCTTTCAGCTCAGCCAGTTTATCAGGATCGTACAACCAGCCCCAGCGCACGATATCCTCGAAACGAACCCCTTCAAACGCGAATTCCAGGGCTTTTTCGTGCGACAGCTGGTTGTAAAAGTCTTCCCTGTTCATTGCTGCAATCTGATCTGTTATATCCGGCAGATTCACCCTGTTGCGTACCTCCTGGATGTACTGTGCGGCAACATCGGGGTGGCCTAATTCATACTGACATTCTGCATACATCATCAGAACTTCGGCATAACGCATCACCCGTTCGTTTATCCCTGAGCGCCAATCATACTCATTCGGCAGCGCCGAGGAATATGCATTGGTATATTTTCTGACAAACACTTTATTCCACCGTGTAGGATCAAATGCCGATCTGAAAGGTGTTCCGTACATGGTACAGGCGGTAGTATCAAAACTGATGCAGGCGATGATGCGTTCATCCACTTCCCCGTCGACATTTTTTTCCTTTTTGAATTCCTGGAAGATCCAGTCGGTTGCATCGGCATCGCCAAATCCAAAAGGTGTGGGAGCAAAGGTAATAGCATGTGCCGAGGTTTTTGACCAGTCGGGAGCAGGCTGGCTCACCCATCCGAGGGTTGTCCCCCCCACATTCCTGTCCATCTGTATCTCGAAGACTGACTCGGCATTATTCTCATCCTGCGGTTCGGCGGTAAAGTTGCGGGCATAGTCATCCATAAGTTCATATATCTCTGAATCGATAACCTGGAACAGGTTAGCTGACGCGTTGGCATAATCTTTATTCATCAGGTATGCTTTCCCCAGGAATGCCAGTGCGGCTCCCTTAGTGGCGCGGCCTTTTTCAGCTTCAGGGTATACTTCCGGAAGCAGTTGTGCGGCTTCGGCAAAATCATCAAAAATGAGTGCCCACACATCCTCGGGAGGCGCCTGTTCGGGGTACAGATCAGCATCCGTCTCATAGGGACGCAGTACCAGGGGAATATTTCTGAAGAAGGTTACCAGGTAGTAGTATGAGAATGCTCTCAGGAACAACGCTTCCCCTTTGTATTGTTTTCTCTTGTCTTCGCTTGTGAATTTAGCTTCATCCACATGCATCAGTACCTGGTTGGCCCTGCAGATGACTCCATAAAAGGATGTCCACGGCCACTGAGCCATGATGGGGTCACCCGAGAGGTTGAACTTACCGGTGAGACTCAGCACGTTCCAGGGCGACTCACTCCTGGTATCATCCCCTTTCAGGTTGAGGGCGAAAGGAACGAAACGCATCCAGGTGCCGTCATATAACAAGCCCATGTAGGCGGCGGTGACACCTTTCATGATGTCTTCTTCGGTATTCCAAAAAGTTTCACTTGTCTGCAGGTTAGGATTTTTCAACTCTAACCAGTCCTCTGTACACCCTGAAAAAAGCATCAGGGATAAGAGGAATGTAGCGATATATTTTGATTTCATAATCGATAATTACTCTTAAACGGTTGAAATTAAAAGCTCACTCTTGCCCCGAGCATGAGGGTGCGTGGGGTTGGCAGACCGCCGGCAAAATCAGTAAATACCTTGTTGGCAGCGGCGCCGTTATCTGTTCCCCGGCTAAACAGCCCGTCGTTGTTAAAATCAGGGTCATAACCTGTATACCCGGTGAAGGTGATGGCATTCTGTGCGGAAGCATAAATCCTCAGGGAAGATATTTTCACATGATTGAGGATGCTTTTCGGAATGGTATATCCAACCTCGATATTGGAAATCCTGAGATAATCTCCTTTTTCGAGCCACCAGGCGGAAGGCCTGCCGTTATGGTTCGGATCATCGATGATAATCCTGGGCCGGTCGACATCGGGATTCGAAGTGGTCCACCGGTCTAATAAATCCCTGTGGTAGTTTTCATACCCGGCGCCTGCCCTGACGGCGTTCCCGATGGTATTAACCACCATATTACCGGAGTGTCCGCCAGCGGTAACAGTAAGATCGAAATTCTTGTAGTTGGCGGAGAAATTAAATCCGAAATACAGCTTTGGTATAGCACTGCCGATGTATTTACGATCTTCGGCCTCTGTTATTTCATTGTCACCGTTCAGATCCTTGAACTTAAAATCACCGGGGGCGGTTCTCACCTCCTGGTAATATCCGTCAGGGGCGGCATCGTTCAATGCATCGATTTCCGTCTGATCGCGGAAGATTTTTTCAACAACATACCCGTAAAACTCACCCACTTCGGTACCTACATCGGTACGGCTCCAGTTTCCTTCAATACGGTTGATGCCTTCACCCAGTGAAAGAACCTCGTTTTTCAATGTTGAGAGGTTGGCACCTGCGCTAAATGTAAAATCACCAATGGTTTTATTATAGTTCACATTAAATTCAAAACCCTGGTTTTTAACAGAGAGAGCGTTCCTGATTGGAGATTCCCATTCATACCAGCCCAGGTGGGTAGGTGTCGGGATGGTACCCAGCAGGTCGTCCACCTTTTTAATATAATATTCTGCGGTCACGAGGAGGCTGTTGTTCAGGAATCCGATATCAATGCCGACGTTGGATGTTTTTGACTGTTCCCATTTAATAGCATTGGATGAGGGTATGAACTGTGAAGCGCCCTGGATAAGGTTTCCGTTCAATACATAGTGCGCATAGGGGTTTATATATCCCTGAAACCGGTAATCGCCAATGTTCTGGTTTCCCAGGACGCCATAGCTGGCCCTGAGTTTCAACTGGCTGATCATATCGACCGACGACATGAAAGATTCATTATGTACCTTCCAGGCAAGGGCGATGGAGGGGAAATTTCCCCACCGGTTATTGGGATTGAATCGGGACGAACCGTCACGGCGAATGGTAGCCGTTAATAAATATTTATCGTTGTAACTAAGTATAGCCCGGCCGAAGAACGAGATCAGCCTTGACTGGTATTCATCACTTCTGGCATTCGTTATTGCACCGTTACTCAGCTGCTTAAAATAGGGTTTGTCAAATTCTTCCGCATGGCCATAGGTTCTCTGCATTAATGAGTTTAATGCGCTGTGGCCGGCTAAAGCGGTAATATTCAGTTTACCGAAATCTTTTTTATATGAAAGGGTTTGTTCCAGGACGCCGGTATAGCCGATGCCCCTGTTATCATCCATTTTTGCGACGGTATTTGAATACCCTGCAAACCAGCCCAGGTAATATTCCGGTTCGAAATGATAATCCCTCCAGTCAGTCCGCTCATAACTTACACTGAGTTTATATTTCAGATCGGTGATTATTTCATATTCGCCGTACATGTTACCAATAAGTCTTGTCCTCTCGGTATCGTTTTCGATGAGGTTGTTCATCCCCACGACATTGGCGGAATAGGCTCCATGGATATCGCCGTCAGCGGCAGAGAAGCCGCTTTCGGTGGAAGGATCGTAAACCGGCAAGGTAGGTATGGCATCGACGGTATAGAACAGCATTGTACCGGTATGAAGGAAGGTCATCAGGGTTTGGGTTGCATTTGTTATATGTACGGATTCACCGAAGTTGAATTTGCCAAACTTATGGTCGGAATTCACCGACACGCCATACCGGCTGTATTTTGGTCCTCTTCCTTCCACCGTTCCTGTCTGATCGAAATAATTGAGATTGACACTGAAGTTTGAGTTCTGGTTCCCACCGCTCAGAGTCAGCGACTGATTATTGATATGTCCTGTTCTGAACATTTCATCCTGCCAGTCGGTATCCACATCATCAACAAAATTGGGGTTTGACGGATCATTGGCCGGGAAAATATACAGTCCGGCATATTCAGGATACTGTTTGGCATTATTTGTTGCCTCATTCACCAGCATTTGATATTCTTCACGGTTGCACATATCAAATCGTTTGGTAATATCCTGCCAGCCATAATACCCGTTATAATCCACTTTCATCTGTCCGCTGGTTCCGCGTTTGGTGGTAATGATGACAACGCCGTTGGCAGCCCTGGAACCATAGATAGCCGCGGCGGAAGCATCTTTCAGTACCTGCACGGATTCAATATTTTCCATTGGAAGGTCGTTAATAGGAGCAAATACGCCATCCACCACATATAAGGGTTCATTATCGGTAAAAGAAGTGATACCCCGGATTTTAACCCTGGGTACAGCTCCCGGATCACCGGTGCTCTGCACCTGTATTCCCGCCACCTGTCCCTGAAGAGCCTTGGTTACATTAGCGCTGGCAGTATTGGCTAATGTACTCATATCTGCCACTGCAATGGCACCGGTGAGGTCTCCCCTGCGTTGTGTGCCATAACCGATGACCACCAGTTCGTCGAGTGCCATCGCTTCCTCAACAAGAACAACATCAATGGTTGCCCTGCCATTAATGGGCACCGACTGGGTGGCATACCCGACATATGAAAAAACGAGTGAATTGGTACCGGAAGGGGCATTGATGGAATAATTACCGTTACCATCACTGATCGTTCCGATCATTGTCCCCACGACAACAATATTGACACCCGCAAGAGTCTCACCTGTCCTGGAATCGGTAACCTTCCCCCGGACAGGAAAATTCTGACCGTACACCGTGCCTGCGAGGAATAGCAGATACAATAACGGTGTAACAGCATGTTTAAATAGCCTGTTCATTTTTTGTTTTATAGGTTAATAATAAGGAAGAAAAGTCTGCTTAAAATTAAGGCATCGGTAAAGGAAGGAGGTGGACAAATTTGTAAATGAGGTGGACTAATGTTTACATTACAGACATTGCGGGGATGCCGGGGAAAAGGGCAAAATATTCAATACCAGGATATTCAGTTCAGTTTGTTATTCATATACTCGGATGGGCTCATCCCGAACTGTTTTCTGAAGCAACGACTGAAGTATTTCGGATCATTGAAACCGACCGAATAGGCGATCTCGGAGATGTTCATCTTGCCTTCGACAAGGAGGAGAGCGGACTTTTTCAGGCGGAGTGAAGTGATAAAATTGCTAGCCGACAGATCGGCGATGGCCGTAAGCTTCTTGTGCAGGAGGCTGCGGCTTACATTCATTCGCAGGGCCAACTGCTGAACGGTAAAATCAGGATTGGACAGGTTCTGCTCAATAATATTCATCGTTTTCTGCAGGAACGCTTCATCAGGACGCGTGGTGGTGAGTTCCCTCGGCACAGGCACAAGGCTGTGAGAATAAAGAGCCCTGAGCTTTTTTCGATTCTCAATCAGGCTTTTCGCCTTCACCTCGAGCAAGGAGATATTAAAGGGTTTTGAGATATAATCGTCGGCACCGGTCTCCAGCCCTTCAATATAATGTTCCACCTCCGACCTAGCTGAGAGCAGGATCACGGGGATATGCGATGTTCGCAGGTCATTCTTGATGAGGGAACAGAATTTCAATCCATCCATCTCCGGCATCAGGATATCGGAGATGATAAGGTCAGGATTGTAAACCATCGCTTTGTCAAATCCCTCTTTACCATTCCCTGCTACCAGCACGCGGAACGATGAATTCATAAATTCACTCACAAAGGAGGCCAGTTCATCATCATCATCGACCAGGAGCAGGAGGGGAAGATTACCGGCAAGTTTCACCGTATTTGCCGTCTTCCTTGCCGGTACGGTCGTTCCTGTCCAGTCCGGAACGGTATCATACCTGAACACTGTCTTTTGTTTATCGGGCATTTTATCAGCCACGATTTCATCGGGGAGAAGAAATTCCTTTCCCATGGGCAGGAACACTGAGAAAGCGGAACCTTCCCCTTCCCTTGAACGAACGTAGAGCAATCCTTTATGCGTTTTCACCATTTCCCTGATGAGGTAGAGGCCGATACCGCTACCCTGTACCCTGTTGACAGATGATGACGGCAACCGGTAAAACCTGCCGAAGATCTCCCTGATCTTATCCTGTGGTATGCCCTGTCCTGAATCGCTCACCCTGATCCTGGCATATGATTTAATACCCAGGTGTTTGATGTACTGCTTGTCCACTACGGCCACTTCATCGGCTGGCAACTGGTTAATGGGGATGATATCCAGTTCAATACTCACTAATCCTTGCTCAGGTGTATATTTAAATGCATTCGACAAGAGGTTGTAGACAATGTTTTCCACGATTTCTCTGTCAAAATAGAGGTTGATCATACCGGTGCAGATCCTCTTGAATTGTATCTCCCGCTGGGCAGCGAGGGCTGAGAATGACCTGGAAATGGAATCGACATAAGCCACGAGGTCGCCAAAGGAAGCTTTCATATCCATCTTGCCTGTCTCCACTTTTCTCACATCCATCAGCTGGTTGATCAGGTGGAGAAGGCGTCCGGCATTTTTACTTATCAGCCTGAGACGGTTCGTTATCAGGTTTTCTCCCCTGATTTCCTTCAGGAGTTGTTCCACGGGAGTGATGATGAGGGTAAGCGGTGAACGGAACTCGTGGGAGATATATGTGAAGAAATCGAGCTGCTGCTGGTTCACCCGTTGCACCTTTTTATTCAGCTCGATAAGCCTGTCTCTCTGAACGAGGATCTGGGTGTTTTGTTCCTCCAGCTGTTGCTTTTGCCCCTCAATCAGTTCCTGTCTTTTTTCCAGCTGAAGAAACGATTCTTTGAGGTTTTCAGCCTGGGCTTGCAGTTCGATTTTCTGTTCTTCAATCTTGGCTGTTCTTTCCTTCACCTGATGCTCCAGTTTATGTTTCTGCTTTTTCAGTGCATAGGTTCTGTACCTTATATACAACAGGATGGATACAAAAATGACCATGGTGAGCAGTGCCCTAAACCATGGTTTTTCCCATACCGGAGGTATAATACTTATTTTAATCTGCGCCGGAGGGCTGTCCCATTTCCCGTCGAAGCCGGCCATAACCATAAACGTATAATCTCCTCCCCTCAGGTTGGTATAACTGGCATACCGTCGCTTCGAGTCCACGTAAGACCAGTTGTTATCAAAACCTTCCATCCGGTAAGCATACTGTATTTTGTCCGGTTCAGTATAGTTCAGTGAAGAGAACTCAAATGAAAACTCTTTAGTCCTGTATGAGAGAACAATATGCTTTGTTTCGGTGATCGATCTTTCCAGCACCTTCCGGTGAAAGTATTCCTTTCCCACCTCAACCTTGTTGTTGAATATTTTAAAATCGGTGATCACGGGCCTGACAGGGGGAAAATGGTCAATAATACTGTCGGGGTAAAATGCATTCATACCGTTCATACTGCCGAAGTACATCTTCCCTTTGGTGTTTTTATATACTGCCGACCAGTAGAACTGGTTGCTTTGGAGGCCGTCTTCTGTGTAATAGTTCCTGAACACTTTCTCACGGAGGTTGAACCTTGACAGTCCGTTATCTGTGCTCAGCCAGAGGTTACCAGCGTCATCCTCAAGGATACCGTAGACAATGTTATTGCATAATCCATCGGCTTCGGTATAGCTTCGGAACCGGGGATGCGGACTGTTGAGGCTGTCGCTTTCCAGCATATTGAGCCCGCTGCCGTATGTTCCTAACCAGAGGTTTCCATGGCTGTCGGGGCAGATGGATATGATATAGTTACCGCTGATGCTTTCATCATCGGAAGGGTCGTTGCAGAAATATTCAACGGCTGAATGGATACAATCGATCCTTCCGTTCTTCGCGTGTCTTATCCTGTACAAGCCCACCTGCGTGCCTACCCACAGGTTGTCATACCTGTCGAAGAACAGGCAGCCCACGCGCTCAATCCTTTTACCGTTGGATAACGCTTCGAAATGGATAAATTCGTTTTTTTGAGGATCGTACCGGTCAATACCTCCCAATGTTCCTATCCAGAGGTTACTGAACCGGTCTTCGGTAAGGCAGGCCACAAAATCATTAATCAGGCTGCCGGGAACGGAGATCTCGTTCTGGTATACGATGAATCTGTCTGTACCAGAGTTGTTTTCCACCCGGCGGTGTAACCCGCCTCCCCAGGTACCTATCCATAAAATATCACGGCTGTCGCGGTATAATGAGGATACAAAGTCGCTCGCCAGGACACCGGTGTTTTCAGGTTGAAATCGATAATGGACGAACTTTTTCCTTGATGTATCATAGCGGTTGAGCCCTCCCCCGGCTGTTCCGATCCACAGGAACCGCTCATCCTCGTATATGGAGTTAACGGTATTATGGCTCAGGCTGTTGGCATTGTTTACCTCGTTCACAAAATACTCGAACTTCTTCTGAAATATATTATATTTATTGATACCTCCTCTTTCTGTACCAATCCAGACATTGCCGTCGGGTGTGCAAAGGAGGCAGTTGATAAACTCATTGTTCAGGCCGAATCGGGAGTTCAGCGCCCGTGTATAGCTGGTAAAAGAGTCACCTGACCCATTGTAAATACTGAGTCCGCCGAGAGTACCCACCAGCAGCTTGCCGTCCAAATCCTCCGTGATGCTCATAACGGTGTTATGAACAAGGCTTGACGCATCCGAAGGATTATGAAGGTATACGAAGAACGTACCGTCACGGTCAACGAGCCTGTTTAATCCGGCCAGGGCACCAACCCAGATTCTGCCTTTTGAGTCTTCATAGAGGGCATAAACAAAATCGGAAGACAAGCTGGAGGGATCGTTGTTGTCGGCACGGTAGTGCGCAATTTGTTTTTTGTCCTGGTTGATGCAGTACAATCCCGCGGATGTTCCTGCCCAGATATTCCCTGCCCTGTCTTCCAGTATGGAAGAGACCGATGGAGAGGCCAGGGATGTATCAGCTCCCGGCAGCAGGTAACGGGTAATGGCGCTTATTTTCCCTTCACGGTCGGTAGTAAGCCTGTCCAATCCTTTATCCGTACCCACCCACAAATGACCCGATGTGCCGGTCAGTAAAGCGTGGATTCTGTCGGAGATAATGGCAGAGGAGTCTCCATCACGGTGATGATACCATATGAATGATTCCGCCTCGGCCAGGTAAACATTGAGACCGTTCTCCGTGCCAATCCAGATATTACCGTACCGGTCTTCCTCCAGGGCATAGATGAAGTTACCGGAGAGGGACGCCGGATCGCGGGAGTCTCTCTTATACACGGTGAATGAATACCCGTCATAGCGGTTAAGTCCGTTCCACGTACCAAACCACATGAATCCCTTGCTGTCGAGGAGAATGCAATCAACCATGTTTTGCGTCAGCCCGTGGTCTGACGTAATATATTCAAAACGGATACTCCTCTCCTGTGCTGAAGCAGTTCCCGGAAAACCAAATCCTGTCAACAGGATGGTAAATAACACCATTATGCAGGTGCAATTTTTCATTTTCATACATGCCGGAGGGTATGAAAAGGTACAAAATTTAATTCAATTTTTGGAAATATGTACAAATTACATTTAAAAAAAGGCCGATGGAATTCCGGAATATTTTTGTGGGTACTGGCAAGCCGCTTTATTTTTTATAAAATCCCGGAGAGAGTATAATAAAGACGGTAAACAGTTCAAGTCTTCCAAACAGCATCAGGAAGGCAAGCAGCCATTTGCCGATGGCGGGCAGGTGGGAGAAGGTCTCTGCAGGGCCGAGGCTTCCCAGCGCCGGACCGATATTTCCCAGGCTTGAGGCGATGGCTCCAATGGAGGTATCTACGTCATATCCCAGCAAGGCCATGATCACAGCCCCGATGGCAATAGTGAGTGCGTAAATGGTAATAAATGCTATAATATTGACAACCACACTGGTTGGTACGGCATGCCTGTTTAACCGGAGGGGAACCACGGCATTCGGATGAATCATCCGTTTGAGTTCATAATAACTGTTCTTTATCAGCAGTAATACTCTAACGGCTTTAATACCACCGCTGGTGGAGCCGGCAGAACCGCCAATCAGCATCATCAGTAGTACCAGCATCACCAGCATCGGTGGCCAGGACATATAGTCAACGGTACTAAAACCTGTTGTCGTCATAACAGACACAACCTGGAACACGGATTCGCGGAAACATTCTTCCGCCGGCTGGTTACCCCTAAGAAACAGGACTGCCGTAAAAATCAGAGAAAATACTCCTGCCGTACCAGCATAAAACCTGAACTCTTCATTCTCAAACACTTTCCTGAACCTTAAATGCAGAGCAACATAGGAAAGTGTAAAATTAGTACCGGCGATAAACATGAAAAGGATAACAACATAGTGAATAAACGGTGAGTCATAGTATGCCAGGCTGGCCTGCTTGGTTGAATACCCGCCGCTTGACAACGTGGTAAATGAATGACAGACAGCATCGAAGAGGTTCATTCCTCCCATCACCAGGAGGATGGTTTCAATAATAGTGTATATAAGGTATATGGCCCAGAGTCGCTTTGCTGTTTCCTTTATCCTGGGATGCAGTTTGTCTTTTGTCGGGCCCGGCATCTCAGCCACGAACAGTTGCATACCTCCCACACCCAGCAGGGGAAGGATGGCAAGGGACAGAACAATGATACCCATTCCTCCCAGCCACTGGGTCATGCTTCGCCAGAAGAGCAATGCATGAGACATTCCCTCAATATTGTCAAGGATGGTGGCTCCGGTGGTTGTAAATCCCGACATGGTCTCAAAAAAGGCATCGGTGAAACCGGGTATCTCACCGGTGAAAACAAAAGGCAATGCACCAAAGAGGGTAAATAACGTCCATGCCAGAGTGACAATCAAAAAACCCTCGCGTTTGCCTATGATCTTTTCTGCCCGGCGTGTGACATACCAGGCAATGCCTCCGATGACGATGCACAGGAGGGAAGAAAGCAGGATTGCATAGAGGTTGGATTCATCATAAACCAGTGACACAATGCAGGAAGACAGGATACATAATCCTTCGATAATGAGCAGGAACCCGAGAAGTTGAATGATGAGCTTCCAGTTCATCACTACTTAATTGAAGAAATCATCCAGCCTGGCAATGGCGTCAGGAAGGGCAAACACCACCACCCGGTCATTCGGCTGAATCTGTGTGTCGCTCCTGGCAATGATGCTTTTCTCTCCCCTGATGATACCCCCGATAATGGAGTCCTTCGGGAAACCAATATCCTTTATAATCCCTTTTGTTGCTTTGGCTCCCGGCTTTACAACAAACTCGAGCACTTCAGCATCGGTACCCGTGAGGCATTTGATGGACGATACCTCAGCACTCATAGTGAAACGGAAAATATAACTGGCAGTGATGAGCTTCTTATTGATAACGGCATCTATGCCCATCTTTTCGGCAAGATTGATATAATCAAGGTTCTCAATTTCCGCAATGGTTTTTTTCACACCATACTGCCTGGCCAGGTTACATGAAATGATATTTGCCTCTGAATTTCCCGTCACAGCAATAAATGCATCCATATTTTTCAATCCCTCGTTCAGCAGGAGATCCATGTTACGGCCGTCACCGTTAATCACAAGGGTGTTTTCCAGCAGATCGGCCAGCTTCAGGCTTTTTTCCCTGTCAATTTCAATCAGTTTAATATTGATATTGTTTTCCAGTTCCATGGCGGTTCTCAGCCCGATACGACTTCCCCCCAGGATCATCAGGTTGTTTATCTCGAACGATTCTTTACCGGAATAAGTCAGGATATCTTTTACCCCGTGTTTGTTGGATATGACATAAACTGTATCGCCCGCTTTGAACACATCCTCTCCCCGTGGGATGAGGGTATTTCCGTTCCTTGTGATGGCCACCGCCCTGTAATTGAGCGCCTCCTGGTCTTTTGTCGCCTGCAGCATGGTCTGGTTCACCACGGGGGCGTTCTCATCCAGCTTAATCACATACAGGGACAGCTTACCGTCGCTGAAATCAAAGAATTCAGAAGTACCTGTTTGTTTCAGAAGGCTGATGATCTCCACCGCAGCAATTTTTTCCGGATAAATGAGGGAGTCGATGCCAAGGCTTCTGAAAAATTCCTGGTGGGCCGGAAGAAGATAATCCTGGTCATCGATCCTGGCAATGGTTCGCTTGGCCCCCAGCTTCTTGCCCAAAATAGCAGAAATGATATTGGTTTCCTCCTCAGGTGAAACAGCAATAAACAGGTCGGCCTTCTCAACATCAGCCTCTTCAAGTATGCTGATGGAAGTTGGTGAACCCAGAATGGTCATTATATCAAGGGTTGAACTGATTCTCTGAATAAGATCACTGTTGGCATCAACCACTACGATATCATGATTTTCAATACTGAGCATTTCTGCCAGATGTGTTCCCACATCCCCTGCTCCTGTAATTACTATTCTCATTTTTCCTGTTGCTTCAATAGGTGGAGCAAAATTAAGATAAATTTCATGCCAATATCCTTTTATTATCTTACCTGTTGATTATCATTTGATAACACCCTGAGGTGTTGACATTATGGCAGGGTATTCCCCTCCTGTCAGCTTCGCTGATCCATCGTAGTGACTGTGTGCCTGTTACCGAGGAATCAAGCACTATCTGCCCGGGCTTCAGTATATCCAGCAAGCCACCGTCAAACCCTGCCCTGCCCGTGATAACCAGAATATCCATCTCAAGCGGGACTTCTGTCTGAAAATCAAGGAGATCGGGAAAGTTTAACAGATAGATTGTGTAAGAGAAGAATGAGACAAGACCTTTATATACTTCCGGGCCTCCCGCAACGACATAATTCATCGAAGCCGATGATTCAAAACCGGATGGCATCCTCATAAAACTGGCATTTCTTATTCGCAAGCCCCTCCTTATCCAGTCATTTTCAATGAAATACCAGGCACGTTCCCATTCCTCCCTGCTACCCGCATCCGTATACATCCAGGCCCGGCCTCCCCGTGACAGGCAGATATTTGTTCTTCCCGGCACACAATACACGGTAACCGCTTCTCTCTCCTTCAAATGGTACATACTGTAAAGTCCGTTCAGCGACAGGATCAGCACTGACAGCAAGCCTGCAATCAGGTATTTGTTCTTTTTCCGGATCAGGAAGCCGGGCATCGAACAGATCAGAATATACAGGATGAAAACACCGGCATTCGGTATACTGATGTATCTGACAACCGAACCCGGCAAGGCTTCAATGAATGATGCGCAGGCACAGAAGGACAGGGTGGCTTTATTCAGCAGCCAGACGATCATCGACTGGAGCCACGGCCAGAAAGAGACTATGAATGAAGTCATTCCCAGGTAAATGATGATCGTTGCCAGTGGTATGGCCACCATATTTGCCGCCAGGAAATACACGGGGAACTGGTGAAAATAATAGATGCTTATTGGAAATGTGGCCAGCTGGGCTGATATGGTCACCGAAGCCAGCAACCAGGCTTGTCTCACGATCGGGTTCTTGGGATTCCACCATCCAGAGATAAGGGGATGAAAGAAAACAATACCTGCCACTGCAACATATGAGAGCTGAAACCCGGGCTGAAAGATCACCGGCGGGTTAACAAGGATAAGAAGAAGGGCAGAAACCGCCAGCGCATTATATATTCCCGAGTTCCTGTCCAGTATGCTTCCCATTGTGATGATGGTGAACATGGCAGCTGCCCGCTGAACAGAAGGCGACAAGCCTGTTAGTAAGGCAAAGAACCAAACAAGAATAACCAGCAGAAACGACCGGATGATCTTGCCGCCGGGTAAGGCAGTTAGGAACGACAGCGCATAATAAAAAAACATATACACGATGGCCACATGCATTCCCGATACCGCAAGGATATGTATTATCCCAACATCAGCGAAGGAGGATTGTCTCTCATCGCTGAGCTCGTCACGGTAACCGAGGGTGAGGGCAGCGAGGACGTCGTATATGTCACCGCCCATACCATATTTACGGTAGATATTCAGTAGCCGGTCCCTGATCCTGCCGGCTGAACGGTTCAGGTTGAATCTTTCAGCCCTGGAAATCAGCTGCCAGGAGCCCTTCTTCACATAGGTCTGCGCACCTATGCCGTTTTGCCGCAGGTATCGCCTGTAATCAAATTCACCCGGATTCATGGGAGGTTTCACATACCTGACAACCGACTGGATCATCACTGCATCACCGGCCTCGGGAAAAGGAGCCGTGCTGTCGGCCTCAAAATAACCCAATACCCTGCTGCGTGACGGCACCCACTGTCCTCCGGTATGGACTGACTCAACCGCCAGGGTGACATTGAATCCCTCCTTTTTATTTACCGGCATTTTTATAACCCTCGCGGTGAAGGCGTATTTGCCTTCGGGCAACCTGCGTGCATCGATCCGGTACTCCTCCTGCCGGATGAGCCCCATCCCTGTTATGATCATGGTAATGGTGAACAGCACGCCAAAGAGCCACGAATACCGGTATTTATCCGCCAGGAAAAAAACAGGGATGAGAAGAAGAAATGAGGAAACGAACAGAAACAGGATCAGCGTTCCGTGTGCATGAACGGATGATTGTAAACATATGCCGGCGATGAGGGGAAGAAGAATCTTGAGCACCGGTATCCTCCGTATCTCATTTACGATGTTCAAGAGATCCCGTTTTTCAAACTAAATATATAAAAAAAGAACAAAAATTGAATTTAGATGTTATCTTTAGAAAGGTTACCTGACAATTCGTGAAGGGAAGATATTGATTTAATGAAAAACGAACTTAAATTCTGCAAATAACATTAAACCAACAAAATATGGCAAATCTTGAAACCCATTACCTCGGATTGACACTGAAGAATCCCATTATTATCGGAGCCAGTAACCTGGTAACTGATCCGGATTACCTGAGAAGGCTGGAAAAGGCAGGAGCTGCGGCAGTGGTTTATAAATCATTATTTGAGGAACAGATACAGCTTGAATCGTTCGAAATGGATGACCAGTTGCAGGAGTATAGCGAAAGACATGCGGAGATGGTATCCCTCTTTCCGGATATTCGTCACGCCGGTCCGGCCGAATTTCTCATGCACCTGGAAGAAGCCCGCAAAATCCTGTCGATTCCTCTCATCGCCAGCCTTAACTGCGTGTATGAATCGAGCTGGGTGGAGTATGCAAAAAAAATCGAACAGACGGGCGTGGATGCGCTGGAACTCAACTTTTATGCCGTACCCAGGGATTTTGAGATGGAAGACCATCAGATCATCACCCAGCAAGTGAATATTATCCGGGCAGTGAAACAAGCGGTTAGCATCCCTGTAGGCGTCAAGCTGAGTCCTTTTTACACCAATATCCTCCGGACTGTGAAACTAATGGATGAGGCCGGGGCACAGGCTTTTGTGATGTTCAACCGGTTGTTCCAGCCCGACATAAACACGGATACAGAACAACACTTCTACCCTTACAACCTGAGCAGCGAGGAAGACAACCGGCTGGCTATCCGTTTCGCCGGCCTCCTGTACGGAAATATTAAAGGCAATATCTGCAGTAACGGCGGTATCCTCTCAGGCAACGATGTGATCAAACTGTTGCTTGCAGGCGCCGATTGCGTGCAGGTGGTAAGTACCATCTATAAAAATAAACCGGAGGTTATTCAGTCCTTGCTGACAGATATCAACAGCTGGATGGAGCAGAAGAAATATAAAAACATAGCCGGCTTCCAAGGTATACTGTCAAGGAAAAACCTTACCGACCCGTTTATTTACAAGAGGGCACAGTACGTGGATATCATGATGCGGTCGGACAATATTTTCAACAAATATCCGCTTCGCTGAATATATTGTTTCAAGCAAACACAGGGGCTTTCTCCCTTGGCAGGATGGTTTGATAACCAGCCTTGAAATTTCCTTTCATGAGGGCATTCAGCTTGCCTTTCAGTAATTTTCGTTTGAGGGGTTTGAGACGATCAGGAAAGAGAATACCCTCCAGGTGATCATATTCATGCTGAATGACGCGGGCCTGTACTCCTTCGTAATATTCATCATGAAAGACAAAGTTTTCATCCAGATACTGTATCCTCACCCTTGCTTCCCTTTCCACATCCTCCCTCAGGTTAGGCAGGCTGAGACAACCTTCATTATACAGGACGATATCACCCGATTTCTCTATGATGCTGGGATTGATGAATGCCTTCCTGAATGGTTTGATGGACGGATCATTCTCAGCGAGGGCCGATGTGTCTATCACAAATACCCTTATGGAATGGCCTACCTGGGGGGCTGCCAACCCCACACCGTCTGACTTATACATTGTCTCCCACAGGTCCTTCAGGAAGGTTTCAAACCCCGGATATCCGCGATCCACTTCCCTGGCAACCTTCCTTAATATGGGATGTCCGTATATAAGAATAGGATAAACCATATTTCTTAACTCTTTTTTAACCATGCCAGATATGACTGTAATATAATTACGGCACTGATCATGTCTCGGCGGCTCTTGTCTTTCCTGTCTTTCTTTTTCGCGCCGGCTTCGATGAGTGTCTGTTGTGCCATTACCGATGTGAACCGTTCATCCATCAGATCGACGGGGATGGCCGGGTATTTCTCCATCATCCGCCGGTAGAAGGGTTTTACCAGCACCGCACATTCACTGGGTTCATTCATTAGAGTCTTGGGATATCCGATAACAATCCTCACCACAGGCTGCCCGGAGATATAGGTGTCAAGGTAATCCCAAATATCCCGCACAGGCACCGTTGCCAGTCCGGATGCAATAATCCCGGTCATGTCTGTCACTGCCAGTCCAACCCTCTTCTTTCCATAATCGATTGCCAATATCCTGCCCATCGGTATATATTCT
>JAXDBV010000253.1:0-5119 GCA_034678415.1 Bacteroidales bacterium
GCAGGAAGATTCATGCGAACCAGTTCCTCCCCTGACTTTAATATACCAACGGTATCATCGTTTAGGATGGCTTCCTGTAATGAAGCGGTGAACTCATCCAGCGTAAGAATCCCGTCAACCACGTTGCGGTCATTGAACAGTCGATCGTCATCCGTAAGTGGATAAGGTTCGTATCTCAGCACCCCAATATCCTCCATAATGAACTCTGACAAGCCCTGGCCGGTGTTCCCGAAGAAAAGAAGAAAAAATACCTTGATGATACCGGTATCCAAGGGAACCAGGAACATATATTTTGAAAACAACCGTTCATCCAGTCCAGTATTATACTCCCTGAGCGCCCGTTCAATCATCCCGCTTTTTTTCTGCCTGCTGATGTCATTTTTCCTGCCGGGACCATCTGTGCCGACTACAATCCCCGGCAATTCTTCCCGGGTAAGACATTGCAGGTATGATTCGGTATGTCCCGAAGGGTTGATTTCCATAAACCCGTCATCGGCCAGTTCGCGGATCGCATCATCCACATTTCTGATTTCTGCATAACGGATCTTATCTCTCCTGAAGACAGGCCCAGTCCGTGTGATCAACCTCACGTATAACCGTTTGGCACTAATAGACAGCTTCCCGAACCGGCGAACGAAATCCATTTCGTATTCATTCAGGAGGTCAGCATACCTCGAAACAACAAAAGCGATGAGTGTCAGGAAATTATCGAGATAATATCCTTCCCTGAGCACGGGTTTGCCTGTTTGGCGATCCGATACTGCCATGGTTCAGGGTTTATCTGTTGTTGGTAACAATTCCATTCCACTTCACCAGGCAGCCGGTAATAAAATCAATAATCTTCCGGTTTTCGTCTCTTGCGGAATCCAGGATAAAGAATGGTTCTCCGAACGCCATATGAATAGGTCTGTCCCGGTGTATGGGTCCCAGGTCTTTCACGATCCTGCCCGTTTCCCAGAAATCGGTTTTTACCGCCACGGGTATGACGGGCACACCGGCTGCTCTGGCAAGCTTCACTCCCATCTTATTGAAATCAGCAGGATTAAATTCAATCTTCCTGCTACTCTGGGGGAATACAACAACCGAAATGCCCTGTGTAAGCTTCTTAACACCCGCTGTCATCACTGCTATTAAGTCAGCACGGGCATCAATCCGGTTAACGACGATGGGAGCGCGTGCGCGCATGACAGGACCGAATAGCGGATGGCTCACCAGGCTGCTCTTGACAACGAAAGTAACCTCCTTTACTGGTGCGATGATTCCCGGCAATACCATGGTCTCAAGGATGCTCATATGGTTGCCCACAAACACCACCGGGTCCCTGTGTGCCCTGAGATTATTTAATCCAGTAATATGGAATCGCCCACCGCAGCTCTCAATGAGCTCAAGTACGGCCTGTGACGAACGAGCCCAGGTTTGGGTGTCGTACACGCCACGAAGGGCAAGGCTGCGGTTCCTGAACAGCTGGCCGAGAAAACGTACAATGAAGTACCAGCGGGAGCCGGGTATGATCCTGTCCCACCGGTTATGATGCTTATCCGCACTGGTGTGGTACTCATCAGACGCTAAGAGGCATCCGTTAATATTATTAACCTCCTGATTTCCCATGTATTATTCCTCCCTGTCTGCGCCGGTGAGAGGTACAGAACTGTTTCTGTATCAATGGTCGACCTTCTCCGGTTAGTAATGAAGCAATTGTGCATCTGATCAATCCAACATTCATAAATGAAAGGACATCCCATCACAAGAGCCCCGTTGCTTTACCTGCACCTGACCGGTTCATTAGCAAGGCGTTGTGTATTCCTAGTCAAACCGTTAACATTGGCATAGAATCCCGGATTTTGACCTGAACAAGGTATCCTATTTTTTCTATTTGTCAAATAATTTTATATAACTTATTAATTATTAATTTGTTAGAAGAATTCTTAACCATTATAGTCCGAAGGTATGATCCATTCATATTAATTAATTGTTAATTTACAATATGTGGTTTGACCATCATATAAATTTTGTGGAAATTCGTCCCTGAAATTCAAGTACTGTAATATTAAGACAATGAGTATCAATACTTTTTTTCAAAAACTGGTCCCTAAGGATAAAAAATTCTTTCCCATGTTTGAAGAGCTCGCTTTGCTGGTTGCCATGGCGGCATCCATCATGCTGGAGATCTTTGAACACGACGATCCGGTTAAACAAAAAGACCAGTTAAAGCAAATCAAAGACCTTGAAACAAAAGCCGACGATGTTGCCCACGGCATTTTCGATGAGCTCGACCGAACTTTTATCACCCCTTTTGACCGGGAGGATATTCACAAGCTCACCTCTACCCTAGACTCCGTGCTTGACCTGATGAACGGAATATCACAGCGTATCCGGCTGTACAGGCCGAAAGATATGCCTCCTGAATTCAAGGATATCGCTAAGATCAACCTCAAGGGTTGTGAACAACTGAAAGAAGCCGTGGGAGAACTGGGCAACATGAAGAAATCGAACAAGATACTGAAGATCTGCAGGAAGATCACTGAGTATGAAACCGAGACTGACGATCTGTACCATACTACCATTGCCAATATATTCAAGAAGGAAAAGGATGCTATTGAACTGATCAAGCAGAAAGAGATCCTTGAGACACTGGAAAGGACGAGCGACCGGATAGAAGATGTATCGGACGTTTTGAAGACCATCATCATAAAAATGGCATAGAACGGGATAATGAGCAGCCTCATCATTTTCATCATTGCATTGGCCTTGCTGTTTGATTTTCTCAACGGCATGAACGATGCCGCCAATTCCATTGCTACCATTGTTTCAACGAAAGTGCTGTCACCGTTGCTCGCGGTTGCCTGGGCAGCATTCTTTAATTTTGCCGCCTATTTCATTTTCGGGGTTCATGTAGCTACCACGGTCGGCAAAGGAATCGTCGATCCTTCCATCATCAATGAAACCGTTATCCTCAGCGCCTTGCTGGGAGCAATTATCTGGGTATATACCTGTACATTCATCGGGTTGCCCATCAGTGTGTCGCATTCGCTGATCGGGGGGCTCATGGGCCCTGCCATTGTCATTGGCGGAACTAGTGTCCTTTACCGGGCAGGCATCACAAAGGTGGCAGCCTTCATCTTCCTTTCACCTCTTATCGGGATCATCCTGGGGTATATTATTATGATTGTTACCATGGTTATTTTCAGGAGAAGCTCACCCAGGAAGGTTGATTCGACCTTCCGTGTGCTGCAGCTGGTATCATCGGCGGTGTTCAGCCTGGGACACGGATCGAACGATGCACAGAAAACCATGGGTATTATTGCCGTGCTGTTGTTCAGTACCGGGCACCTCGGCAACGAGTTTTATGTACCGGGCTGGGTGGTACTCGCCTGCTATACTGCCATAGCCCTGGGAACACTGGCCGGCGGCTGGCGTGTGATCAAAACACTTGGCCTCGGACTTACCACCCTTAAGCCCGTCCAGGGATTCTGTGCAGAAACAGCCGGCGCCATCGCAATTATTGGAAGCACCCTCGGAGGCATACCCGTCAGTACCACACATACCATCACGGGCTCCATTATGGGGGTCGGAATGACCAAAAGACTTACCGCCGTACGATGGGGCATCGCTGCCAATATTATCTGGGCGTGGATACTTACCATTCCTGCCACGATGGTGGTCGGAGGAGGCATCTATTATCTGATTTCTCTCTTTGTTAAATAAATCTATACATGTTATATATTATTGAATTTTAATCGAATACATTCAATTACTTATATCTTCTGTTTATTGCTTACCCTGTTTATAAAATACTTATAAATTCTTTTTATACCTGAAGTTAGCTTTCTTTTCTTAATTGCAATTATTTTATATTAGCCCCCGGATTTTTGAGTCATTTCATCATGATGGTGCCATCGTATTTCCAGAATGACAGTTGGATTGAACCAGTTCACCGGGAAAAAACATCGGATGCAGCAGGCATGATGGAACTGAATGACGCTTCGTTCAGGTTAACATGTCTGCAGTAGTCATATTTACGATCGTTATCGCCTTGTTGTTCGATTTCATGAACGGCAGGAATGATGCTGCGAATTCCATTGCCACGGTAGTGTCTACAAAGGTTCTGCCACCCCTCCTGGCGGTAGGCTGGGCTGCCTTCTTTAATTTCGCGGCGGTATTCTTTTTTGGTGTCCACGTTGCCAATACCATTGGCAAGGGGATTGTCGATCCTGCAATTCTGAATGAATATATCATTTTGGGGGGGTTGATCGGCTCCATCATATGGATATATACCTGTTCAACGCTGGGAATCCCCACCAGTGTATCTCATGCCCTCATAGGCGGGTTGATGGGGCCTGCCATCCTGAAAGGCGGAACAGCCGCAATATTCAAAGCCGGGATCACCAAGGTGCTGGTGGCCATCGTCCTGGCTCCCACCCTGGGAATGGTATTCGGTTTTATCATTATGGCCCTTACAATGCTGGTTTTCAGGAACACATCACCGCGCAGGATGAATTCACTATTCAAGGTGTTGCAGCTGTTCTCCTCGGCCATTTTCAGCCTGGGCCATGGAGCCAACGATGCACAAAAGACCATGGGTATCATCGCCGTGTTGTTGTTCTCAACAGGCGCCATGGGAACTGAATTCTATGTCCCCCGATGGGTGATTTTTGCTTGCTATTCATCCATCGCCCTCGGCACACTAACGGGCGGCTGGCAGGTGATCAAAACCCTGGGCATGTCGCTCTCAAACCTGAAACCGGTGCAAGGGTTCTGCTCGGAAACAGCCGGAGCCATCATTATTATCATTAGTTCCCTGGGCGGTATCCCCCTCAGCACCACACATACCATCACCGGCTCCATCATCGGTGTGGTGATGACCAAAAGAATGTCAGCCATCCGCTGGAGCATAGCCACCAATATTGTGATTGCCTGGGTAGTCACAATCCCTTCCACCATGATCCTCGGCGGGAGTATCTATTATTTGATCTCGCTGTTCGTAAAATAGTGCTGCAAACGGACAAGGGTATACCGCTCACAACATCGTGGACCTTCAGCGGGAAGGTATTATGTAAAAAAAGATGGCAAACCAGTGGCAGATACTCCCGGCAATCACCAGGATATGCCATACCAGATG
>JAXDBV010000254.1:0-14457 GCA_034678415.1 Bacteroidales bacterium
GATCAGCGACTGGTTCATCACCCTGAGCTTTGTCAGGATCAGCTCGCTGTTTAGGTGGTTGCTGACCTGGCTTAGCGGTATATGTCCGGTCACCACCCCGATTTTCAACACATCACTCACGAGGAACATCATTCCTTTGGTCTTAAATACCTGTTCAAGATATTCCGTATGTCCGGGAAAACGGAACGCCTCCGACTGTATATTGCTCTTGTGAAAGGGCGCCGTCACCAGGGCATGGATCTTACCGTCCTTCAGGTCTTCCACGGAGGCGGCGAAGCAGGTTATTGCTGCCTGACCGGCCTGCTCGCTGACCTTGCCCAGCTCAACCCTGATCTCATCATCCAGGCAATTGATCATATTGGCTCGTTTCTCCTGTGCCTCCTCGGGTTTCTTGATTATGTTGAAACTGAAATTGGGTATGTTCAGCGCCTTGCGATGATAGGCGGCAACCTTCGGAGAACCGTATACAACAGGAGTGCACATCTCCAGTATCCGGTTATCGATCAACGTCTTTATGATCACCTCGTACCCGATACCGTTGAAATCACCCTGCGTGATGCCTATTTTAAGCCTGGATTCTTCCATTTTTATCTAAATATTATTTAGTTAATATTAATAAATAATAAGAAAGATTTAATAATATTTAAATAATAATCTTATATTATTTATATATAATTAAACATTATTAAAGAATTCAAAAAGCAATCGAACTCCGATTCCTGTCGCTCCTTTTCCGAAGTATGAATAATCTTTTGTGACGTAGGCACAACCGGCGATATCGAGATGAATAAAGGGGTAATCCGTAAAATATTCTAGGAATTTACCGGCCGTAATGGCTCCTCCCTCACGGCCACCCACATTCTTGATATCGGCAATTTCCGATTTCAGTTGTTCCATGTATTCGTTCCACAGGGGAAACTCCACGATCCGTTCGTTTACGGCCGATCCAGCATCCTGGAGTTTTTTAAACACCTTGGAAGGTGCGTTGCTCAGGCCTACCATTCCGAAATGACCGATAGCCATTTGAGCCGAGCCGGTAAGTGTAGCCAGGTTGATCAGGAGTCCGGGGTGGTATTGTTTGGCATAGCTAAGGGCGTCGGCCAGTATCATTCGTCCTTCCGCATCGGAGTTCAACACCTCGACCGTAGAGCCGTTGTACATGGTAATCACATCTCCGGGTGCATAGGCATTACCGGAGGGACGGTTATCGGTAGCAGGCACCAGTCCAATGATATGCAGGGGTAATCCCGCTCTGGCGATGGCATATAAGGCAGCCGCAACGGCCGCTGCTCCTGCCATATCCGATTTCATGCTGTCCATACTCTCTTTCGTGGGTTTCAGGCTAAGCCCTCCGGTATCATACACCACGCCTTTTCCTAGAAGAACATAAGGCTTGTTGTTCTTTGGCTTGGGAGGCTTCCATTCCATGATGGTGAAGGTCGGTGGATCAATGCTGCCCTGGTTTACTGCCAGGAGCCCGCCCATCCGCAGGCTCTCTATCTTCTTCTTGTTGAACACCTCCACACTGAATCCTGCATCGCGGCCCATAGCGGTAAATGCCTCGGCCAACCGCGTGGCAGTGAGGTATGATACCGGCTCATTCACGAGGTCGCGGCACAGGAATACAGCATCCACCAGTATGTTGAGGCGTTCCACGTCTTTATCTCTGATGACAGGGCTCGCGAGAACAATCTTCTTCAGGCGGAATTGCTTCTTTTCCTTGTCGGTGATGTATTTTACAAAGCGGTAACTGCTGAGAGTCAGTCCCTCAGCCAGCGACAGAACAACGTCTGCCTTTTCATTCCTTCCGTCAATGTATATCTCATCCGTTCCATGCTCGCTCAACCGCCTGTATAACTGATGACCTGATTTCCTGACGGATTCCATGTATGTGTGGTAATCTTTTTCCTTTTTCAGAAAAAGTAGGTACAGCATATGAGTATAGTGGTTTAACTCAATAAGGTTCTGCCCCCGGCTGATCCTCTCCCTTACATACCTGTTCTCAGGAGTGGTCAGTCCCAGGCTGGTCGGCCGGGTACCTGTTGAGAGGAGGCGGACATACGATTTGCCCCCGGGGATCGTGCTGGTCTTCAGTATTTCGATCTGCATGGGTAACGATTTAATCGTGTAAAATTAATATTTTTTGGAGACATGTACCTGCAGTAGAATGGTAAGTCGCTGAAGAATCTAACGAGGATGAAAAAAGCCGCATACCTGTGGCAGCGGCTTGTCCAGTATGGGAAGTAAAAGGTATCCTTATTGTTCCTCGGCCTTTTTCTGACTGTCATTGGGTGATGACTCGTCCTTCACGGCTTTCTTAAATTCTCTCATGCCCTGTCCGAGTCCTTTCATGAGCTCAGGGATCTTCCTTCCCCCGAAAAAGAGCAATACTACCAGTACGATAATAACTATCTGCCATGGACCGATGGCTCCTGCGATGATAAAAGCTGTCATTTTGCGTAATATTATGGATTCTAAAGCATACAAAGCTAATAATTATTTTTCATACCTGACGAAAAATCCAGGTCTATCTACCTTGTGAAGAGCCTCACAATGTCATTTCCATTGGCGAAGATCAGCAAGCCAAGGAGGATAAGCATTCCGGTTAGCTGGGCATATTCCATGAACTTATCGCCGGGTTTTCTTCCGGCGGCGATTTCATACAGGATGAACATCACATGTCCGCCGTCCAGGGCCGGGATTGGCAGTATATTCATGAAAGCCAGGATCACCGACAGGAAGGCGGTCATGTTCCAGAACCTGTTCCAGTCCCATTTCTTTGGAAACAGGCTGCCGATGGTTCCGAAACCTCCCAGTTGACGCGCCCCGGCCGGAGAGAACAGCAGTTTGAGCTGTTTGACATAGAATACCAGTGTTTTCACCCCGAGGCTGATACCCGCCGGGATAGAGGCCAGGAAGCCGTATTGTATCCTTTTAATGCTGAAGAAATGGTCATACGGTTTGTTCCCGATACCAATAAAACCATCATCGGGCAGTGTAAACTGCAATGCCACAAGCTTACCTTCACGGCCAACTGTTACTTCCACCTCTTTCCCGAGGTGTTCATTTTTGATTTTATCGAACTCGTTATAAAAAGGGGTGGAGACACCGTTGAAAGCGACGATGCTGTCGTTTTTCATGAACCCCGCTGCGGCTGCAATCTTTCCCGGTATGATGCTGTCAATGACAAAGGGCACACGGATACTTAACAGGTTACGTATCTCCCGGCCGATGACCTGCTGTGAGAAATCATCGGGCAGCCGTATGTTTTGTTCCCGGCCGTCCCTGAGTACCGTTACCTCCGAGGCATCATGCACCAGCAGCCGGGGTACAATGTCGAGGTAGTCCTCTATATTCGTATTATCAATCTTGATAATAATATCCCCGTCGCGGAATCCCACTTCACGGGCATAGGGGTGAAAATCATAACCATATTTCACATCACGGGCACGGAGGAATTCCTCACCCCAGGTGAAAAGGATCATGGCGTAGATGAACAAAGCAAGGATGAAGTTAACCACCACACCTCCGAGCATGATCATCAGTCGCTGCCATGCCGGCTTGGAACGGAACTCATAGGGCTGCGGAGGCTTTTTCATCTGCTCCTTGTCGAGGGATTCATCGATCATCCCGGCAATTTTCACATATCCACCCAGGGGAAGCCATCCTATCCCGTATTCCGTTTCGCCTTTCTTATATTTGAAGAGGGAAAACCAGGGATTGAAAAACAGGTAAAACTTTTCCACCCGTGTTTTGAATATTCGGGCAAATATAAAGTGGCCGATCTCATGTAAAATGACCAGGATGGACAAACTCAGCAGGAGGCCGGCTATTTGTGTCAATACTCCCATGAAATAATAATCTGGTTAATTTGCCTGCAAATTAACGGTATAAATTTTAAAAATGGAAAAAATCATAGCTGTAAATCACGGATGATGGATACTGCCAGGTTCCTTGCTTCTTCATCGGTACGCACATAGTCTTCATACTCAGGCTTTTCAATAAAGCCTGACCGGTTAAGGGTTTTTTCAATCACCACAGGTATTTGCATAAATCGGAGGCGTTTTTTCCGGAACGCTTCCACCGCCAGCTCATTGGCGGCATTCATCACGCACGGCATATTACCGCCTTTACGCATGCATTCGAGGGCAATAGCCAGGTTGGGAAAATTCGACAGATCGGGCTGCCGGAAGCTCAGTTCCAGGGAACTGTTAAAATCAATCCGTGTGTATGTGGAAGGAAGACGATGAGGGTAGGACAGGGCATACAGGATGGGGAACCGCATATCCGGGACACTGAGCTGAGCTTTTACCGATCCGTCGATGAACTGCACCATGGAGTGTATGACCGACTGGGGGTGTATCACCACTTCGATCTGTGTGGGTTCCAGGCCGAAGAGCCAGCGGGCCTCAATGGCTTCCAGACCTTTATTCATCAAGCTGGCACTGTCAATGGTGATCTTTTCCCCCATTGACCAGTTGGGATGGTTCAGCGCCTGCTCAAGGGTGACATTTTCGAGGAATGTTTTGTCTTTCCCGTAAAAAGGCCCTCCCGATGCTGTAAGGATAATCTTTTCAACCGCAGAGTGTTCCTCTCCTGCCAGACACTGGAAAATGGCGGAATGTTCGGAATCGACAGGTATGATCTTCACGTTCCTTTCGCGGGCGAGGCGCAGTACCAGTTCACCGGCCACCACGAGTGTCTCCTTATTAGCCAGGGCCAGCTGCTTGCCTGCCGATATAGCGGTAAGGGTTGGCAGCAGACCCGCATAGCCCACCATGGATGATACGACCAGATCGGTCTCGTCCCATCCTGCCAGCTCGGCCACCGCATCATTGCCGGCCTTTACCTCAATGGGCAACCCGTTGAGAGCCCCCTTCAGCTTTTGATACTTGTCTTTATTGGCGATGGCAACGGCCGACGGCCTGTACTTCTTTGCCTGTGATACCAGTAGAGGGACATTCTCCCCTCCAGCAATGGCTTTCAGCTCATATAATCCGGGATAGGTGCTGATCACTTCCAGGGCTTGCGACCCCACAGAACCCGTCGAACCAAGAACGGTGATTCTTTTCTTCATCAGCGGCAACAGATGCTAACGATGGTTAAAATACAATATATTCTTCAGGATTCAGAGGGGTGCCTTTATGCCATAGTTCGAAATGCAGGTGAGGCCCCGTGGTGAACTCACCCGAGTTACCGATGATGGCAATCGCTTCACCGGCTTTCACGAAGGCTCCCGTTTCTTTCAACAGCTCCTTGTTATGCTTATAGATGGATACCAGGTCGTTGGCATGCTGGATCTGAATAACATACCCTGTTTCCAGGGTCCATGTGGCCGACATTACCGTTCCATCGAGCACCGCCTTCACCAGGTCGTTCGGCCCGGCAACAATATCAATGCCGAGGTGATTTTCCAGGGCATTGAAAGCCTGCACCACGATACCCTTGACAGGGGAGATGAAGTACATGCTGGCAAGGTCGGTCCGGCCTGACCTTGGCTCACTGACAAGAAGATTATACTTTTCTTCCTTTTCGATCTGCTGACGGAGCATGGAATCTTCGGCCGAGGTTTCAAAACGGATGGCATTTGTTACGGTGCTGATCCTGGGAGAGGTGTAGGTGCTGTCAGGCACCTTCCCCGACACGATGGCATTAATCACCTCGAAGTACCTGTCACGCTTCTCCAGTTCCATCTGTAATGAGTCAAGCCGGTAGGCGTTCATCACAATGTTACGGCGCATGATCCCGTCGGGATAACCGGGGATGAGCTCACGCACATTGGTAAAAGCGATCAGGGAGGAGACGGCCACCACGATAAGCAGTACAATACCCCCGAATGCAAAGAGTGCTTCCAGCCTGGATAGCCTGAAGCGAAACACCTCCTCGAAGGTGATATCGTTTATAACCAGGAAACGGTACTTCTGCCTCCAGGTTGACTCCTTCTTTTTATTGTCATTTACGGCCATACGAAAGAGATCCGGTTAGGGTACAAAGATACAAAGAAATGGGTTGCATGAATTGAAAAACGACCTGCCCCGTTTATTTTCATTTTACGATGGTTACCTGCTTTTCTTCGCTCTGCCATAACCCGTGGTTTGTGCATACGGCCATTGCCGTAAGGTTCATGTTCACCGGCCCGGGAACGATGTAAAAATCGGCTTCCACCTGCCCCGGTTTATTCCCCAAAACACCCGGTGTGTAATGAATCCCCGCAAGAAGCGTCTCCCGGTTCCATAACTGGACATAACTGATGAAATGATCGGGATTGTCGGGATGAGAGTAGTGTTCTCCAACCACCACCTTTACCCGGAATTTCTCACCTTCCCGGGCAGTGTCGGCACATATGACACGGGGTGTGTGACGGTCAAAATAATCCTTCCGGATTTCCTTCTCCTCTTTTGTGATATCGACGGGTTTAAATACTCTTGGCATAGTACGCTGATGTTAACAGGGCAGAAAACAGATTGAGCGTTAAAAGTAAATTATTTTTATCGGATTTGATTAATTTCACCACTAATGTATATAGCAATTTATCCCCATATGAAAAAAACGGTCCTTTTTTGTATACTGCCGGCATTGATCATTGGTGTAACCTCCTGCGACAGGGGTGAGAGGAAACAGACTGTGCCACAGCGTTTCTCACATAACACCCGCCCGGCCGATGCCGGTTTTGACGAGATGCGTCTGTCCCGGATCGATTCCCTGCTGGAAGGATATGTAAAACAGGGCATTCTTCCGAATGCCGTGACATTTGTTGCCAGGCATGCGCGGGTGGTCCATCATAAGGCCTTTGGATGGCGGGATCTTGAAAAGAAGATACCGGTGCAGAAGGATGATATCTTCCGTATTGCATCGCAAACCAAAGCGATCACCAGTGTGGCACTGATGACCCTGTTCGAGGAGGGCCGTTTCCTTCCTGACGATCCGTTGTCAAAGTATATTCCTGAATTCAGCGATCCCGTGGTGCTGGAAAGTTTCAATGAGAAAGATACGACCTATACTGCCAGGCCGGCAACATCGGTCATAACCATTCGCCATTTGCTCAATCATACCTCCGGGATCGCCTATGGAGTCCTCCATAGTGGTCCGGCCAATATGATCTTTGCTAAAGCAGGGGTGCCGGCCGTGAATTCCCTCGACTCCCTCACCACCGAACAGGTGGTAAAAACAATTGCGACCTTGCCCCTGATGTTCGATCCCGGTGAAAAGTATCTCTACGGGATGAACAGCGACGTGATAGGGTATCTTATCGAAGTGCTGAGCGGGAAAACGCTTGATGAGTTCCTGCAGGAGCGGATTTTTCTTCCGCTGGGAATGAACGACACCTATTTCTATCTTCCCGAAGAAAAAGCCGGACGCCTGGTGACACTGTACTCATCCACCCCGGGAGGGCTGCGGTTGCACACGAATAGTTCCTACCAGACCTACCCTGTTGCCGGTGCAAGGATATTCCTGTCCGGGGGAGCCGGGCTCAATTCCACTATTGAAGATTATGCCAGGTTTTGCCAGATGGTGCTGAACGGAGGCATGTTCAACAACCACAGGATCATCAGCAGAAAGACCTTGGAAATGATGACGATGGACCAGACGGGCGACAAGTATACATCCGCCACCGGAAGCTCTTTCGGCCTGGGATTTGAGATCTTTGGCGGGGAAGCGCCTGCCATACACCTTATTTCAGAAGGAACCCTGAGGTGGGGAGGTATGTACTCAACCAGTTACTGGATTGATCCGGCCGAAGATATGGTTTTTCTCGTGTACACGAATGTACAACCGTATATGGGACCCAGACTGAGGTTTATGTTTCAGACAATGGTTTACCAGGCACTGGAATAAAAAAACAGGAGAAATTTGTAATTGCTGAAAGGATTCGGTAAATTTGCACCCTGAATACTGCGGGGTGGAGCAGTTGGTAGCTCGTTGGGCTCATAACCCAAAGGTCGTAGGTTCAAGTCCTACCCCCGCTACAAAGAAATAAGCGTCTTCTACTGTATGCCAGTGAAAGATGCTTATTTTATTTTGTCTGCCGTGATTATTCTGAAAAAACATTCTGAAGAAGGTTATTTCATTCAGCTGAAATGACCTTAAAATAATTGTATCCGGTAATGCTCCTGTAAAATTTCCGAAGTAAAACCGTAAGAAAAGAGAGTATAATATCTGAATAGAGTGGATACTATTACCGGAAATAGTAAGAGGAATTTTGCCAGTCCCCGGATTCGGTGATTTCAATTTTACCGGAATGAAATTGATTTTTTAATAAAGACGGATAGTTCTGGCAGACCAAATCATTTACCTGTTCTTCACCTTAAAGGACACATTAAAATTATTTATGTATTTAGCACCAAGGTCAACAAGTGAGTACTGTGAGGGATATTTACTTTAGTGGTAATACAATAACTCGGCAGGCATATATCTATAGACTATAAATCCTGCTTTCCGCTTTCATACAGCGCGCGGTATGTTTCCGCTCTTCTCCTCGTGAACCGGCCTTTATAGTTTTCAGGTGAGGTGTTGAAATCATAGTAAACCACCTCCCCTGCATTTCCCGATGCCTTAAGATTGCCTGCCTGGTCAATCATCAGGCTCTGAAAAGGATGGCAGAATACCAGCGGATATTTATTCTCATACGCCCTGGTTCTCATCAGGGCTGTGTTCCAGCCATTGTCGTCGGTATAGCTTCCGTAGGCCGGGACAAAGAGTATCTGTGCGCCCTTGATGCCCATTATCCTCGCCGGCTCGGGCAGCTGCCTGTCATAGCAGATAATGATCCCGACCTTGCCGAACGGTGTGTCAAAAACAGGGTAGTCATCCCCGGGAGTGTACATGTCAGGCTTGATGGTGTATCCTTCCGCGAAATGGGTCTTACAATACCTGCCGACAATATCCCCATCCGGATCAATGAGTATTGCCGTATTATATAATTTACCTTCGAGCGATTCCAGGAATCCGAATACCAGCCATACATCCAGCTCATCAGCCAGACGGCACGCCTTTAAGATATACGTACCCGTGATGGGTTCGGCAACAGCAATGATTTTATCCAATACTTTATTTCTTTCTGCCGGGTCTTTTATACCGTTCGACTCTTCAACGACATACCCGTCGAGTATGCATTCGGGAGTGATCACCACCCTGGCCCCCCCTTCAGACACCGCTTTTCTGACCATCGCTTCAGTACGGGTCCAGTTTACCTCCCTGTTCCATTTTTCCGGAACCACCGAGGCACTGGCAACCCTGACAGAACTGAAGATCTGCGGGGTGTTTTTATACTTTCCGGGCAGGTAATGCTGTGCGGAGGAAATCGTCTGAATCAATGCCAGGACCATAAACAGCAAAATGTTCCTTCTTGTATCCGAAATATTCATGGTTTATAATTTATTCGCTTTTTTGAATTTATGAATACACTGATGAATAGCCAGTTAAAACAGGTGTGTTGAATGAAACCCGTTGAAATCATACCTTGGCAAAACGAAGGCTTGTATGAATTAAACAATGTATTGACTACGAAATTCACCTACATCCAATGCTTAACAAACCTTACTTTTCTCTTATGGTTCAACGGCAATAAATCCAGAAAATTCCTGGTCATTTTCGTTTCATTAAAATCTTTTCCAAAGACCAGTGTCATGCATTCTTTTTGGAAGTGATAACCGATACGGGGTTCATCCTGTTTTTTATAAAACCCGGGGAAATCTGTTCCGATGAATAGTTTATTCAGGATGGCTCTTTTTTTCACCCGGCTCATTTTTTCCACTTCCGTTTTCAGGAGTTTAAGCTTGAAATCCGGGTCATTGGTTCTTTCGGGGAAATCACGGCCGAGAAGAGCTACATCCCCGTAAAGGTTTTTCACATCCAGTAAAATGTCGATACTCTCTTTCAGGACAGCGGGCGCTTTATATTCAAAATCTTCCTGTTTCAATGCATCGGCCTGATACTCCTGGCTATAAAAAGGCCAATGTGCGGCGATGAAGTTTGTCAGGGTAAAGCGCCCCGCCAGGTTTGCCAGCCGGGGGATCGAGCACAGCTTCGGATCATCGGCATCTGTGTGAAAGAGGAAAGGTCGTCCGACCTTCTCTGCTGCTGAGCACATCGGGTAGAGTCCCTCATCGTCAGCGGCAACCGGCTGTCCGGCTTTGTTGATAACAACAGGATGACGGAGGTGTATTTTATACCCCAAAATAGGGCTTTCCGGGTCAGGATCAACAAACGGTTCCAGGGGATTAGCAGGCCTGTGAAAAGGTATAATACATGCATTCATTTTCTGTACCCGGGGAAGAAACTCCAGGTCATTGGTTCTGAACAGCATAACCGCATGTGTTATCCCTTCAAGCATCAGGTATCGCTCAAGCTCATCCAGCTTTTTCCCGCCGGATAAAATATGGATATGAGTATCAAGTCTCATGTAATGGTCAGGAATAAGTATGCCTGTCTTGCCACCAATCGCCGGGAATGCTATCAACCCGCTACCAAGCATGGTGGCATTTTTAATGAAGGCCCTTCTTTTCATTGATTGTTTTTGGAAGAAAATTTGGTATAGAACAACCCGGCAATGTTATTAATTTTTAAATAAATCTCCAACTGACAATTTCGATTTGTAAACCTTTTCAAACCGATCATCCCGGCCTTTTCCTCCTCACATCAGGTATAAGGAGTCATTAGAAAAAATGAAGAAATAATCTCTTCATGATTCCGGCTGCCTGGTTCATTCCATAATGATCATTACTAGCAACCTGTGGTTGCCCCATGTGTTGTATAATATACTGCCTGCGGTCAGCACATACGACTGATGTCGGAGTTTGGTGCTCTTCTGATTGAATATCCTCAGAATATCCTCAGCCTTGTTTGAAAAGCCTAAAATAGCAACTCCCAACCATGCCGTTGGTTCTATGCGGTTCCGGTAACCGTTGTTCTAAATAACAATTCCCCCAATTAATTATTTATACCATCCATTATACTGTTGAATCACCTTGCTGTTTCCTTGCGTTGCATCATCCACATTAGTGTAGCTCCTGTAATTGCGCCGTATAATAATGCCCCGATAAAAAATGCCCACAGCGATATCAGGGTTACTAAAACACAAATACCCCATCCCAGAGTACTTGCGAATATCCAATACACGCTTTTTGAGAAGTATTTCTTTAAAATCATCCATTGCAAAAGACCGGTTACCAGTCCGGCACATGCAAAGATCAGGGCTTCGGGAAGGGGATTCCCTTCAATGAATCTTAATTCATACCTGTTAAGATTCAGTTGCCAAAGAATAACACATACTATTAACTCAGTTACTGCAAAACCGATTACCAGAGTATAAATCCATGATGATGAAACACTGAATATTTTTCTCAGTAATGCTTTTTGATATATGCCTCCACCAAGACCTAATACAGCCCCGCCTGCCATCTGCATTATTGTTTGGGAGAGGTACGTACCCCCTTCCATCTGATTGTATCCAAAAGCGCCATGAACCAACAGTACGACAATCAGGCTTACCATGTAGCTTAAGGGTATTAATCCAAGACCCAGAAGTGTCCAATTCGTCCAGAATTGAACCTCTTTGGGACGATATACTTTCGTCATGATCTTTGTTTTTTTTTGATTATTTTCTTGAGTGACATGACTATATAGTGACTGGGTGTTTATTTTGACGGTATCTTATTCATCTGTTGCGGTTGTGCAAACATGTTTATCCCTGTATTTGTTCCTGTCCTGATCATCGATGTTGGATTTTTTGATGTAAATCTGTTTATGTGATCTTGTGTGGTGGTTTCCTTTGTTATGGAACTCTCAGGTTTTTATTTGTCCCCTCACTTCCTGACGAAAGATACCGTTTTGACAGTTGAAATGCAAAGCACTTCCGCATAATGCCTTCCGGGAAGAACTGGCCAACAGGTGTACAAAAGGAAATGGAATGAATTTGGTTTTGCGCGGATGGCTGCGGGTTGAGACCATTGCTTCTAAAATACCATCAGTCATTATCCTTTCCCGGATTTGTATTTACCCCAAGGTATTTTAAAAATATTTGGATCCTGTTTTTCCCGTAATAATGAGAATATTAAACTATTTGTATATTTGAAGGTTTATTAAAATATTTTTTTCAATTACTTAACAAAATAATACGTAAGCCAGTATGAGTGAACAATATTCCATCAGTCCCGGCGGGGAGAAATTTGCATTGCCAAAGCCTGAAGAATACCAGGCTGAGTTTGAGATGCTGAAGAAGCGTGTGGATGAGGAAAGGGCCAGGAACCGCGAAATTGTTGTTGTCATGGGTGTCGGTTTTGTTGGTGCTGTCATGGCTGCTATTGTGGCCGATACCGTTGATAAAGAAGGTAAGCCTTCAAAATTTGTTATTGGTATGCAACGTCCCAGTGTGCGGAGCTTCTGGAAAATACCCCTGCTTAACCGCGGTGTTTCTCCCGTGAAAGCTGAAGATCCGGAGGTGGATCCCATGATCGCCCGTTGCGTGAAAGAGAAGAAAACCCTGATGGCCACGTACACATATGATGTCCTTAAACTGGCGGATGTGGTGGTGGTGGATGTGCAATGTGATTATATTAAGGAAGACCTGGGCAACGTCCGCAGCGGCCGTGTGGATATGGCGGCCCTCGAGGATTCTCTCCGTGTCATCGCCGAGAAGATACCCTCCGAAGCCCTTGTCCTGATCGAGACAACGGTGGCGCCCGGCACCACTGAAAGGGTAGCCTATCCCATCATGAAGAAAGTATTCAGGAAACGGGGGATAAAAACCGAACCCTTACTGGCTCACAGCTACGAACGGGTGATGCCTGGCCGTCATTATGTTGCCAGCATCCGTGATTTCTGGAGGGTGTGCAGCGGTATCAATGAAGCAGCAAAGGACAGGGTGGTCAGGTTCCTTACCGAGGTGCTGAACACAGAGAAGTATCCGCTGACGGTGATGGACAGGCCCATCGAATCTGAGACAGCCAAGATCGTTGAAAACAGTTACCGGGCTACCATACTGGCTTTCCTCGATGAATGGAGCCTATATGCTGAACGCAATGGCGTTGACCTGATTAAAGTGATAAATGCCATCAAGGTGAGACCCACGCATAACAATATCATCTTTCCCGGGCCCGGCATCGGCGGCTATTGCCTGCCAAAGGACGGAGGACTGGGTGTATGGGCATATAAACATATCCTGGGCTTCGAGGATGATATTTTCAGGATCACTCCCATGGCTATTGATATCAATGATACACGCGGATTACATGTGGGACAGCTAACCCGTGACGCACTGCGGAATATGGGGAAACCTATTGCTGCTGCAAACATATTGGTGCTGGGCGCTGCCTATCGACAGGATGTGGGAGATACGCGTTACAGCGGTTCGGAGATTGTGGTCCGTAAACTGTCCGAAATGGGTGCAGAAATCAGAGTACACGATCCCTACGTGGAACACTGGTGGGAATTTGAGCAGCAGGATACCTATCCCGCTGTGGGACAGAGCAAGGCACGGTTCTTCCGGAACCAGGAAAAACTCAAGGAAATGCATGTGGAACCGAATCTGGATAAAGCCCTGCACGATGTCGAAGCCGTTATTTTTGCCGTGCCCCATGAAGCATACCTCGGCCTCGATCCCGATGAGGTGGTTAAAAAAATAGGACACCCTGCGGCAATTATTGATGCCTTCGGAATATTAACCGATGAAAAAATCCGGCGCTATTTCCGATTGGGTTGTGAAGTGAAAGGCCTGGGCCGCGGACATATACAGCGTATCAAGAATGAGGTACGCAAAAACAGGTGAGTTCCTGAATCCTGTTCACCCTTATCCGCCAGGAATGAATAATCGCCTGAAACGATGCCATTACGGCACTATTTCAATACCTATATAACCGGTATTGTTGTCTTCGTTCAGCTCTTCTATATCATTTAAGTAATCAATATAGAAGATAATGTAATAGGTCCCGGGAGAGATGCCACCCGGGATAGTCAGTGATATTCCATCCACTGCCTGTGACTGTCCGACCTCCAGGTCATCGATATTTTCTGTGTCAAGCATATCATCTCCCCGCTGGAACACGGGATCGCTGGAAAAGAAGAAATAAAGCCCTTCAAACTGAAGGATCGGGAAATCCGCCAGTCCATCCCCCCGGTTTTTTACCTGGCACGAAACAGTAACACTGTTCCCTGCGGTGACCTGTGAGGGAACAATCTCCACATTCTCAATAATGAGATCAGATAACCTGTCCAGTTTATACGTTTCGCAGGATAATCCCGATAAGGCAAATAAAAGAGAAACCACTATGACAGGTTTGTACAAACCGTATTTCATTTTTCCTGGTACTTTAGAATATAAACCGGTACCCTACCTGTACCTCATCATTCATATAGTTAATAGTAAGGCCGCTGCCTGACGAGGTCTGCAGCAGGGGACGGATTACTTTTTTGTTCCGGTTACCGTTGCGGTACACCCAGATCACATCGGCGATCCAGATG
>JAXDBV010000255.1:0-27725 GCA_034678415.1 Bacteroidales bacterium
AACACCATCAGCCGCGATTCATCCCTGTTCTTTGCAGGATGTTTTGCAATAAGTTCCTCCGGCAGATGAAATTTGTACTGCGATAGCTTCATAATGATTGCTCAGTTTAAAGTCCACCTTTATACGTAAAATAATCACATTTGTTTTCTTTTCAACAGGTTTTTTTCAAAACAGCCAACTGAAATGGCCTGGTCAAGGGTATAAGTGCCTATCCGTGTGCGGGTAAGCCCTGCCAGGTGAGCCCCTGTCCCGAGCGATTTTCCTATATCATGGGCCAGCACTCTCAGGTAGGTGCCCCTGGAGCAGACCACCCTTATGCGAATGACGGGAGGAAGATACTCCAGCAACTCTATTTCGCGGATATGAATCTTCACCGGATCGAGCCGTATCTCCTTTCCCTGCCTGGCATAGGTATATGCTTTCTTCCCCTTCACGTTCTTGGCCGAATAAGCCGGTGGCGTTTGCATCTGTACCCCCACAAAAGACCTGAGCGATTGTTCACAAGCCTCCCCGGTAACATGCTCATAAGGATATACCTGGTCGTAGTCTGTTTCCAGGTCAAAAGACGGGGTTGTTCTGCCCATTTCAATAACGGCTAGATACTCCTTCTCCATATTCATGAACTCCTGGATCCTTCTGGTGTACCTACCCGTACATACAATCATCAGCCCGGTGGCCAGGGGATCCAGGCTGCCGGCATGTCCCACCTTTATCCTTTGGCCAGGATAGCAACGGGTTATCAGCTTCCTGATCCTGTTCACCACATCGAAGGATGTCCAGTTAAGGTCCTTGTGTATCAGGAGAACCTGTCCTTCAGAAAAAGGATTCAATATACCGTTTATATCATGCATTCCTTAAAGAAACAGAACGGACACTATACCAACGATCAGACAATAGAAGCCAAAATAGAGCAATTTCCCTTTTTTCACGAGGAGGATCATCCACCGGCAGGCAAACAGTCCGCCGAGAAATGCTGCCAGGAAACCGATGATCATCGCGGCAATGCCCGGTGAGACGGATGTAGTGGTTGGCGCCGACAGCAGATCAACCAGGTTGGCACCGATAACAGGAACCAGCACCATGAGAAAAGAGAACCTGGTTACTTCCTCCTTTTTCGCGCCCAAAATGAGCCCGGCAGAAATGGTTGAACCTGACCTGGATATCCCCGGAAGCACTGCTATTGCCTGGACTATTCCAATGATAAATGCCATGGCATAAGAAAGCTCGCGTTCCCTCGTCCTGATAAAATGTGCCACGAAAAGGAAGGAGGCGGTGATGATCAGCATAAAGCCGACAAAACGGGTGTCCCCGGTAAACAGCGATTCCACCTTTTCCCGGAAGAAGAGCCCGATTACCACCACCGGGATCATGGAAACCAGAATTTTCACCATGTATCTTGCCGGTGCGTTCCACCGGAACTGCAGGGATCCTGCAAGAAGATCGTACAGGTCTTTCCTGAATACAATGATGGTGCTCAGAACGGTGGCACCGTGAACCACGACGGTAAATGTCAGGTTCTCGTGTCCATGGATATCCAGTATTGCATGACCCAGTTCAAGGTGGCCGCTGCTGCTGACGGGTAAAAATTCTGTGAGCCCCTGGACAAGTCCGAGGAGCAGGGCTTCAATCCAATTCATGCTTCAGGAGTGGAGAAGAGAAAAAAAACCGGAAACCGTTATATATTGATCATTCTTCCTTTTTTGCGGATGGCTTCGTTTTTTTCATGATGGCGTAAATCTCGAACGCAAAACCGAACAATACGATGAGGGGCGCCAGTGTGATCCTCCGGAAACTGAAGATCCCGGGATTGAACACGTTCGGATCATCCGATTTCCCTCCTGCCATCAGGATAAATCCTATGACAATGATCAGGAAACCAATGCCCAGCAGCAAATAATTTTGTTTCGTGAAGGCCAGGCCTGATGGTGTGGTTTCTTCTTTCTTTTTTTTCCCCATGGTTGAATATTTATTGATAGTAGAGTTCTTCTTCTGTCAGCCCAAGGTATTTATTTACCGCGAAATAGGTGGAAATAACATTCATCAGGATCCCTGTGGCCAGGATCATAAGAAAGAGCAGGGCTATCCACCGGTAATTCAGGAGGCTTGCCACTTCTTCAATCTCCCGCTGGATCACATATATGCTTCCGGAGAGGAACAGCATGGCAATCATGGCACCAAGGGCTCCGTGCAGGGCTCCGGTCAGGAGAAAAGGACGGCGGATGAATGCCCTGGTGGCACCCACCAGCTGCATGGTCTTTATCAGGAACCTTCTGGCATAGACCGATAGCCGGATGGTATTGTTGATAAGGGCAAGAGCGATGAGGAATAACAAGGCACTGAACAGCAGAATGATCAGGGATATTTTCCTGATGTTCTCATTGATCAGGTGAACCAGCGATTTCTGGTAGAATACTTCTTTTACCGGATCATATTTAGCCAGGCGATCTTCAATCCACACTATGCTGTCGGGATTGGCATATTCGGAATACAGGTAGACATCGATGGAGGCAAGCAAAGGATTATATCCCAGGAATTCGATGAAATCCTCGCCCAGCTCTTCCTGCATCTCACGGGCTGCCCTTTCCCGTGAGATATATTCGGTTGATTTGACAAAACCCGAGGCATCGAGGCTCTTCTGGAGACGAATAATATCCACCTCCTTGGTGTTCTCCTTAATGATAACGGACAGGCTGATATTTTCCTTGACATATTTTGCCAGCATGCCGGCGTTCATAATTAACATGCCAATGAGGCCCAGCAGGAATAATACGAGTGAAATGCTTATAACAGCTGTCAGGTAGGAACTCCTGAGTTTACGCCGGGTCAGTCTGGCATCGCTTTTTCTCATGCCATTGAAAAAATGTGGGCAAATATACAAAAAAAATATCGCTGTACGACAGCCTGTTTCATGAGCAGCACAGGGTATGGTGGTTCAATCAACAATACTGATCCATCCATAGGGATCGGGCTCATCGCCATACTGTATGGCCGTCAGTTTCTGATAGAGCTTCTGTGACACCGGCCCCGGGTTACCGTCCTTTGATATCACATAGGTTTTCTCCTTTTCGGGATCATAGATTTTCCGTATCGGGGAGATAACCGCCGCTGTTCCGCAGGCTCCTGCCTCTTCCAGCGTTTCGAGTTCCTCCACAGGAACGGGGCGCCGTTCCACCTTAAGACCCATATCCCCGGCAAGGGTGATCAGGCTCTTATTGGTAATTGACGGCAAAATGGAAGGTGAATCAGGCGTAATATACGTGTGATCACGTATCCCGAAGAAGTTTGCCGGACCACATTCATCAATATATTTTTTTTCCTTTGCATCAAGGAACAGAACATTGGCATATCCTTCGCTATGGGCGTTCTTTATGGCCCTGAGGCTGGCAGCATAATTGCCGCCCACTTTGATGGCGCCGGTACCAAGGGGTGCCGCACGGTCACAATCCCGGCAGATCATCATATCCACCGGCTTGAATCCCTCCTTGAAATACGGGCCGACGGGAGTAACAAAAACAAGGAATAAATACTCCAAGGCGGCTTTCACACCCACCTCGGCGCCAGTACCTATCAGTAATGGCCTGATATAAAGAGAAGCGCCGGTACCGTATGGCGGAACATATTTCCGATTGAGCGATACCACCTTGAATACCGCCTCGTGAAACAACTCTTTGGGCACTGCAGCAAGGAGTATCCCTTCGGCGGAACGTTGCATTCGTGCTGCATTCTCTTCCCAGCGGAATAGGCGTATCCTCCCGTCTTTCCCCATATAGGCCTTCAGCCCCTCAAAGGATTCCTGTCCGTAATGCAGGGCCGTGGCGGCAATATGGATCGGAAAATATTCTGAGTCCGAAATCTCTATCTTGCCCCAGGCGTTATTCCTGTAATAGCTTCGCACGTTATAATCCGTTTTGTAGTAACCAAACGGCAGGTCTTTCCACTGAATATTTTTCATCTGTCTGATATTTTCGAGGTCGATAAAATTAACTCTTCTTTGAATAACAACAAACCGGAACGGGTTGCTTTGTGCCGGGAGTCATTCCATCTTACTGTCTTCCAACAGTTTAACTTGTTCTTCCATGCTTATCTCCCTCAGGCGTCTGGCGATGTCGGTATAAAAATCGTGGTTCTGAAGGAACTCAACCTGATTTGCCTTCCATGCTTCCCACGAACCCACCAGATCTCTTTCTTTCTTTTCCCTGTAAAGATCCCTGGATAACGAAAGATAATCGGCTCTGCCGAAGTAATCAAGGTTGGCATCGCATATGATCATTTCCAGCAGGTTGGCAGGTTTTGGAGGATGGGCTGTTGCCATGATCAGCCGGCAGATATCACCGATCTGCCGATCAGTATACCGGTATTGTGGAAGCATTTCACGGGCCATTTCACATGCGGTTTCTTCATGGCGTACATAATCGGTAACCATACCTGCATCGTGCAGCAACCCGGCTGTGCGCAGGATAAGCATCTCCTCTTCGGTCACTCCCAGCGCCCTTCCCAGGAGCTCAACCTGAGTATAGACATGGATAGTATGCTTTACATTATGATAATAAAGGTTCGGCGGCAATTCCTTTTCCATCTTTTCCAACAGATCTTCCTCCAGATCAAGCAAACGGAGCATTTGCAGCTGCACCTGGAATGTATCGTTGGGCACACCCATGATATCCACCGACAGCTCAGGCCGGATACCTTTGACAAAGTACATATCGATTTCACCCTTGTACTTGACCGGCATCTTGCCCCTGTATTCACAGATAAAGAAGTCCTTGATCAGCTCATATGTCGAACCCGATATATTGATCTTACCGGGTTCGCCCGATGATTCCATTCTGCTGGCCGTATTGACCGTATCACCCCAAATATCGTACGACAGCTTTTTATGTCCCACCACTCCTGCAATGACGGCGCCGGTATGTATGCCAATCCTGATATCCCAGAAATTAAGGTTCAGATCCTTTGATTTTTCATGCAGATTTTGCATGTATTTCTGCATTTCCAGCGCTGCCAGCACCACTTCCACCGGGTTTGTACGGTTTTTATTTGGCAGGCCGCCGGCACACATGTAAGCATCGCCGATGGTTTTGATCTTCTCGATGTTGTACTTTTCAACCACGGAATCAAAGTGAAAGAAGAACTTATCCAGCTCATCAATCAGGGCTTCCGGATTCATTTGTTCGGCCAGTTTTGTAAACCCCTGTATATCGCTGAAAAGAACGGTCACCATCTTGAATTTCTTCTTGGCCGCTTTCCCTTCCTTTTTAAGTTCATCCGCGGTATCCTTGGGCAACACATTGGCCAGAAGATCCTCGGTTTTATCCTTCTCACGAATCATCTCCTCCGTCCTTTCATTGATGATCTTTTCAAGCTTGAATTTCTCCCGGGCAAACCGGTAGGACCATATACGGATGATAATAAACAAGGCAAAGAATAAGAACAAACCATAAATGATAAGTACCACGGGGGATACATACCAGGGAGGCCTGATCCTGAAATGAAACGGCAGCACATCAATAATGGCTTGTTCCCTATCCCTGACTTTTACTTTTAATGTGTACGATCCCTGCGGAAGGTGAAGATATTCCCTGAACGCTTGCCGTTGCCATCCGCTCCATGTATCTGACAGGCCTGCCAGGCAGAAATTATAAGAACAGCTGTCAGACGGCACTTCCATCTCAACGAGAAGAGAATGATATTTATAAGGTATCGGATAATATTCTGTACCCTCAAGGTGTTTTATTAGTATATCGGTTGGAAATGGAGGAGCTGAAAAATAGGAGGATGTATCACTGCGGATAAGTATCTTTTTAAAATACTGATGATTAGAAGCAAACAGGGAAGGTTGAATACACCCCAATATTCCTGTCAGCAGGAAACCGAACAGGGAAAAAAATATTCTTATATTGCAGGATTTCGAAAGAATTTTCATAAATTGGGTAATTCATTGAACCAAAAGTATGATTTTTATTTTATTTGACTAAGGAATTGTATCCCGTAAACCAGGAAGAGAGATATGAAAAAACAGACCATTTTAGTACCATTTGATTTCACACAGGTTACAGGCTATGCACTGGAGCACGCAGTGAAAGTATGCAAAACCGTGGATAATGATGTTACGCTGCTGCATATTGTCAAGGAAGAATCGGAGGTTGCCGAAGCCCAGAAGAAACTGCATCATGTTGCGGATGAAGCATTTACAAAATTTTTCATCAAACCGGCAACAATAGTCCGGGTTGGAAGCATCTTTTCAACAATCGGCGAGGTGGCCGATGAAGTGGATGCCAGCCTGGTTATCATGGGTACACATGGTATCAGGGGGATGCAAAAGCTAACCGGCAGCTGGGCTTTAAAAGTGATCGTGAGCAGCAAGGTACCTTTTGTCGTTGTTCAGGAACCGCCCAGGATAGGTAAATTTGAAAAAGTTGTGTTTCCCATTGATTTCCGCCGGGAAGAAAAAGAAAAAAACCAATGGGTGTCATACCTGGCCAAACATTACAACTCGAAATTTTACCTTATCAAAAAGGAGTCAAAAGACCGGGTGTTTAAGGCTAAGATAGCCTCGAACCTTGCATTCACCAGAAAATTCCTCGACTCCAAGGAGGTACGGTACGAAATAAAGACCGCTCCCGGCAAGAAGAAGTTTTCAGAAGAAACCATAGAATTTGCAAAGGAAACCGATGCCGATCTGATCCTTGTTATGACAACCCGCGGTATTAACCTGGCCGATTATGTGCTGGGGGCCGATGAGCAACGGATCATCGCTAACAGTGCAAAAATCCCCGTGATGTGCGTAAATCCCAGGACGGATGTGAAAATGACGGGCGGCTTTTCGGCCATGGGCGGATAATACATATTCCTGATCACTATTCTGTTCAACAAACAAGGGCCGCGGTCCTTGTTTTTTTATCCTATCCCGGATGAACCTTGTTTTTGCAACACGGAACGAAAATAAAATAAGAGAAATACAAAACCTTGTCGGGCCTTCGGTCCGGTTGTTGAGCCTTTCCGATATCAGCTTCCATGAAATCATCGAGGAACCGTACCACACGTTTGAGGAGAATGCACGATGCAAGGCACAATTAATCTATGCACGTTGCGGGGTAAACTGCTTCGCCGATGATTCAGGGCTTGAGGTGGATGCCCTTCAGGGCGCCCCGGGCGTCTTATCATCCCGCTATGCCGATGAAGAAAGCCCTTTCCTCAACGAACAGGACAGGTATGATGCCAACATCCGGAAAATCCTGAAATCTCTTGAAGGTGTGAAGGATCGGAAGGCCAGGTTCAGAACCGTCATTGTTTTGATCATCCAGGGGAAGGAATTTGTTTTTGAAGGCGTGGCAGACGGTTGGATCATTAATGAACCCAGGGGCAAGGAAGGATTTGGCTATGACCCTGTATTCCAGCCAAAGGGTTATTCCCATTCATTCGCGGAAATGAGCCTCAGGGAAAAGAACAGGATCAGTCATCGTGCGAAGGCGTTCAGACAACTTGCCGCATTCCTGGCCAATAAACAAAACTACTCACGGTTTCTTTTATAATAAAGCACAGGGTTTTTAGTTAATTAAGAAATGTCATCCCTCCGGAAAATGCGTGTATGGATCATTTGGATACTTCTGCTACCGGTTTCACTGTCGGGTTCAGCCCAGGTTCCGGTTGGGCAGTGGCGTGACCATCTGCCCTATTACCATGGCACAGCAATAACACAGTCGGAGATCATGGCTTATTGTGCCACAGGGCCGGCCCTCTTCAGCTATCATAAAAAAGACCATTCGGTACAAAAAATCTCAAAGGTTAATGGTCTGTCGGATGTGGGTATTAAAAGTATCTGCTATTCTGATGAGCACCACTGGCTGGTGACAGGGTATGAAAACGGGAACATTGATCTGCTGGGCAAAACATCAATTGTGAATATATCGGATATCAAACGCTACCCGCAGATTACAGGAAATAAATCCATTAACCATATTCTTCTCACAGGAGATTATGCCTACCTGTCGTGCGGATTTGGTATTGTGGTTTTGAATCTGATAAAGCAGGAGATCAGTGATACTTATTATATCGGAGAGGCGGGCACAAGCCTTAATATTTACCAGATGGCAACCGACGGACTGAGTCTTTTTGCCGCCACGGAAGAGGGTATTTTACATGCATCGGTGAACGATCCTGACCTGCCAAGTTATACCTCGTGGACTCCGGTCCCGGGAACACCTCCATCGCTCCGTAACATCCGCCTTTTGGCCTATCTGAATGGCATCCTCTATGCCGCCTGCTGCAGGGATCAAAGCTCGGCCGATACCGTCTATGCATGGTCTTCAGGTACCTGGACTATGTTCGATGCGATGCCCGGGGAAAAATGTCATTCCATCAGGACTTCTCAAAACCGCCTGGTCATTACATACGACCGTACCGTCCGAATCTTTTCCACGGACGGCACCCTGCTCCGGTCGGTCGGTCAGCCCATGATTACCCTGTTCCCGAGGGATGCAGTGCTGGATCAGGATGGAAACCTGATGATAGCCGATATGGACCGGGGCCTGGTACTGGTATCGCAGGAAGGAAACTATTCCAGTGCCGCTCCAAATGGCCCGTACTCGGATAATGTGTATCACCTGACAGCCTTTCGCGGTAGAGTATATGCTTCGGGAGGAGGACGCGATGGTGCCTATAATAACCTCTACAAATCTGGACTCATCCATGGTTTTGTGAACGAAGCCTGGTCCAGCACCATCCAATATTCGGTACATGATATCATCAGAATCCTCGTTGATCCAGAAAATCCCGACCACTTCCTTGCAGCCAGCTGGGGTTACGGAATCCTTGAATACCTCAACCGCCAGCTTATTCAGGTTTACAATACCTCCAACAGTACCCTTCAAAGCATCATCCCCGGCGAAAACTATGTAAGAATCGGAGGCATGGCGCTCGACACGGAATCCAACCTCTGGGTCACAAATACCGGTGTTACCAACACAGTGTCCGTAAGACATGATGATGAATGGATAGCCCTGCCATACCCTATTAATGCTCCTACCCTGGGAGATATAATGATCACTTCATCAGGGCATAAATGGATATTGTTACCCAGGGGATACGGTCTCTTCGCTTTTGATGACAAAGGAACTCCTGCAAATATTAACGATGACAACACCCGGCAATTCAGCCTGTTCGATGCAAATGGAAAGACCATTACCAGCGATGTGTTCTCCATAGCAGAGGACAAGGAGGAGAATATATGGGTTGGAACCAATCAGGGGCCCCTTGTCTACTATTATCCCCGGGGAGTGTTCAGCGGTGAGAATTTTTATGCTTCCCAGGTGAAAATCCCCAGCGGTGTTGAAGGACAGGCAAATTACCTGCTGGCCACGGAAACGATCACCTCCATTGCCATCGATGGTGCTAACCGCAAATGGTTCGGCACGGCAGGATCGGGAGCATACCTGTTCTCCGAAGACGGCACGCGTGCAATCCATCACTTTACCTCCGGCAACAGTCCTCTTGTTTCAGATAACATCCTCAGCCTTTGCGTGGTCGACAAAACTGGTGAGGTTTTCTTCGGCACCGATAAGGGTATCGTATCATTCAGAAGCACGGCCACCGAAGGTGCAGATTACTTTACCAATGTATACGTCTTCCCGAATCCCGTCAGAGAATCGTACCATGGTGTCATCACAATTACCGGACTGGTACGCAACACAACCGTGAAGATCACCGATATCAGCGGCAACCTGGTATACGAAACCACGTCTGACGGCGGACAAGCTACATGGGATGGGAAGAATCTCCGCGGTGACAGGGTACATACCGGCGTTTACCTGGTGTTCTGTTCAACAGAAGACGGTTCAGAAACCTGTGTAACAAAACTGCTGTTCATCCACTAATCGGATGTGATCAGACTGGAGATCCGTTCAATCTGTTTCTGCTTATTCACCTCGCGCAGGTTTCGGGCTGTCCTGGTAAAATACTGATGACCTGAAATGAACTTTTTCTGTAATTTGTTCCAGTCGTTAAGGCTCCCGATCTTTTTCTGTTCCTTAAGTTCCTTATAGAGGGTGTTCGACACAGGGATAAAGTCACTCCTCCCGAGGTAATCCAGATCGGAATCACAGATGATCTCCTGCAACAAACCATCCGGTTTCGGCGGCAACTGGGTGGCCATGATAATCTCACAGATCCTGTCAATTTGTTCCGGGGTGTAATTGTATTTTGGTAACATCTCTTTTGCCAGTATTGTACCGTAATATTCATGGTTGTCATACTGAACCGTATGACCCGCATCGTGAAACAACGCTGCCGTCTTAAGCAACAGGATATCTTCGTCAGAACAGCCCTCGGCCCACCCGATTAATTCCACCTCGGTAACCACATCCACCGTATGCTTTACATTATGATAATACAGGTAGGACGGTAACTCCTTTTCCAGCTTATCAAGGATTATTTCCTGGATATCGGTAAACTGAATCAGCCCAAATTTGATATAGAAATTCCTGTTGGGTACCAGCCCTTCACCGTTCTCCGAGAATTCGGGCTTTAATCCCTTTACCGCATACATCTCAATATCCCCCTTGTACTTGACAGGCATTTTACCATAGTACTCGCAAACAAAGAACTCCTTTATAAATTCATAGGTCATGATGGAAATGATGACTTCTCCCTGTTTGCCGGCTGATTCAATCCTCGTTGCCGTATTGACCGTGTCTCCTTTTATGTCGTAATTGATTTTGCTCTTACCGGTAGCGGTGGCCATTACAGGACCCGTATGGATGCCCAGCTTCATCTGCCAGAAACCTTTTTTGTGATCCAGATTTCTCGACTTGTAGTTTTTCAGGTACAGCTGCATTTCAAATGCCGCCATAACCACGTCGATAGGGTTGGTGATATTTTTCTTCGGTATCCCCCCGGCACACATCAGAGCATCGCCAATCACCTTAATCCTCTCGATGTTGTATTTTTTTATGATGGTTTCAAAATGGAAGAATATTTCATCCAGCTCATCCATGAGAGCGCCCGAATCAACATCATCCGACAACCGCGAAAATCCCTGTATATCGGCATAAAGGACCGTGGCCATGTCGAACTTCAGCGACCGGACCTTCTCAAGTGCCCTCAATCCCCTGGCCAGCTCTTCCGTGGATAACGATTCCAGCAGGGCTTTGTGCTTTTCGTTCTGCCTCTCCAGCTTTTCGTTCTCCTTCTGCAGTTTCTTGACAAGCTCTTCCATCTCCTGGTTCTGCTTGGCCAGCTTCTTTATTCTCCAAACGAGATCCTGTTCTCTTTCAATTTCTTCGCTCATAATTAGATTCTTTTGGTAAAAATACATTATTTTACGTTACACAAGATAAGAGGGTTTTATCATAATGCTTCAGAAAACCAGGGGGGTAGTATTACACCAGATAAAGTATACCGATTACAGCCGTATTGTTCATTTCTATACGGAACATTTCGGTCGGTTATCATGCCTGGTGAGGATTGCCAGGAAAAAACATGCCGCTAATCCTGTCGGACTGTTGCATCCTCTTTCCCTGGTTGAAATGGAACTGTACTACAGATCCAGCCGCGAACTGCAGCATGTGAAAGAAATACGGAGCAGCATCGTGTTCACCAGCATCCCGTTTGATGTGAAAAAAGAGACAGTGGCTCTGTTCCTGGGTGAAGTGATGTACAGGACCCTTCGCGAGGAGGAGTCAAATCCCGGCTTGTTCGACTTCCTCTATAATGCCATCCATTTCTTCGACACGACCGAGGAAGGAATCGTATACTTCCATCTGTATTTTCTTCTTCACCTGACCAAATTCCTTGGCTTCTTCCCTGTAAATAACTGGTCAGAAACAAACCGTTTCTTTGACCTTCAAAACGGGATTTTCGTTGCCGGTATTCCGGCGCATGGAAAATACCTGGACGAGGAAGACAGCCGGCTGCTGAACCAGCTCATGTCAGCAAGCATGAGCCATCTCTCACAAAGGAAATGGTTGGCCGGACAAAGGAACGGGTTACTGCATCACCTCCTTTCATTCTATCGTTTCCATATTGAATCATTTGGAGAAATAAAATCATTACCGGTCATCAGCGATATTTTTCATTAGTCTCCACAAACTGTTCCTTCGTCAAAATGTCCATGCATGATACGGGTTGTTATGCTAAATTTCAATGCATAATAAATCCTTTTCCACAGGAATATGGGCTTGTCCAGGATGTCTGAAAAGGGACCGGATATTGTTTACGGTCTTTACCGTGAAGCCGGGAGAAACGGTTCCCTGAATATGGCAGGGGAATACTCATCCCTTAAGGCCCCGCCGGCCCTGCTCAATCTCTGTATTAAATACCTTAAACAACAGCCTCAGTCATATGCTCCGGTGGAAGGGATTCTGTCTCTCCGCAAGGCTATTGCAGGTCTCGTTGAGCATTGGTATACTTCCAGGTACGATCCTGAATCGGAAATTACCATCACCGCCGGTGCAACACAAGCTATTTATACCGCCATTTCAGCCTTCCTCAATGACGAGGATGAGGCCATCATTTTCGAACCGGCCTACGAGATATATGCTCCCTCTGTACTTTCATGCCGCGCCCACCCGGTATATATCCATCTTAAGAAACCCGATTACAGGATTGACTGGAAGGAAGTGCAGAAGTGTATCACATCCCGTACAAAAATCATCATCATTAATACGCCAAACAATCCTGCCGGGTCGATCCTTACCGCATTCGACATGGAGAAACTGCAGAAGATTGTCTATGGCACCCGCATCATCGTGGTGAGCGATGAAGTGTTTGAACATATTGTTTTTGAGGGGATTGAGCATCAAAGCGTGGCTCGTTTCCCACAACTGGCAGAAAGAAGCCTCATCATTTCATCCTTCGGTAAATCGCTGAATATTACCGGGTGGAAGGTGGGGTATTGCCTTGCCCCTGAGAATCTAATGCAACATTTCAGGCGGATGCACCAGTTCATCGTACAATCGGTCAATGCCCCGGTACAGCATGCACTGGCAGATTATATTTCAGATCCTGCAATATTTAAGGGAATACATAATACCTACCAGGAGAAGCAGCGCCGTCTCATCCGTAACCTGGCACCCTCCCGCTTGAAAATACTGCCTGCCATGGGCTCCTTTTTCCAGCTGCTCGACTTCTCCAATATCTCCGATCAGTCAGATGTGGATTTTGCCCTATACCTCATTAAAAAATACAAAATAACCCTCCTCCCTCTCTCCGTCTATTACCATGACTATGCTGCCACCAGCCAATTGAAATGCTGCTTTGCCAGGGATGATGAAATGCTGGATGAGTTGTCGGAAATACTCATCAGGCTCTGAATCTAACCGTGGGGTTTAATAAAATTTCAGCGTTTATTTAGATTATTACTCTTCCTCTCTTACCTTTGTATAGAATAACCATTGAGAGCCTCATGACTCTGGTCAAATCCATAGTAGGGTGGATAAATATCAACCGTAAACGGCAGATTGAACAGTTTAAAAAACATCCTTTCGATGTTCAGCACGATACCTTGATGAAGCTGTTGAAGAAGGCTGCAAAGACGGAATGGGGGAAGAGATACAATTATTCATCCATACGGTCAATAAAAGAATTCCAGGATAGAGTGCCTCTCCAGCATTACGAAGACATCAAGCCTTTTATCGACCGCATACGGCAGGGAGAACAAAATGTACTCTGGCCGACCGAAATACGGTGGTTTGCCAAATCAGCCGGCACCACGGCCGACAAAAGTAAATTCATCCCCGTGAGCCGGGAAGCCCTGGAAGAATGTCATTTCAGGGCGGGAAAAGACCTGTTCGCACTCTATACCGAAAATTATCCGGATACCCGGATCTATAACGGTAAAGTACTGACCATCGGCGGTTCACACAAAATCAATAACTTCCGTAACCAGTCCTATTACGGGGATCTTTCAGCCATCTATATGCAAAATTTCCCCTTCTGGATGCAACTGATCCGAACACCCGACAAACAGATTGCCCTCCTGGAGGATTGGGAAGCAAAAATGGAAGCCATTCTGAAAACCAGCATACATGAAAATGTTGTCAGTATGGCCGGAGTTCCTTCATGGACTCTCGTGCTCCTGGAATATATTTTAAAGAATACAGGGAAATCAAATATCCTTGAGATATGGCCTAACATCGAACTGTTCGCCCATGGAGGTGTGAGCTTCAAACCCTACCGCCGGCAATATGAAATCTTAATCCCCACTCCCCGGATGCGCTATGTGGAGACCTACAATGCCTCGGAAGGCTTCTTCAGCATACAGGATGATCCCGCTTCCGACGATATGCTCCTCATGCTCGATTATGGTATTCTCTACGAATTTATCCCCTTCGAATTACTGGAAAAGGGAAATCCTCCCGTATACCATATCGGCAATGTTGAAACAGGGAAAAACTATGTCATGGTGATATCCACCAACGGAGGACTCTGGCGGTACATTATCGGCGATACCGTAACCTTTACCTCCACCTTCCCCCATAAAATAAAAATTACCGGAAGAACGAAGAACTACATTAATGTCTTCGGCGAGGAACTCATCATTGACAACGCTGAGCGTGCCGTGCTGATGGCTTGCCAGGCATCAGAGGCTATTATCCGGGATTATACAGCAGCTCCGGTTTTCATGACCCATGACAGGAAAGGGGCACACGAATGGGTCATTGAATTCGAAAAAGCTCCGCCTGACATAAACCACTTCACAGAACTCCTGGATAACGCCCTCCAATCGGTCAATTCCGACTATGAAGCCAAACGCCATAAAAATATAACACTCGACAAACCCCTTATTCATAGCGTGAAACAAGGAGTGTTCTATACCTGGTTCCAGGTAAATAATAAACTGGGGGGACAAAACAAGATACCTCGGCTTTCTAATTCACGAAAATATGTGGAAGAACTTCTTGAAATTCATAAACAGAAATAAACGACTCTGCCTCCTTGTCATACCCGTGGCTCATTCCCTCTCGTCCCTCTCACAAATCACATACTATGCCCTGGAAGCAATCGATTCCATTCCTGTTGTGGCAGAAAGCATCACTACCGACCCCCTGGGAAACCTCTACATCATTCATGACGGAGAAATAAAGAAATACTCAAATGAGGGTAAATGGCTGGCTCAATACCGTAACTCTCATTACGGCAACATCGCTTTTGCTGATGCATCTGACCCGCTGAGAGTCTTGGTCTATTACAGGGATTTTAATACTGTTGTGTTCCTCGATAAATTCCTTGCCGAGCTACGCAGCCCATTCTCCCTCGATGATCTGGGAATGCCCCAGGCTCACCTGGTATGCACCTCCTCCCTTGGTGGATTCTGGATATTCCATGCCTTCGAACGTAAACTGTATCTTTTCAACCAACAAATCGACAGGATGGCGGAAAGCTTTGTTATCCCGCTCCTGCCTGGCGATGAAGCCCTGCCGTATTTCATGACAGAAAAAAACAGGGAAGTGTTCCTCATCTCCCGGGAGGCAGGCATCCTCCGGTTTAACCAGTATGGATCCTATATTACCTCATACCCCATTATACCGGTGAATGGATGCCAAATCATCATGAATAATATCGTATTTTTTCAAACACCATATCTCTATGAATATCATATGGCTACAGGCACCATTGTGAAGATAAGCCCTCCCTTCCCAGTGGATATCCAGCAGGTGCAAAAGGAAGGAAATACCTGTTATGCCATGAAACCAGGTAAAATTGTCATTTATACTTTACAGAACATACCTTAGATAATCTTTTATTTTATACTTTTATTTCAGGATAATAACGTTGTTATGCATATTGCTATCGCAGGGAACATCGGTTCAGGAAAAACCACCCTTACGGGTTTGTTAGCCAGGCATTATAACTGGCAGCCACATTATGAAGATGTGGATGATAATCCCTATCTGAACGATTTTTATGAAGATATGCAGCGATGGTCGTTCAACCTGCAGGTGTATTTTCTTAATAGCCGCTTCAACCAGATACTGGATATCAGGAAATCAGGCAAGACGGTGATACAGGATAGGACTATTTATGAAGACGCCTATATTTTTGCACCAAACCTGCATTCTCTTGGATTAATGTCAACCCGCGATTTTGAGAACTATTTCACACTGTTCAACCTTCTCAGTTCACTGATCCAGCCCCCGGATCTGGTGTTATATCTCCGTGCCTCCGTACCTACTCTGGTAAACCAGATACAAAAACGGGGAAGGAAATATGAAGCAAGCATACGGATTGACTACCTGCGCAGACTCAATGAACGCTATGAAGCGTGGGCAGAAGCTTATAACATGGGCAAATTACTCGTTATCGAAGCCGATCACTATGACTTCCCCAATAATCCGGAACACCTCAGGGAAGTGATCACCAAGATCGATGCGGAAATCCACGGGCTGTTTTAACCATCCCCTTACATGTTCACCGCAGTGAATGCTCTTTAAAAATCACCCCCGTATTCCAACCTTTCAGGCTGTCAGAACGTATACTAAAAAATTCGTCTTTGGCACTATGAAGCGATCCGTCGGAATACTGTTGCTGTTTCTTCTGGCAACCCTTTTTTCCTGTATCAAGGATGAATTCACCAGGCCTGTGGATGTGAGCTTCGAATTCTGGTTTAAAAATAACCTTCAAAAAGAGAAGGAACTGGTTGAGTTCAGTAGCGGGAAATTTGTCGTTCATGAGATCTCGTTCAGCGGTTACAGGGAACAGGCTGAAGACTATTTCTTCACCTCCGAACTGCTCGAACCGGTGATAGCAAGCCTCGAGAACGGACATGTTAGCCAGTTGCTGAGATTCGACATCCCCCAGGGTGTATATGAACGCATTGAACTGGAAATCACCATGGACGGATCAGATACTGTGCCGGGCCTTTTGATGGAGGGTGTCTATAAAAGCCTGAACCAGGGAAACATACCTCTTGTGTTTACCTATCCTTACCATGAACTGCTGAAAGTCAAAGCCAGATCCAAAGGCGGTAAGGGAACTGTAACCCTGAGTACCGACAACCCCGCCACGGCACGAGTTACCATCGACAGCGATTTTATGTTCCTCCTGGTCAACTCAAGGATGCTGGAAAGCGCCGACATCACCGAGACAGATTCCGGCAGAGTGATAATAATCTCAGATACGGATAATCAACCTATTTTTAACGTAATTTCAAACAGACTCGAAAAATCAACAGAAGTAGTATTTTATTAGTTCTCAGCAGGAAGATGTTTTATTGATGCCGGAGTTCAGGTCAGAGGATGATTCAGCAATCCTGAGAGGTTGCCTGAAAGGAGAGAGAAAATATCAGAAAATGCTGTACGACAAGTACGCACCGAAAATGTACAGCATCTGCCTCGGATATGCACGTGACAGGTCTGAGGCAAAAGATATTTTACAGGAAGGATTTATTAAAGTGTTCCGTAACCTGAAAGATTTTAAGGTGGAAAGCTCGCTTGACAGCTGGATCTGGAAAATAATTACCAATACGGCCATCGATCATTACCGCCAGAAAAAACGACTGGGAGAAAATATCGAGTCAAATCCAGGTGCAGATTATCTCCAGATTCCGGAAAAAAGTATGGACCAGATCGGTTATGATAATATCATTGATATCATGAATCAGCTTCCTGATGGCGCCAGGGTGGTGTTCAACCTTCACGTGCTGGAAGGATATACTCATAAGGAGATTGCCAAAATGCTGAATATCACCGAAGGCACATCAAAATCGCAGCTGAACAGGGCGAAGAACCTTCTGAAAAAAATGTTGCCCCTTGAAATGAACGAAATTCGTTCTCAATAGGATATGGAAACATACCGCCAAAATATGGAAGACTGGTACCGCGACCTGATCCTGAAAACCCGGGTAATACCGCCCGGTGAGAGCTGGGAGGAGATCGAATCACAACTCGATTTGGATGAGGTATGGCAAAATGTTGAGAACACCTTGCACCAAGATGACAGGGGTAAGATAAGGAGAAGAATCCTGTATTACAGCGGTGCCGCTGCAGCGGTAATTCTGCTGTTGGCAGGCTGGTATTTGACCGACAGGCTCCGGCAGCCCGTAGAAAAGAACATCCTTGTCACCGCTGATATCCTTCCGTCGGAAATACAGGCAGTACCTCCCACCCCGGATCTGCCCGGAGATTATACCATTGATACGGAATCGTATCCTCCTTCCTCCGGCATGTATGAACCCCCCGAAACCTTGCCGGAAGTGCCTGCAGGTCTCTCCGGTGTTCACGTTCCTGTACCGGCAGTAGCAGGCATGGAAAACACAGCCATGGAAACCTACCATACCCTGCTCGGAACCAGCCGGATCATAACCCCTGAATATGGAAGCCGTTTGCATATCCCACGGCCTGTTACCCGTGAAAACTTGTTTGCTTTGAATGAGAACAACCGCTCCAGGAGTCATACCTATATTGGAATCCATTCGTCTATAAAAAATACCCTTCTCCTGAACCAGACTACCTACAATAGTCTTAATAGTTCCAACCTGACGGCTACCGTGCCCAATATCAGCAATTCCTTATACCTCGCCCTTGGAAAGGATTTCTCCGAACGGCTGGGCCTCAGACTTGAAGGCTCCTATTCAGATCAAGGGGGGCATAAATACCAGCAATACATTCATGGCCAATACCTCAACCGACAGATACAGCTGGACTATCTCAAATTGAACCTGCTGGTCATTATACATAACCGGAAGAAACATTCGTCACGCTCGTCAGGCCCAACCCTGCTCGCGGGAACCTATTTCGGCCATCTCAACAGGGCACGGGAAAGAATCCATACCGAACTTTCCAATATCTCTTCCCAGTACCGTAATAACGATCTTGGCCTGACACTTGGCTATGAACATGATTTCCCGCTCCTCAACCGATTCATCCTTTCACCAGGCATTCGTACCGATATCGGTATCATAAATATTTATGACGGAACGAAAGACATGCCTTCCCACTTTAACAGAACCAACAATGCCGCTGTCAGTGTCAGCCTGGGATTTAAATACCCTGTGAGCAAGCGCTGAAAATGGTTCTCCTTTCCAACCATTTGTTCCTTATTATCGTCAACATATCAAACATACTGCATTAGTTTTAAAACAGTCATACAGTATGTGGGCAGGTAAATTGTGCTGACTATGATCTCAGGCAACGGTAATTCCTGTATCATCGTTGCTGAACTCCGACATCAATAAACAGGTGTAAAGAGGCCGGATTTGATATCCGGCCTCTTTTAATTTTTCCTGAAACATTGATGATATATATCATCCTTCATGTAAGTCACTGCAAATCTTACAGTTTCATAACCGATAATCAAATTATGTAAATATATCTCCCAACCTTTGAAGTTATATCTTCGTTTTATGAAGGAGATGCCTTTTTTATCATTGCATTAATAAAACCCGGGATTGACGGCGTCAAAACAAGGAATTACATAATTTCATCCGGAGTGCACGGTAACAGGGTAGAAAGTTTTCTATTGATAATTGATGGTTCTTTGAATAAAACAGTGAAGAAATTTACTAAATTCGAACGATGGATTCTCCTGACAGACAAGGATGGCCATAAAAGAGTTTAGTCATTTCTCAATGCCTCCGGATGAAAAACCCCGACAAAATTAATACCAGAGAATATTCTGACGAAGAACTGGTAAGGGGCTGTGTTCGACAGGAAAGGGCATATCAGAAACTTCTCTACTATAAATTCGCTTCGAAAATGTACGGAATATGCCTGAGCTTCGTTGGAGACCGTGAACTGGCACAGGATATTTTACAGGATGGTTTTATCAAGGTCTTTAATTTCTTAAAAACCTTTGACATGAACGGATCACTCGAGGGATGGATACGAAAAACAATGGTGAATACCTCAATCGACTATTACAGGAAGAAAGCCAAACTGCAACAGTATATTGTCAGCGATTCCATCTTCCAGGATGAAGAAATACCGGAGGAAATACTTGACAGGATTCAAACCGAAGAAATACTTAATAAGGTGTCTGAACTGCCGGAGGGTGCAAGGCTCATATTCAACTTGTACGCAGTGGAAGGGTATAGCCATAAGGAAATCGCCGAAATGCTGAATATCAGTATAGGAACATCAAAATCACAGTTGTCCAGGGCTAAAAGCCTGCTCAAATCATGGCTGACGCATAACACATAATGCCGTCTTTAGATAAGGAATGAAAGGAAAAACGAAAAATATTGTGGATGTCTACAGGGAAAGAATAGAAAATTACCGCCCTGCCCCTCCTGATTATTCCTGGGAACATATTGAGCAGGGTCTTGATGTGGATCATATCTGGATGAAGATCGAAAAAAGGCTGAACAAGAAAAAAGCATTGCTGCAACTCAGGAACATTTCTTCAGTAATACTTCTCGTATCCATAGGTATTATCGCAGTTTTCCAATTCATCAAACCTCCCGCTGAAAAAGTCCAACCCGCCATCAGTAAAACTGCCACAGCAGACCACCAGACTACAGTCCATCCTCAACCCTCACCTGTCACTGCTCCCGGATCTGAGACGGCGTCGGCAACGGAGGAACAACGATCAGTACCGTTAGTGAGCCCCCAGGATAAGCCATCGGTAAACTACCCGGAACCCGTTATTACAGCCCCCGTCGAAAATGCGGATGCACCCCTTGTGGTTCCCGCGGTTACAGAAGTACTGTATTTTGTTTCTCCTCTATCTTCAGGCTCAATCCCTCACAGCCCCGTTTCTCCTGACATAAGAAACCCCGTACTGGACTATCATGCCTTCTCTCTCCCCGATTCACTAATGCTTCTTGATAACAGACAAAACAGTTGGCATTTCGGGTTGACCGGGAACCTGGCTAATACCTGGTTATTGAATGCGACCACCCGGGATGGTTTCGGCCATGATCCATCGTATAAAACCATCTTTCAGGCAGGATATTCCCTCGGTATTGTCGCAGGATGGTATTCCCGGAACAAATCCTCAATACAGCTGGAGGCATTGCTGATCGATAAAGGAGGACAAAGGTATCGTCACTACATTGGCGACCGGATGGAAGATCAGGAGCTGACGCTTTCATACCTCACCGGTGCACTGTTATATAAATACAGAATCGGACGTTCACTTTCATTTGTGATACCCACCACCTCACCAATACTGAAAAGGAGAATAAAAAGGCGCGAAACCCTGAACAATGCCACAAACCTGATTGTAGGCCTTTATGGCAGTTATCTTTATGATGCCTCTGAGTTCATGGACGATCAGAAAACCGATATTACCCCTCTATATTACAATATGGATTTCGGGTTCATCACCGGCCTGGAATTCAACTACAGGATCAGGAATGCACTTACCCTTGCCCCAGGTATCAGGTTTAATTACGGATTGACCAATATCTATAAAGGAAACGAAATGCTTCCGGCCTCCTCCGGCAAAACCCACCGGGGATCGGTTGCTTTCAACCTGGGAATCTGGTACTGATCCTGAATTCTCCAGCCGTCAATACTGCAAAAGACACGAGACCTGGTCAGCCGGGCTTCATTTTTTTTATCTGTTTTTCAATGGCACTCCAGCGATAATTATCCATCTTGGTGCCGATAACCCCGATGATATTACCGGCCAGTAGTGATCCCAGGTCGGCACACAGCTCAAGCGGGTAATCCATGATCAGGCCATACAGAAAACCCGAGGCATACAGGTCGCCTGCCCCGGTGGTATCAACCGGCGTAACTGGTAAGGCCCGCGAATAATAGTCCCTTCCCTCGTTTCTCACCACCGATCCGTTCTCACCTGTTTTGATCACCGTAATGTTGCACATCTCCGACAGGCGCTGCAAGCTTTCCTCCAGCCCCATGCCAGTGAGTGCCCTGGCTTCTTCCTGGTTGGCAAACACGATGTCAACATACCTCCCGATGATTTCTGTCAGATACTCCCGGTTGGCTTCCACCACATTGTAACTGGCTATGTCAAGGGCGATCTTCAAGCCTAGCTGCCGCGCACAATCCATGGCTTTTTCAACCAATGCTTGATCCTGTACAAGGTATCCTTCCATGTAAAACACATCATAATCGTGGAATAATGCTGGACTAATATAACCGGGTGAAAGAGAGGAGGCTGCACCCAGGTAGGTGGCAAATGTACGCTCAGAATCAGGCGTAATAAACGTAATAGCCCTCCCTGTTGCCAATTCGGATTCAAATAATACCGGCTGAATATTCTCTTCAGCCATATCTTTTCGGAAAAAATCTCCCAGTTCATCAGTGCCAATGGAACCGACATATCCTGTGGGGATGCCAAGACGTGCCAGTCCGTGAATGGTATTGGCAGCCGATCCCCCGGAAACCAGCTTCATCTGGTCTATGGGAAGGGCGGACATGATACGGTCTGACAATTCCCGGTCTATCAGCTGCATGCTGCCCTTCGGTAACGAGTAAGCCGTCAGGATATCCTCACTGCTGACCCGTATCAGTACATCTACCAGGGCATTCCCCATACCGAGCACCCGTTTCATGTTGCAGTAGTACGCTGGTTTGAAATAAAAGACTTCTGAAATCTTACATGCACCTGTTCGGTGGAATTTTTTGCCCAAATATATTGTTTAATTATAGAAAAGCTGTTATTTTTGCCCCGCAAAATTCCTCAGTAGCTCAGTCGGTTAGAGCACCTGACTGTTAATCAGGGGGTCGCTGGTTCGAGCCCAGCCTGGGGAGCAATAATTAATATCCTGATATGCCTATGCTTATCAGGATTTTTTATCGGTAAACACCGGCCCGGGAAACCTTACGGCATGAGAATAACACCGCAAGCCGAAAAAATTCAACTCCTGCTCTTAAAGGGTAAAAAAACTGAAACAGCCGGATATCGGGATAGTTCCTGTCAGGGCGGATGAAGATAAGATCCACTACATTTACCCCTGCCGTCTGAATATTCCTTTTCCACCATACACTAACCCGTCTTGCTGGCTACGAACCCAAAGCAGGTTATCCATTTCTTATCCTATAATAACATCGAAACAAAGCTCCGTCAGTCCACTGTCCCATGCCTCCTGATATCACCAACCTGCATCACTTTCAAACCTCAGTTCATCACATAAACAGGCGCTTTCATAAACCTCCTGCCGACAGGTATTGAATTATTGTTGATATTTATGTAAATTGTATTTATAAGTACCAATAAAATTCAATGTTATGAAAGCACCAACCTGGTTTCTGAAAACCTTGCACTGGACGGCATGGCTCTCCACTGCAATAGGACTGTTCAGCATTCTATGTGCATTTTTATCTTCCGTACTTCCAAAATCGTTATGGAATCCTGACCGGACAAGCCTGGATAACCTGGAACGATATATGCTTGGCGTTGAACACAGGGTAAATTTCTTCATCATCGCCGGTTGCTTCTTTCTGTTAACCATTGTATTGTACATTCATATCCAGCAACTTAAAAAAGAATAAATCCATCATCACCGGGATATGATTTCTGGCCTTCTCTGCAAAACAGGAAAGATGTAAGGCACAGCAAGGGGTATTTTCTGCTTTGTCCCTGATTCATACATGGTTACTCCACCGGGAATGATCTTCACCTTTTCACCCGCAGAATGCTGTTCAACCCTGCAATCCAATCATGCCGGTTAAAATTACTATTATGGAATCATTGAAACAGGGAATGAATTCCTTAGTAAAGCCCTGTGTGTTGCCCTTCTGAAACTAATGTCATCCCTTTCGTATCAAAGGATGTAATAGTAACCTGCTTAGCCGGGTCCGGAAGGATACTATCCGTTCAGATCGCTCTTATATCTGGTTATCCAACCATCATCCGGGATCACCTTATATCCCTGATGAAATACCGGTTCCGACAGTACCGTAAAAACCAGGATGCACGACTGACGAGATCAGGACTGCACGGGTAATGGATATTTTTAATAAACATGATATTGTCAATTTGTCCCGGAATTTTTAATCCACAATGTTTTAAGACAAATATCCTGACACGGGATGAAGATACTCACCTTTCATGTGCCGGCCGGTATCTGTAAAACAACAGTTCATTGTGTCCGGGCATCCATTCAGGTGAACAGAATGATGAGGGAAATACCCTCGCCTTCTTTCGTTATACAGCACCAATTAATCCTTTTTACAGGAGCAAGGGAGAGGTGTACAACTTGTGAAGATATATCCCGAAATTAATCCCATCAAAAAATGTCTCCGTTCAATCGTTTTCAGTTTTGCTGAAATTTCTCATTTTCGTGTTATGTCCGGCTATGAAGAAGGGAAATAACATAATTATTAATGTACTGATCTACAGAGGTATAACATATGTCGACCGGTATAAATCCTTAAAGTGCTTATATTACATTTACATACCACGCTCATGACAGGCAAAACTAAAATAACATGTACAAAACACCTGTTATTTATCTGATCCTGACCTGCCTTGCCGCCTGTACCGCATCGGTAAGGATTAAAAACTCTTCTGCTGTAAAAAAGGAATGGAAGCTGGTATGGAGAGATGAATTCCGGTACAAGGGCTTTCCCGATTCAACCCGGTGGTCTTTTGATGTGGACGGCAATGAATGGGGATGGGGAAATAATGAACTCCAGCATTATACCGGGTTCAGGAGCGAAAACGCCAGCGTGGATGGTAAGTATCTTCATATCAGGGCTTTAAAGGAACCATGGAGAGGCAAGGATTATACCTCTGCCCGCCTCATTACCAGGCAGAAGGGAGATTGGCTGTACGGCAGGATAGAAGTGCGGGCAAAGCTTCCGGGAGGAAGAGGTATATGGCCTGCCATATGGATGCTGCCATCCAACTGGAGATACGGTGAAGGTCTGCCGCCGGGAGAGATCGATATCATGGAACACGTTGGCTTCATGCCCGATTCGGTCTTCGCTTCTGCCCATATTGGAAACAATGGTCACCCTGCAGGCATCCACAAAACAAAAGGGCTGGCCGTGCCCGGATGCGAGAAAAAGTTCCTTACTTATATCCTCGAATGGGAACAAAACGAATTCAGGGTTTATGCGGATGATATCCATTATTTCACATTCACCAGCGAAGAGAGCAACGACAAAGAATGGCCTTTTAATAAACCGTTTTACCTCATCCTCAATGTTGCTGTCGGAGGAAACTGGGGAGGAATGGAAGGAATTGATGATTTTATCTTCCCACAGGAAATGGTGGTGGATTACGTCCGTGTATACCGATAAAACCTTACACCATACTGTTATATAACCTTGTTACCTGAAAATTCACGACTGTATTAAATCTTTAATGTACAACTTCCCCTGCGGAAATACCGGATTTACCGGCTGCACTACTGGTCTGAATCTTCCGGTAGACTTTGCAGTATCGCTCATTCCCACATGATTACAGAATGACACGGGTATGTAAATGCTTCGCTTCCGGGTCGCACAGTTATTAGAAATGCATTCCGGAGCAGAGGATGACAAGAAATTTCAGTGAATATTCCATGGTATCGTTACCTCAGTATTTCTGTCCCGAGAAAAATCGCACACTTCCTGGTGACTGCCGGTATTCCGCGGAAAGGATTGCAATGAGAGTATTATACCATCCTTCCAATTACCGGTATCCGACATATCTTCGTCCCATGACCCGTAGTGTCATGAACCTGTAGGCGACAGGTTAACTGTTGCTTCTGTAAAATCAGTTAACAGGAATTATTTCATGTGTATTTCACAATAAATGACCTCTTTATCGGTTATATTCCCGGTTTTACAGGGTAAGCCGGTAGCCGGCTTCCGGTAAAAAAAGAAAAGACAATTCAAATGGCGGTTACCTGCAGCATTGCAATTTCTCCCATGAACCTCTCAGGTAACCATTGCTTCCGTTCCGACGTATACTATATTATGTAATAAATACTACATCAAGATGAAAAAAAACCTGTTCAGTCCGAAAACATGGATGGCATTATTGACTGTCCTATTGATGGTTTTCATGGCATCCTGTGAAAAGGAGCCTGTGGAAGACAGGCCTGACCTGCCACCGGCAGAGAGCCTCATTATGGATTTCTCCGACTTTCAGGAAATGCCGGGAAACCGTAAAAGTACCATTTCATACGAGCATTTTACCCACTCCTTTCTGAACGTGGCTTATTGGAATCTCTTTACATCCGTCACCCTTGCCCTTCCTGTAACAGCGTATGGTTATGCTTTGCAGCAGGACCCCAACTACGAAGGAAATTATACCTGGAAGTGGGTTTATGATTTTACCTGGGGAAACCAGACATATACCGCACAGCTTACCGGTAAACGGATCAATAACGATGAATTCAGCATGGAAATGGTGATTGCACTGAAAGCATTCCCTGATCAGGGATTTAAATGGTTTGACGGCATCGTCAGGTACGATCATACCCATGCCGCCTGGAACCTCTATAAGGAAGTGGAAGGTCAGCCGGTAAAAATTATTGAGGTGGAGTGGAATAAAAACTTTGAGACCGATGAGGGAGATATCACCTATACCTATGTTGAACCACAACAGAATGAGACAGGCAGTTTTATCAGGTATGAAGAAAACCCGGGTGAGATATATGATGCAGCCTATACCATCTCCCTGTCGACAGGACTAATCAATATAGAATGGAACCGTACCACCAAGGCAGGAAGAGTAAAGGATCCCGTGAAATTTCCCGGTACCGAATGGAATTGCTGGGATGTGAACCTGGCGGATATGAATTGCCCTTAGCAAACACTATTTAACGTTATCTGTACGCCTGGCCGTATCAGAAATCCTTCTCCTCAAGGAGAAAACTTTCCAAAAGATAAAGAAGGTACGGGATTTCTGATACGGCTATTTTTACCCTCTTGTTTTTTTCTTTTTCTCCAGCCGGGCATCCAGCACCTCGTTCCAGTATTCCTCATCAAACTCTTCCTCTTCTTCTGTCTCCCAGCTGTATAAGGGACGTTGAGGACCCCTGTTACGGCAGACAATGGCCAGCATCCATCCTGCCACAGCCCCCAGCAGGTGTGACTCCCAGGAGATCTCTTCCTTCAACGGGAAGATCCCCCATACCATACTTCCATACAGGAAGACAACCACCAGCGAGATGGCCATCAGGGGTACAAATCTTCTAATAATGCCACTAAAGAAAAGAAATGAAGCAATACCATAGATCAGTCCGCTGGCGCCCACATGATAAGCGGTACGCGCCCCTGTCCATACCAGCAATCCTGTAAATAACCAGTTTAACAGAAACACCGGAAAAGCCAGGTCACGGTAGAAGTAAAACAAACCGCTGGTAAGTATCACGAAAGGAATAGCATTGTCGATAAGATGCCTCCAGTTGGCATGAACAAACGGAGTGGTTAGAATACCTATAAGCCCTTCCGCTTTCCTAGGCATGATTCCCAGCCAGTACAGATCGGTTCCAAGCCAGTCCTGGGCCAGCCTGAACAGGACCATGACAACCACCAGGAAGAGTGGAGCCACCAGGCTGTAAATAAACCGTTTCTTTTCGATTTCCATAGCTAATAACCCAGGCTTACAAGGTAACCACCATGCTTCCTGATATTTAGCACGTGCCCGTCACCAAAGATCAGGTACTGACCCTTGATGCCGGTGAGCTCACCGGCAAAGTGATCGGTATTATCCAGGTTGAGCGCGCGGACCCGCCCGGGATATTCCAGCACAGGATAAGTGATCTCAACGATCGTGTCATCGTCCACCAGGTACTGATGCATATCGTGCGGCAAGAGCTCCGCAGCCCGCCACTTCTCCCTTACCAGATCCACCGACCGGTCCACTTCATCCTTCAGCATGCT
>JAXDBV010000256.1:0-10327 GCA_034678415.1 Bacteroidales bacterium
GTGCAAGGATTCTGCTCGGAAACAGCCGGAGCCATCATTATTATTATTAGTTCCCTGGGCGGTATCCCCCTCAGCACTACCCATACCATCACCGGCTCCATCATCGGTGTGGTGATGACCAAAAGAATGTCAGCCATACGCTGGAGCATAGCCACCAATATTGTGATTGCCTGGGTAATCACAATCCCATCCACCATGATCCTCGGCGGGAGTATCTATTATCTGATCTCGTTATTCGTAAAATAGTGTTGCAAACGGACAAGTGTATACCGCTTATAGAATCGTGGACCTTCAGCGGGAAGGTATGATGTAAAAAAAGATGGCAAACCAGTGGCAGATACTCCCGGCAATCACCAGGATATGCCATACCAGATGATGAAAGCGGAACCGGGCTACGCGGTAGAAAAATATTCCGACCGTATAACATATACCTCCGATGAGAATCCAGAGAAAACCCATCAGGGGGAAGGTCTTTACTATCGGGACAATGGCAATAACCAGAAGCCAGCCCATGAATGCATAGAGCAGGATGAACAGGAAATTCACACCCTGTCCTGTTTTTCCTATATGGCTGAACTTTAATACAATACCTGTCACGGCCAGTGTCCATTCTATTCCGAACATAGTCCATCCCAAAGCACCCCTGAGAGCCACCAGTGTGAGAGGTGTATATGTTCCGGCAATAAGTAAAAAAATGGCTATATGGTCGAGTTGAAAAAAGAATTCCTTGCTTCTGCCGGGTTTGAGCCAGTGAGCAATCGTTGATGCCAGGTAAGTAAGGATCATCGTTGCCCCGAAAACCGATGTGCTTACAACGTGCCAGGCATTGCCGCGAACAGCCGAAAAAACCGACATCAGAACAAGGCCGGCCGTGGCCAGCACAGCACCGGAAAGATGCGACACGGCATTGGCCATTTCCTCCGCCCCTGGGAACCGGTGATCATCCGACTCTGTCTTCATGTTGTTTATAAAACACAAAAATAAATTAATAATATTTAATTGATAATTAATAATAATATATTTATATTTAATATATTAAATATAATAATTAATATATTTAAATTATTAATTAATATTATTTAATATGTTTTAAAATATTAACACCAATCACTAAATAATACAACTCAACAGGTACCTATACAGTATTGACCGGAAGGGTAAACCAGAAGGTACTACCGTTTCCTGGTTTTGAAATGACGCCTATTTTGCCGGAGTGGGCCTCAACCGCCATCTTACAGAATGCCAGCCCAAGGCCGGTAGACTTTTTCGTGGTTGATTCGGTCACCTGACCGTATTTTTCAAAGATTACGGTATGGAACTTCTCAGGGATACCTGGTCCGTTGTCCTTCACACTCACTCTTATCTCCCTGTTGTTTTTCTCCATGAGCTCAATGGCAACGGTACCTCCCTCCGGTACATACTTCACTGCATTTTGCAGGAGGTTGACGAAGACCCTTTCGATCATATAGGGATCATACGTGGTCAACGTGGATGAAGGGAGGTTGTTGAACATACTGATTTTCTTCTGTTTTGACAGGAAAGAAACCTGCATGACGGCCTCCTGTGCAGAGAGATTCAGGTCGTGTTCTTCTGGCTTCAGCCTGACAACAGCATCCTCGAACTTCTGTATCTCTACAATATTCTGTACAAGGTTCATCAGCTGGTTGCCCGCACATCGTGCCAGCATAATATGTTCGGCTGACGCGTTTTCATCGAGAGTAATGATGGCTCCAAGGGGGTTTTTCATATCATGGACCGCCAGGTTGACCATATTTTCCTTGAACTGTCCCAGCTCGATCTGATGCCGTACGGCAATCCTCAGCTCTTCCGTCTGCACCTCAAGAAGCTTTTTCTGGTTCTCGGTAACCATGGTTCTCTCCAGCACTTTTTCTTCCAGCTGGTGGCTGTATTCCTCTATCTCCGCTTTCAGGACAGTGGCCTCTTCAAGGGCGTGGGTAAATTTCCCTGACAGTCCAAAGGAAATAGTGAATATAAGCACCAGCAATGTGAAGGGGAGCAGATACCCTGTATGGATCATCTGGTTGTAGAACAGGAATTCATTGACGGCGCCTATACCAAAAAACAAAATACCCAGCATAATGAAAATAGCATGCTTCTCCTTTTTCTTTAATACCCGGTGCATGAAGTTAACCGAATATATGATTGCAATAAGGACAAAAGGTTGCACGATGATAGCGATGTAGGTATACACCGATGCCGGGAACAATATGATGATCAGCGACATTATACCGGCGATAACGATAGCCGTATACGTAGCTGTTTTTCTCTCATATGCCGGATAGGCCGTATGGAGGAAGAAAATAAAGAACGCGGCCGGGAGCACAACTGAAAGGTATTCCAGGCGGGTGGCAATATACCAGCTCATACCGGGTATCATATCCAGGAGGAGCTTCTCTCCCGAGAGCATCAGCCTGAGTGCCACCAGCAGGTTGATGATGGCAAAGTGAAGGTTTGATTTGTCGGACGGACGAAAGAAGAACAGTCCCAGGTGAAAAAAGAAGGTCAGAAGGATGAAACCCAGGGCGAAGGTTTCGGTGGCCACCGAGCTTGTCTTGTACTTAATAATTTCATCGGCTTCCCCGAAGAGCATAATATCCTCAGGTCCCCCTTTCCGGTGATGGAAGTTGGACACCTGGACAACCAGGTTCACTTTCCCGTCGATGGTACTGAAATACAGTTCATTGCGTTTCCATCCGGGAACCATTTGCTTCCTGCTTTCCCCGACGATACCGGATCCCACCTCTCTGTTATTGGCCCACAGGCGGTAGGCACAATCAAATTCCTTAATCTTAATGGCATACATACCCGGTGAAGGGGAATCGATACACAACCGGAAGGTGGCATAGCCGTTCCCGTCCAGCTTCTCACCATTCACCCTGTACCCGTTCCACAATCCCGGCAGCCGCATATAACCGGTCATGACCGGCACCAGAGAATCAAAATCCGCAGGGGTGTAGAGTGAAGACCAGTAAAACTCGTATTCACCCTTCAGGGGAACGATCTTTCCGTCCGGGTCCATCCCGGTCAGGTCAAGCACACCTTTTTCAGCAGAGCGGTCATGGCTGAACCTGACCTTCTCAAATGTCAAGGCTTTGTAAACAACGAATCCTGCAGCGAGGGAGATGAGTACAATGTAATAATACAAAGCCAGGATATTCTTGCGCATATCAATAAGAATGCATGCATACAGCCGGGTAAAGATATAATAAATACAACCAAAATTCCTCATTTATCGTTTAATAGTTGGACAGATGGCCTAAAACACTGAAATTTATTATTGATAATTTTAATTGATTTTACTTACTTTGACACCGCAAGAAAGTATAACAGTGAGATACAAGAATTTATATGAGCGCGTTATGACTGTTTTCGGAGGAGTCATGGTTTTTTTCTACCTTGGTCTGGGATTTTATCTCATATTCTCTCCCCTGTTCAGCCAGTACGATAAATTTATCCGAATTGTGTTAGGATCTACCTTGATACTATACGGCATTGCCAGGGCTTTCAGGACAGTGCAAAAAGTGAAGGAAGAATTTTTTTCTGATGAGGAACCAGAGGATGATAATACCCGCAAACGCCTGTTTTTATAGGAGAAAGCAGTGTTAATAAATGTTAACATTTCACATTCCGAGGCATCCATGGAATCATTTTTGACATCTTATAGTAAAAGGCTATGGGAAAAAGGTGGAAAATTATCGTAAAGAACAGGCAGTCAATTGATCAAAAATTTGTATAATTACAAATTTTAAAAAGCGTTAATATAGCAGGAAATGAGGAATAGATTGCATAATGTGAAAGATCGGCAGGGCTTGCTTATGATGGGATTGCTTGTGCTGATTCTCGCTTCGTGCTCCGGCAGGCAAAAACCCTTGAATGAGACCCCCACACGCGGGGATATCGTGATCAGTGTGGATGAATCGTTCCAGCCTCTGATCGATGCCGAGATAAACGCCTTTACCGGTTTATACAGGAACGCAACGATAACTCCTGTATACAAACCTGAATATGATGTTTTAATTGATTTTTTAAGGGATTGTGTTCAGGTGGCGGTTACCAGTACCTTACTGACCGATGACCAGGTTGCATACCTGCTCGATCAACAGATCATCGTCAAATCGGTGGCTGTGGCTCATGATGCCCTGGCACTGATCGTGAACAGACGCAACCCGGATTCCCTCCTCACCTATGAAAATGTCAGGGATATCTTTCTGGGAAAAATAACCCGATGGAACCAGGTCAATCCTTCTTCCAGGCTGGGGGATATAAAGGTTGTCTTTGACAACACAAAATCAGGAAATGTGAGGTATTTCAAGGAAAAATTTGAGATCGACACAACCCTGCCAGCAAATTTCTATGCCCTGAACAATAACGAGGAAGTGATCAATTATATTTCAACTGATCCTGACGGACTGGGAATCATTAGCGTCAACTGGATCAGTGACAAGGATGATTCAACCAGCATGAGCTTCATTACCAAAATAAAAGTCGTTGCCGTATCGTTACCCTTCCTGGATGACAGTTTTGCATATCCCCTCCAAGGTTCCATATATGAGCGGTCATACCCTTTCACACGGGATGTCTATATTATGTCGAGGGAAACATTTCTCGGGCTGGGCAGGGGATTCATGCAGTGGGTAGCAGCCGACCAGGGACAAAGGATTGTATTGAAGTCGGGACTGGTACCTGCCACCATGCCCGTCAGGCTCATTGAAGTAAAAAGTCATTAAGTGTCTCAAATAAAATATTAAATGCGCTATGAAAAAAGGTAAGTTAAAAATGATGCTGGTCCTGAGCGGACTGATAGGTGTGGCCATGATGAGCGATCTGAATGCTCAGGATTTGCAGACAGCTATCCAGTATACCAAGAGTGAGCAGTACGACCTGGCCGAAACGGCATTCCAGCAATTGCTGCAGAAGGAACCCAGTAACAGCAATGCATATTTCTTCTATGGCGAAAATGTCCTGCTGAACTTCTTCTCCGATACCATCTCCAACTCCCTTAAAGTATCAACAGACCAGGCACGGGATCTTTATAACAAAGGTATTCAGGCGGAGCCTAATAATCCGCTCAATTATGTTGGCCTTGCAAAAGTAGCTTTCTACCTTGGAGACGACCAGAAGGCACAGGAGTACAGGATGAAAGCCAAAAGTCTGTTACCGGCTTACAAAAAAGTGAAAAAGATCGCGAATCCGAAGAACTATGCCTATACCCTGGCCAAGATCGCTGAATCCTGTATCCGTTTTGAAAGGGTGGATACCTCGCTGGCCATGCCGTTTCTGAGAGAAGCATTGAAGATTGACAAGAGGAATCCTGATGTTTATATTATAGCCGGTGATATTTACATATTGGTGAACGATGGTTCACAGGCCATCAGGAATTACAACCTGGCTCAGGACAATGATCCGACCTCACCCACTGCTAATATGAAGATCGCCAGTATATACGTGAAAGGGCGCAACCTGATGGCAGCTATCCCCTTCTATGAAAAAGCCATCAGCCTGAATGCAAACTATGCACCGGCTTACCGGGAACTGGGACAGCTATATGCGTCCGCCGCCCGGTTTGATGAGTCAAAGGAATACTTCCGTAAATACCTGGAACTCAGCAAGGGAAATATTCCCGCGCAGATCAGGTACGTAACATCCCTGTTCTATGCTAGAGAGTACGATGAGGTGGTGAGAAATGTGGAAGAGATTTTCAAGATCGACCAGTCGAGAGCATACCTGAATCGTATTGCAGCATATTCCTGTTTTGAAAAGGAAAATCCTGATCTTGATGCTGCCCTGAGGTACATGGAAACCTTTTTCTCCAGTTCACCTGAACGTATTATTAAGAAGGACTACCTGTACCTGTCAAAGATACTTCTCAGGAGGAATCTTGATTATTCAAGGATGCTGCAGGACACCATCCGGTATAACCGCGAGCTGGTTACAGCCATGAAGAACTATTCTGCCGCCTCATCGGGCAGTGCAGCCAAAGCCCGATACAAGGCCAACATTGACACGCTGAACCAACGGCTTTCCAGGCTGAGCACCAGGATAAGCCAGGCTGATGCCGAGATCGACAGAGCATTCCAGGAATACGAAAAAGCGCTTGAATTTGATCCGAATGACAAGACACTGCTGGCAGAAATTTCGCAGAACGCTTATGCTTACAGAAGATACGAGCTGGCTGCAACAACCGGCGAAAAGCTGCTCGATCTGGGCAGAAACAGCGCCAACGACTATATGCAGATCGGACGGGCTTATTACCAGGCAAAAAACTACAAGAAAGCCGAGGAGATCTTCACCACTGTTACCCAGAAATTCCCGGATAATTTACAAGCATACGTGATGATTGCACGTACCTATTCACAGAGGGATCCTGATACAAAAACAGGCATCGCGCGCCCAAAATTTGAATTGTTGCTGAACAAGGCCGCCGCTGACTCAGTAAAAAATGCCGAAGAGATGATGGAAGCATTTGGCTACCTCGCATATTACTACCTGAGCAAGGAGAACTATACCAAGGCAGGCGCTTACTATGACAGGATGATCAATCTCACCCCCGACAATAAGGAATACCAGGCCAGGGGTTACCTGGGCAAGGCAAATGTCTCCCTCAGAATGATTGAACTGGTGAAGGAAGCCGATGAAAAGCTGCCATACCTTGAAAGATCGCTCAGCTATTACGACAAGGTGCTTGAACTTGATCCTACCAACCAGTCGGCAAAATCGTCGATCCAGTATGTGAGTGGACTTGAAAAGAGGATCAGGGGAATGATCGTTCCTAATGAAATCAGGGGTGTGATAAAGAACCGGGCTGGTGAACCCCTGTCGGGAGCCTCCGTCCGCGTAAAGGACACCGCCGCCGAAACCCTTACAAATGCAGCCGGTGCGTTTAAGTTCCAGATCCCGAAAAGCTCTGAAATCCTGATATTCAGTGCCAGAGGATACCAGGCAAAAGAAATTCCGGTATCCAAAAAAACGAAGGTGTATAATGTGGTACTGGACCAGTAATTAAGAATGATTCTAAGTATTTATGTTATACAATATTATTTGCGTTACAGTTTGAAAATGAAATGATATATAATATATATTTGCAGATTAGCTAATTTAAACCTATAACAAAACAATACAAAAATGAGTAAGAAAGGAAGTTCATTCAAGGATGTGTTGCAGTCAGTGTTTGCAACTTTTGCTATCTTAATAGCATTAGGTGTTTCCATAATCCTGTTCATTAAGGTGATGGGGAACCCTGTTCATTTCGTTGGTGGGAACCCGAAAGGTGAAGTCATGCCGGGGGACTACCTTGGAATCGTTTATAAAGGAGGATTTATAGTACCTATCCTGATGACCTGCGTTCTCACGCTGATCATTTTCACGATTGAAAGATTCATCACGTTGGGAAGAGCCAAAGGGAGAGGAAGGTTAAATACGTTTGTTCACAATCTGCAGACCCTTTTGGCTGAAGACAGGATTGAAGAAGCGCTGGAAGCCTGTGACAAGCAGAAAGGCTCACTGGCGAACGTGATGAAAGCAGGCCTTATCCGGTACCGCGATCTTCAGAAAGATACTGAACTTGAAAAAGACCAGAAAATACTGTCCATTCAGAAATCACTGGAAGAAGCCACCGCACTGGAATTGCCCATGCTGGGGAGGAATATGGTGATCTTCTCCACCCTTGCATCCGCCTCCGTGCTTATCGGTCTTCTGGGAACGGTGTTCGGAATGATCCGTGCATTTGCCGCCCTGGCACAAGCCGGCGCACCCGATGCACTGGCCCTGGCCACCGGTATTTCCGAAGCCCTTATCAATACCGCCTTCGGTATCGCCGGTTCAACCATTGCCATCTTTATGTATAACTATTTCTCAACAAAAATCGACGGTTATACGTTTAAGATCGATGAGGCCGGATTCAGCCTGGCACAGACATTTGCCGCTTCTTTGAAAAAGTAAACAGATGACATTTTCTTTCGGGTGATAAGAAAAAATATATGTTGAAAAATGCCAAAAATCAAGTTACCAACTAAAACTCCCCGCATCGACATGACGCCGATGGTGGACCTGTTCTCGTTGCTGCTCACCTTTTTTATTCTGACAGCAACCGTCAGGCCACAGGAACCGGCTCCTGTTGATGTGCCTTTCTCCGTATCGGAAAAAACTGTGCCGGATGCCAATATCATGACGGTTCTGATTTCAAGTGATGACCGTATTTTCTTTAACGTGGATAATGGCCCGGATACCCTCCTGAAATACAGGCCCAAGATACTGGCAGAGATGGGGAAACGCTACAATATAGAGTTCACCGAGACAGAACTGAGAAAATTTGAGAAATTCAACTCACCCTTCGGTGTACCTATCGAACGTATGAAAGAATATCTTTCATCTCCCAACCTGGCTGAAGCTAAGGAACTCCAAACCGGTATACCCATCGACTCTCTGAACAACCAGTTATCCATGTGGGTGTTCTGCTCCCGTGAAGTCAACAAGAATGTACAGGCGTGCATTAAAGGTGATGCCAAGGTGGAATACCCCATTGTAAAACAGGTGCTCGATATATTCCAGGACAGAGGTGTGAACAGGTTCAATCTGATTACCAGCCTTGAAGCAATCCAAGTAACCCAAGAAATACAGGAGTAATATGGCAGAGATAGTACAGGCGGAAGGCAAACAAAAGGGTGGAAAGAAACGACCAAAGAAGTTTCCTGCTCAAGTAGATATGACCCCGATGGTGGACCTCATGTGTCTGCTCATCACTTTCTTCATGCTTACCACCGCTTTCAGCAAACCGAAGATCATGGAAATCGTTCTTCCTGAAAAACTCAAGAAGGATGACAAATATGAACCTCCGAAAATTGCTGAAAGCCGGACACTGAACATCATCCTCGGACCTGAAGACAGGGTGTTCTGGTATCCCGGAAAAGCTGATCCCCAGAATCCCCCTACCCTCAGGGAAACGGACTTCAGTGCCACGGGGATCCGGCAGATCCTGCTCGACCGGAACAAAGCCCTGTTCAGGAAAATCGATGAGTTCAACCAGCAGGTGATCACGGGTAAGATTGACATACCCCGTGACTCAGTGGCTGCTGCCATCCGAAAGCTGAAGATTGATGACGATACAGGTCCTATTGTTCTGATCAAGGCATACAAAACGTCGGTTTATTCCAATCTTGTCGATATTCTCGATGAGATGTCGATTGTTGGTATTGCCCGGTATACGTTAGTTGACATTAACTGGGTAGAAGAGAAAATGGTGGAGACAACGCTGGGTATACAATCGGCTTCCACCACTGCCCAGAGATAACCTTAAATTAGAAGGATTATGGCAAAGGAAAGGATCAGCATTCCGGCATTTGATGATATCGTATTCACAAACCGGAATAAGGAGTATGGAGCCTATAACATCAGAAGGAAGTACAGCCGTACGATGATGGTGTCCCTGACAATCGGACTCATCTTTATGCTTGCAGCTGTAATCACTCCACACGTTATGGCAAAGGTCCGTGAGGGTCATAAGAAACGGACAGAAAGAGAAGTAATCGCCACGATGGAAAACCTGCAGACTCCCGACGAACTCAAGGTTGAGGTACCGGAAGAACCGCAGGCACCGCAGGAACAGCAACAGGTTAAATATGTTGCCCCTGAAGTGGTCGATACTGTCAAACCTGAAGACCAGGTGAAGATCATGGTTGCAGAAGAAGTGGTAGAGACCGTACAGGATGAGGAGAATATTGAAATTGTTGAGACGGTGCAGGAAGAGGTGGAAGAGTATACACCACCCGCCGAAGTGTTCATCGTGGTAGAGGAGATGCCCTCATACCCCGGTGGCGATGAAGCCCTGCTCAAGTTCATCAATGAAAATATCAAATATCCTGAGATTGCCCTGGAAAACAATATCCAGGGAAAAGTTATTGTACGTTTCTGTGTTACCTACAAAGGTAGTATCGACCAGGTTTCTGTTCTCAGGGGTGTTGACCCTGCCCTCGATGCTGAAGCAATGAGAGTGATTAAACTCCTTCCTGAATGGAAGCCCGGCAAACAGGGTGGTAAGCCTGTTAACGTATGGTACATTGTTCCCATCACATTCCAGCTGCAATAACAATAAACCGAATAAAAAAACCCTGCTCGCCTCAGGGTTTTTTTTATTGTTTCTTTCTCACCACTCCCAGCCAACCCCCACCTGGTTCCATCCGTATTTCCACATATGAACTCCGGGTCACCTGATGTTCCTTAATAATATAATCGGCGGCATGTCTGGCAGCATTTAATCCATCTTCGATATATTCCAGGATATATTCCTCCTCACCGAGGAATGACAGACTGA
>JAXDBV010000257.1:0-2678 GCA_034678415.1 Bacteroidales bacterium
TGACTCCCTTAATTCCTTCGCTTCCTCTAGTTGTGATTTTCTTCAGATCTGAAGCAAATAACAAAAAGGAGTATTACGTTGTGTAAAAATTTAAAGGGGCGGTAACGTACCTTTATTTTTTTTTGATTATATATAATAAAATATTAAATATTTTTCGCATAAGAAATACCTTCCGGAAAAATCTGATCCTTTCTCCCGGTTGCTGAATTCCAGGGATTCATGTTTCAACGCTTGTTGATATCTTATACCGATCCTGCAGGGTAAAAACTTTGCCGGGGCCTCAAAAATCGTATATTTGCCGTGTGTGCTGTTACCGACAGGGGTTGTATCCATGAATCATATCAAAGCATGTTTCCGGTTCCTTCCTTCCTTCATCCTGGCATTATTCTGTCTTCTTCCACTGTCTCTTTTTGCAGGTGATATTTTTCTTACCGGCCAGGTAACCAGTCCGGCAGGCGTTGCCGTATCGGGGGCAGCGGTTACCTTTACGGTCAACTCGAAGGACTTCTCTTCCACCTCAGATGCCGAGGGTATGTACAGCATCCGGCTGTCGGGTATCTATCCGCCGGAACCCGGACTGTTTGAAGTGGATGTGCCCTTTCCCAATCCCTTCAGTTTCTCCACAAACATACCCTTCATCATCTCCGTCGACGGCGATATCCGGTTCTCGGTGTATGATCTTGGCGGGAGGAAGATACGCGAAATGATCATCCCTGGTCTCACGGCAGGATCGTACCGTCTTGTATGGGACGGTACGGCCGCTGACGGTTCGTCGTGTCTGCCCGGATATTATATTTATGCTCTGACCTTCAGAGGTATAACCCATACGGGCAGGCTGGTGAAGGCTATCGGTGTCTCTGCCTACGCGGCTCCCGAGGGGATAGAGATGTTCATGCCACCGCCTTCCGGGCTGTTATCCCCGGGTGAAGGATACGCGGTGCCGGCTATCGCCGCGGCGCAGAAACAAGGATACCATACAACCCGCCTGACGGATATCACTGTACGTAAGGACACGGTGATAAACCTTGTTATCTGCCCTAAGCTGGCACAGCCTTTCAAAACGCTGGGCGATTATATCGCACGCAATGACGGGCAACAGTTTATACCCATGATACTCAAGGGGATCAACCTGGGCTCATCGCCACCCGGCACGTTCCCCGGTGAGATCGCCTATGCCATCACACCCGCTATGTACGAACAATGGATTGAGATGATGGTAGGAGCAGGATTCAACACGGTGCGTGTCTATACCCTACATCCCCCGGTGTTTTATGAAAAGCTGGCGGAGTACAACCTCCGTCATCCCGCAAAACCACTGTATCTTTTCCAGGGGATATGGCTGGACGAGGTAGCCGATCCGTTCACGCCCCGGGAATATGACCTGATGAACCGTTTGCCATCCTTCATCATGTCGGTTTACGAGGTGATCGACTGCATGCATGGCAATAAAACCATTGCTTTCAGGCCGGGAAAAGCATACGGCCGGTATCGCACCGATGTTTCGCCCTGGATCGCAGGTTATATCATTGGCAGGGAGATAAGCCCGCAGGAGGTGGATTCGACGAACCGCTACCATCCGCAGGCCACCGCGTGGGCCGGCAACTACTTAAGTGTCACCGACGCCCCGGCTTCCGAGGTGTTTGTTACCCGTATGCTTGATCAGACGATAAGCTATGAATGGAACAGCTACGTCATGAAAAGGCCTGTAAGTATCTCCAGCTGGCCGACGCTCGATCCTCTGGTGCACCCGACGGAGATCCATACCGACGAGGACAAGGCTTCCATCGATATCACGAGGATCGTGGAGACGGGCGGCCAAGCCTATCTTTTTGCCAGCTACCATGCCTATCCTTACTACCCGGATTTCATCAGCGATGATCCCTTGTACCGTACATACAGCGATGGTGAGGGTCCGAACAGCTACCTGGGGTACCTCACCGCATTAAAGAGTCACTACTCATCCCTTCCGCTGGTGATTGCCGAGTTTGGTGTGCCCTCGAGCTGGGGCAGTGCCCACCAGTCATTCACTAACATGCATCACGGAGGCCTGTCGGAAACACAGCAGGGCACCATGAATATCAGGCTCATGAACAATATCATCGATGCGGGCTGTTCGGGAGGGTTCATGTTTGCATGGATGGATGAATGGTTCAAACGCACCTGGATCGTTGAGTACCTGGAAGCTTATTCATCATGGATTGGGGGGCAGTGGGTGCCGACGAGGCAGCTGTGGCATAATGTCACCTCGCCGGAACAGAACTTCGGGCTCATCGCCTTCGAACAGGAGGACAGCCCGCCATGGAACAGCTATGCCGTGCAGCCGTCAGGGAGCACTGTCCGGTCCATCAAATGCCGCCACGACAATGCCTTCTTCTACCTCGACGTAGAAACATCTGCTCCCGTTGCCTCAGGCGATACCCTCATGATTGCTTTCGACACGTACCTGGAGGATGTGGGTGAATCGGTCTGGCCCGGAGGCATGACAATAGCCAACAGGTCTGAGTTCCTGCTGGAGGCGGTGCGGGGTGAAGATACCGTGTCGTTCTATGTCACCGGGGCATACGATATGTGTGGCCTCACGCCCCGGTTTGACCTGAGCGATCCGCTCGTGCAGAAATACATGAGCACGGTGAGCGACGGGGGTCCGTGGAGGCTGATGCAATGGATCAACAGCGGTT
>JAXDBV010000258.1:0-14631 GCA_034678415.1 Bacteroidales bacterium
CTTCGTGAACAGGGGAGATCATTTCGAGATACGGTGGTTTACTCCTACCGTTGAGGTTGACCTGTGCGGGCATGCCACCCTGGCAGCCTCTCATGTGATATTCCATGATCTGGCATACCCCGGGCACGAGATCAGGTTCCTTTCCAGTGCCCACGGATACCTGTATGTAACCCGTGAAAAGGAATTGCTCGTGCTGAATTTCCCTGCAACAATGCCGGTTAAAGCCGGGCCGGAGGAGGTGGTGGTACGGGCACTTAGACAAAAACCGCTGGAACTATGGAAGTCAAGGGATATCATGGTGCTCTATTCGAAGGAGGAAGAGGTGCGGAACCTCCACCCCGATTTCCCTCTCCTGAAGCAATTAGGTATACCGGGTATTATTGTTACAGCACCCGGCACAGGAGTCGATTTTGTGTCTCGTTATTTCGCCCCCGGCGTGGGTATTGATGAAGATCCGGTAACCGGATCAGCCCATACGACACTGATACCATTCTGGGCACAACGCCTGGGGAAAACAAAGCTCCGTGCCCTGCAGGTTTCAAAACGGCAGGGGGAGCTGTTTTGCGAAATGAAGGATGAACGGGTACTGATCGGCGGGAAAGCCTTAACATATATGAAAGGAAAAATCGAACTGGCATGATGCATCTATCCACCGGAATTCCATACCTTTAGTAACCTATACCGATAATCCATATGCGTCTCTTTCCATACATAACGCTGATCGTTTTCCTTCTCCAGCTTTCATCGTGCGGGGATAATAACGAGGATTTCAAGCCAAATCCCAAGTCTGTGATGACTGATGTCCGTGACGGGAAAACCTACAGCATTGTAAAAATTGGCAACCAGTGGTGGATGGCTGAAAACCTTAACATTGGATATTACATACAATCTTCCAGTGAACCTTCGGATAATGCGAGGTACGAAAAATATGCGTACGGCAATGACACTACCTTGTTCCATACCTATGGAGGACTTTACACCTGGGATGAGGCAATGCAATATGCCGGAGTGGAAAGTGCCCGGGGGATCTGCCCTGATGGGTGGCATCTGCCATCGGTTAAGGAATGGGAAGATCTGCTGCAACTCTACCCACGATGTCCCGAGTTACAGGTTAATGGCTCCTCAGGCTTTGAGTGCCTGATGGCAGGTGCAAAGACAAGCATGAGTTTCAGCGGACTGGAAGAATTCAGCGGATTCTGGACCTCAACAGAGTATTCTTCGAACATTGCTTATTACTACTTTGTTAATGAAAGCCGCTCGGAAGTATTAAAAAACATGGAGATGAAAACAACTGGCCTGTCGGTCAGGTGTGTCAGTGATTCGGTTGTTCCATGACTGTTGCTCATGGATCGATAGTTCGTCAACACCTTTCTTTTGCCGGAAAAATATTAATGCGTATTTTTGTCACCTTAATTAAAAAAACATGAAAACCAAGTTATTGATACTATTCATCAGCACTTTCCTGGTTACAACCACGGTTCAATCACAGGAATATAAAACATCCCTTGGTATCCGGGGAGGATTTCCCTATGGAATAACCTTCAAGCATTTTCTGAATGATGAGGGGGCGGTGGAGCTTATCGCTTCCACATTATTCAGAGGGATACAGCTCACAGGACTTTATGAGATGCACAGACCCACCAAGGAAGCACCGGGGCTGAACCTGTATTACGGAGGGGGCGCCCACGCGGGATATGATGATTACAGTCGGTGGTCGAATGAATATGCCCTCGGGCCAATCGTAGGCGTAGATGTGCTGGGCGGTCTGGAATACACCTTTGATGATCTCCCACTCAACGTCAGCCTTGATATAATGCCCAGTATGAACCTGCTGGGGCATTTGGGCTTCAGGATCCATGGCGGTATATCACTGAGGTACATCTTTAGCTATTGAATGTACCATTACCAGGGTGCCCGGATATAACGTACTGATCCTAATTTTTTTGTCAATTCTATTGACAAGAATGAAAATTATTTTACCTTTGCACACCCAAGTTTTAACTTGGCCTCTGGCCCGTTCGTCTAGGGGTTAGGACGTCAGGTTTTCATCCTGGTAACAGGGGTTCGATTCCCCTACGGGCTACAAACATTGATAAACAAAAAAGATGGCAACCCATAAATCAGCAGAGAAAAGAAACCGGCAATACAATGTCCGGAAAGAGGCAAACAAATATTATGCAAAAACAGCCAGAAATGCTGTGAAAAAGCTGAGAAGCACCACCGACAAGAAATCAGCCGAGGAGTTATATCCGAAAGTAGCGTCCATGCTGGATAAGCTGGCAAAGAAAAACATCATACACAAAAACAAGGCCGGCAACCTGAAATCTTCACTGGCAAAACGTGTAAAAAGCCTGCAGTAGGATATCATGCAATACATCAAAGCCTTCCCTCCCGGAAGGCTTTTTTATTTATGGTATGCACTTCTTAAAGAGAATTTAGTATATTTATTTTTCCTTCCTACACAGCATATCATGGCCTTGAAAGGAAAGTTGAGCATTAAGAAATGGGCCATTGAGGACCGGCCGAGGGAAAAGCTCCTGATAAAAGGGCTGGGCAGCCTTTCCGATGCCGAGCTGGTTGCTATTCTGATCGGTTCAGGTAACAGGGAGGAATCAGCTGTGGAGCTGGCGAAACGCATCCTGGGAGGTGCCAACAACAACCTGAATGAGCTCGGAAAATATACCGTCAGCGACCTGATGGCACACAAGGGTATTGGTGAAGCCAAAGCCATATCCATTGTGGCAGCGCTCGAGCTCGGCAGGAGAAGAAAATCAGCCGAAGTGCTCGTAAGGAAAAAAATCGGTTCGAGCCATGATGTCTTCGATATATTTCAGCCACTGATCGGCGATCTTCCTCACGAGGAGTTCTGGGTACTCCTCCTTAACCGTTCACACCGTATCATCGACAGGTTCAGGACCAGCCAGGGTGGTATCTCGGGAACAGTGATCGATGTCAGGATGGTGCTGAAAACGGCGCTTGAAAAGCTCAGCTCCGCCATCATCCTGTGCCATAATCACCCGTCGGCCAACCTTAGCCCCAGCGATGCCGACATACAGATCACACAAAAGCTGAAAGAAGCTGCCAAATTCATGGATATTCAGGTGCTCGACCATCTTATAATTACCGATACAAATTATTTTAGCTTTGCTGATGAAGGAATGATCTAAACGGCCAGGAACGGTTTGTACATATCCACCTTCGCCCCATCGGTGCATTGTTTCAGCAAGGTAGACATCGTTTTCCTGAGCACAGGATGTACCAGTCCGGGAGCTATCTCCACCAGGGGAACAAGGGCAAAACGTCGCGCCGGCAGATGAGGGTGGGGTATGGTAAGTGCTTCGCTATCAATGATAAGATTGTTATATAACAATATGTCAACATCGATACTTCTTGGCCGGTACGAATGGCCCTTTCGCACACGACCCATCCCCACTTCTGTTTCTTTAATCAATCCAAGGAGGGAAGAAGGATTAAGGGAGCTATCTATCTCGACAACCATATTCAGGAATCTTATAGGATCCTCAAAACCCCACGGATCGGTTTCGTACACCGATGACCGTTTAAGAACAGGCCCCGCCCGCCGGCTGATCCTGTCCAACGCCTTTAAGATATTGCCCAGACGGTTACCCCTGTTGCTGCCAAACAGCAAAAACACTCCTCTTTTCATTACGATCCCCATTAACTACAAGCAAAGTGACAAATAATTGAACAATTTAACAAAAGACAGAATTATTCCGCCCTGCTAATGATTTTTTCACCCGGGGATTCTATCTTTGTAAGACGCCAAACAAACCATTTATTATGAAAGAGTTCATCAAGTACACCCTGGCAACAATCCTTGGAATTATCATTACTTCCATTGTGTTTTTCTTTTTTCTTTTGGTGGTCATCGGAACCATGATCTCCTCAGCGGATAAAGAAATAGTCATCCGTTCAAACTCGGTCCTTTCACTTAATATGAACCAGGTCATCCCTGACCGGTCGGTCACCAACCCACTGGAGGGCTTTGACCCTGTCAGTATGCGTTTCAGCATAAAGACAGGGCTCAATGATATCCTGAAAAACATTTCCAGGGCGAAGGATGACAATAACATAAAAGGCATTTACATCGATCTGGGATTGATCTCGCCCGGTTTTGCTACTATTGAAGAGATTCGCAACGCACTGATCGATTTTAAATCGTCCGGTAAATTCGTAATCAGTTACGCTGATGAATATCTCCCTCAATCCCTCTATTACCTTGCCACGGCAGCCGATAAAATCTATCTCAGTCCCACCGCATTTTTTGAGTTTTTCGGTCTCCGTTCCGAGGTAACCTTCTACAAGGAAGCCCTCGAAAAACTGGGAGTCGAAATACAGGTAATACGGCACGGCAAGTTCAAGAGTGCGGTAGAACCATTTATTACCGACAGGATGAGTGAAGAAAACAGGGAACAAATAATGACGTATGTATCATCCATCTGGGATCATATCCTGGCGGGCATTTCTGAAGCCAGGGGGATCAGCACTGCCGATCTGAATAAATATGCCGATCATCTGATGATCAGGGATGCACAGGGTGCCTTTGACTATAAAATGATCGATGGTGTTAAGTTTTATGACGAGGTTCTTGCCGAGTTGAAGGAACTGAGCCATTCATCGGGAAGGCGTGATGTCAGGTTTGTCAGTCAGGAAAAATACAGGAAGGTTGATGCCTCAGCCGGAAAGAAAACATATACAAAGGACAAGATTGCCGTCATTTATGCTTCCGGAGATATTGGCATGCCCCTCTCCACGCAGTCAGGCATTGACGGAGCAAAATTCTCAGCCGTTGTGCGTGAAGCAAGGGAAGATTCGACGGTCAAGGCCATCGTTGTGAGGGTTAATTCTCCGGGGGGAAGTGTGCTGGCATCCGACATGATATGGCGCGAGATAGACCTTGCCAGCCGTGTAAAACCAGTGGTGGCGTCAATGGGTAACGTGGCAGCATCCGGCGGATATTATATCGTTTCTCCCGCTGATACCATCCTTGCCAGCCCGGTAACCATTACCGGGTCTATCGGTGTATTCAGCCTTATTCCCAATACAGAAAAACTACTAAAACAGAAACTTGGCATCACATTCGACGTGGTAAAAACCAATGAATACGCTGATTTCCTTTCCCTTTACCGGCCGCTGCGCCCCGCGGAACGCGATTTCCTTCAGTCAAACGTTGAAACAACCTATAACGATTTCTTATCGAAAGTATCGGCCGGAAGGCAAATGGACAAGGAAGCTGTCGACGCCATCGGGCAAGGCCGTGTATGGAGCGGTAAAAATGCACTGGATAACGGATTGATTGATGGCTTCGGAGGACTGAACGATGCCATACGTGTGGCAAAAGAAATGGCCGGACTCGAACAGTATACCATTACTGAGCTCCCCAAACCGGTTGACCCCTACCAGCAACTCCTCCGGGAACTGGCCGGCGATGTGCGTATGCATTTCGTAAGAAAAGAACTGGGGAACGAGTACAAGTACTACGAGAATCTGCAGAATATAATGAGGATGGATCGCCTGCAGGCCCGCTTGCCTTACTTTATTGAAATATATTAAGCCAGAGACGTTATACCATCCCGCCGGTGTTCGTTGTACGATGGAAAAAATGAGGAACAGCATGCGATTCCTGTTGTGGCCGTTTACCCTGCTGTACGGGTTGGTAATGGAGATCCGCAATCATTTGTATACCCTGGAATGGCTACCTTCACATATGTTCCCATTCCCCGTGATTTCCGTGGGGAACATCACAGCCGGAGGAACAGGCAAAACACCTCACACTGAATACCTTATTGCCTTGTTGAAGAATGAATTCCGGATCGCCAGCCTGAGCCGTGGCTACCTGAGGAAAACAAAGGGTTTTATTATCGCCTCCGAATCGTCAGGTCCGGATGAGATCGGAGATGAAGCCGTACAGGTAAAGCAAAAATTTCCGGACATCATTGTGGCGGTTGACCGTAACCGCCTTCACGGTATCCGCACCCTCATGACGGAAAGAACGGATATCAGCGCCATTCTCCTTGATGATGCATTCCAGCACAGATCAGTAACAGCCGGATTGAACATCCTCCTGGTGGATTACCACCGCCCCCTGACCAGCGACTGGCTGCTGCCGGCCGGTAACCTGCGCGAACCTGTACACAATAAAAGCCGTGCACATATCATCATCGTTACCAAATGCCCTGCAAGCCTGACACCTGACGATCGTAACATCATGCTGGCCCGGCTGAATCCACGGCCTGAGCAAAAGGTGTTCTTCAGCACCTTTACGTATCATGAAATCAGACCCGTTTTCCCGCCGGCCAATGAAAAAGTCATACTTGAACATTGCATCAGGGAAAAATACTCCGTATTACTGGTAACCGGTATTGCCAATCCGCTACCCCTGAATAAAATGATAGGAAACGCCTTGCCTTCACTTTCAGCCCTATCGTTTCCAGACCATCACCGCTACCGGAAAAAAGATATTGAAACCATTCATGATGCTTATAAAAAGATAGGGAATGTCAACAAGCTGATTATTACTACAGAAAAGGATGCCGTGCGGTTCAGACAGCTCACATTACCTAAGGATCTGCAGGATGCTATGTATTATATACCTGTGAAAGTGGACTTACTGTTTGGAGAAAAAGAAGCATTTGATAAAATAATACTCACGTATGTTAAAACAAATCAAAGAGACATCAACCTTTCTCAGGGATAAGATACGTTCAGCACCAAAGGCAGGTATAATACTCGGAACAGGGTTGGGCGGGCTTGCCGATGAGATGAGCATACAGCATGCGATGGATTATGCAGATATACCCCATTTTCCTGTCCCGACTGTTGAGGGTCATAAAGGCCAACTTCTGTTCGGCCATCTGAACGGGACAGAAGTAATCGCCATGCAGGGAAGGTTCCATTATTATGAAGGTTACACCATGCAACAGATCACATTCCCTGTGCGCGTAATGAAAGAGCTGGGTATAAAATACCTGTTCCTTTCCAATGCTAGTGGAGGTGTTAATCCTGATTTCGAGATCGGTGACATCATGATACAGACAGATCACATTAACCTGTTACCAAATCCGCTGATAGGTAAACATGAAAAAGAATATGGTGTCAGATTTCCTGACATGAGCCACGTCTATTCAAAAGAACTTATTGAGAAAGCCCTGGCCATCGCAGAAAAGCACAGGATAGCCGTTAAGACGGGTGTTTATCTTGCCACAACGGGCCCCACCTATGAAACTCCGTCCGAGTACCGGTATTTCAGGATTATCGGCGCCGATACCGTAGGTATGTCCACCACTCCTGAGACCATTGTTGCACACCAGATGGGAATCTCCTGTTTCGCCATGTCAATCATCACTGATCTGGGTGTACCCGAGAAGATCGAGGTCATCACCCATGAGAATGTGCAAAAGATTGCCAGGCAGGCAGAAAAACAAATGACCGTTATCATGAAAGAACTAATCGGTACCCTTTGACTCCTCAGGCAATCTCTACATGCAAACCACAGTCGGCTTCAGAAGGGCAAATGTTCTGGTGATCTCCATTGCCCATTTCATCCACGACCTTTACACCGCTTTCCTGGCACAGTCGCTCCCTCTCATCATCCAGAAACTAAGCATCTCAACCACAAAAGCCGGATTATTGTCGGTGTTCCAGCTGCTGCCTAATTATTTTACATTCATGGTCGGCCTTTATGGAGGCAATGTCAAGGCCAAATATTTTGTGATGTTTGCTCCCTCCGTCACCACCATCAGCATGAGCCTGATCGGTGTGGCTCCCGGTTATACCATGCTGGCCGTGTTGTTGTTCATCAGCGGGCTGGGCTCCACATTGTTCCATGCCCCCACACCGGTCCTGGTAAAGAAATTTTCAGGGAACAGGATTGGTATGGGTATGAGCCTGTATATGCTGGGAGGTGAAATAGGTCGCACGCTGGGACCGCTGGTCATTGTCGGTGTTGTATCCCTCTGGGGGTTTGAAGGTACTTACCGGCTCATACCTTTTGGTATCCTTGCCTCCCTCCTCCTGTATCTCCGACTTAGGAAAACCGAGTTCTCGGGACCGGTACGACATGACAACCGGCTGGTTGATTACCGGGGCCTGTTTAAACGCTTTCTCCCCCTCCTTCTTGTGATCACGGGTTTTACCGTTGCCGGCGCGTTCATGAAATCAGCCCTTACCTATTACCTGCCTACCTATATCACAGCCAAAACAGGGATGTACGAGTTTTCAGGAATATCATTATCCGTCCTACAGATGGTAGGAGCCATCGGAACCCTCAATGCGGGTACGATCTCTGACAAAATCGGAAGGAAAACCACCCTGCTGATCATTTCCATTGCTGCTCCACTGTTCATGTGGGTATTTCTTTTTACCGAAGGATGGAGTACCATCCCTGTGCTGATTGTTCTGGGTTTCTTCCTGGTGGCACCTACCCCCGTAGTGTTGGCCATTATCACCGAATATGAGACCGATCATCTGGTGTTTATCAACAGCGTTTACCTCACCATGATATTTCTGACACAATCACTGGGAGCATTGCTGGTCGGGCTTTCATCAGACATATTCGGACTGGAGACCACCTTCAGGATCAGTGCCGTGATAGCCCTCCTTGCCATTGTTTTCGTACTGATGCTTCCCGGCTCCATACGAGTGAAACGAGAATCAGCGTGACAGGCGCCCGGCCAGCACACAGGTTTTCTTGTACCTTGTGACCTCTCCTCTCAGGTTAAATACTTCCACATAAAACAGGTAAATCCCTACCGGTGCCCTGATCCCGGCATCATTCAACCCGTCCCAGGTGACCGATCCCCGTGCTCCAAGTAACCCGTTCTGCACCAGCTTCCTGACAACCCTCCCATCGGCATCGTAGATTATGATTTCAGCCACATACCCGGACGCCGGAAAGGTATAGAACAGACTGACCACATCATTGTATCCGTCATTGTCAGGAGAAAATACTTCGGGGCTAATCATAATCTCTTTATCTTCCTCCGGATTGTCAATGTGCTGTGAGTTCTGCAGGCCCGGTGTGCCATAATCCACAGTACTGGCGGCAGAATGCCAGTTCCTCCTGTCCTGAGTCGGCCGATCAAAACTGATCCTTTCCAGTGATACTCCCTCCGGATCGATGATCAGCGGATAGTGCATATCTTCGTGATACCTGAATTCATCCACTACTTCACTCCATTGAGATACAAGCACCACCGTACCCTCACTGTCGGGCAGTGAGGGCATCCTTTCCATGGGCAGAAAAGCGGAAGGATCGTGCACCGGGTATTGATCCTGTACCATATATGGATCAACCGTCAGCACGAGATAATCCCCCGGAAACATTAAGTATCCTCCCGGACAAACGGTGACGGGATCATCCAGCTGTCCTGTGCCAACATTCCATCCCGACACTTGGATGTTACCAAGATCCAGCACCTTATCCGAATGGTTATATATCTCCACATAATCGGATCCGCCTGGTGAAGGATTAAACAAAATCTCGTTAATGATCAGTTCCCGGGAGGATGGTATATCCGGGATTGAAAATCTTGCGGTCATTACAGCAGAAGGAAGGTTCCCGGAACAATCCATAATCCGGGGCTTAACATCAAGGTAATAGATCTTATTCCTGAGAAAACTGCTACTGAAATGAAGAGAGACGGTTTTGTATTCCGGGAACAGGCAAGTAACGGTATCGGGATGACCGATGCCCTGGTCCACTTCATAATTGGTGGGATGAAGTACCGAGGGAATGTACAGGGCCTCACTAAACCATACGATTATACTGGTATCGGTGGTACAGGTGATCCTTTCCACTTCGGGCGGTATCTGATCCGGATTTTTACCTGACACCGAGTTCCTCCTTCCGGGTGTTCCTCCAGACACATCGGAGGATGCCAGCCAGTTACCGCTTCCTCCACAGGGATTGGAAGGATCGATCTGTTCAAGCGCCCAGCCTCCTTCCGACTTATATCCCGGCTCATACCACCGGTCGGTATAATGAACAAAAGAAACGGGCATACCCTTCCGGTCATTCAGCACACCAAACTGCCCGGCATACGCCAGCGCCGGACATCCTTTCAACATCAGTACTGGCGTGCTGGGAGCAAACGCTCCCACACACTCTTCACCGCAAACCACAACATAATCTCCGGGAGCAAGGATAAATGACGGCAAGAGTATGGCACTCTCTCCGATGATCAGCTTCCAGTTGTCTAGCTTCGCAGGAAACGTCGAATTATTATACAACTCAATGTATTCACATTCCGGCAGACCGACAGGAGGTGACGGATCGGCCATGATCTCATTGATGACCACCTCAAATAAACCTGTCTGGTGATGGCTGAATCCAATATCCACGGGTAGCATCACATTACCGGCAGGATCTGTAATACCTTCCAGGTGTAACAGGTATGACACGTCGGAGGTAAACGCACGGTCGAACCAAAGGGTGTATGAATTCATATCCAAAACGCTTATGCCCGCAGGGGGACCTATTCCCTGGTCCACAAAATAGTGTTGAGGATTCATGACCGAAGCATGAAGAACATTTTCAGATAAGGTGATCATCAGTCGGTTCTCATCCAGCACCACCAAGGTGTCTATCACAGGCGGTATGGTGTCTGTATGAAATACTCCGGCAATGGAAAGGTCATCGAACCACAGTTTTTGATCCTGTGAGGAGGAGTATTTATAATATATTCCGAAGCAGTTGGCATGTACGAATGTGGCATCGGTTGCCTGAGCCGTGATTATCAGTTCGTCAAATCCGCCGTTCATATCTATGCTGAGCGTCCATAATCCACCGGCTGAACGTGTTACCTCCAGTCCGGCAGCCGTACTGTAACCTACCTGCAATTCCCAGTTAATACCGGTGTTGATAACCTCTGTTACTGCATCACCCTCTATTCGCCAGAGTTTCAGCAGGTCATCCGAGCCCTTGTAGTTCACCCCGACCGCATAACCCCTAACGTTCCCCTCTGGATGCATATGGCCTGCATCCGCATCTCCAAAGAGAAAGACACACCAGTTGTTCATTGATGAAGGGTTGTAACCATGCCGAACCTGAAAGCGCCATATTGTAGTACCGGCCGAAAGCTGCAAACCCCGAAGGAAGACCGAGATCTGATCATTCCCGTTCCCGGGATTATCAAAGACATGATGAAGTGAGTAATTTCCTGAGACAGGGCTGACGGCGGATGCCTCCCAGCGCCCCGACGTGCTTTCTATCCATCCGTCCAATACTCCGTCTTCGAAATCGATATACATTTGTGCATGAAGAACGGGTGAGAATAACCAAAAAAGAAGAAATGCCTTTCTCACTTCTTACAATAATTGTATATTCGACCTCCGGAATTCTAAATTAAGTGCTTAATAACTCAAAATTAAAAAATTTGATAAACAGAACAAAATGAAAGTCGCGGTTGTTGGCGCTACCGGTTTGGTAGGAAGGAAAATGGTACAGGTTCTGCAGGAAAGGAAATTCCCGATGGATGAGCTGATCCCTGTTGCTTCCGAAAAATCGATCGGACAGGAGGTGTTGTTTCAAGGTAATACATATACGGTTATCGGGCTGAACGATGCAATCAGGAAACGGCCCTCCCTGGCCTTATATTCAGCCGGTGCTGCCGTCTCAAGGGAATGGGCTCCGCGATTTGCCGATGCAGGCACTACCGTTATTGACAACTCCTCGGCATGGAGAATGGAACCGGGCATACCTCTCATCGTTCCCGAGATCAATGCACAGGTGCTGAAGAAAGAAAACCGGATCATTGCCAATCCTAATTGCTCAACCATTCAGATGGTTCTCGTACTGGCTCCTCTCCACAGGAAATACCGTATCAAAAGGATCGTGGTGTCAACCTACCAGTCGGTCACCGGGACAGGGAAGAAAGCCGTCGTTCAGCTTCAGAATGAAAGGCTGGGTGCAGAAGGTGAGATGTCATATCCCTATAAAATTGATCTGAATTGCATTCCACAATGCGATGTGTTCCTTGACAATGACTATACGAAGGAAGAAATGAAACTGGTGCACGAAACGCGGAAAATACTCGATGATCCGACGATACGTGTCTCTCCGACGTCGGTCAGGGTACCTGTCATGGGAGGTCATTCTGAATCGGTGAATGTTGAGTTTCATTCCGATTTTGATCTGTCCGTAGTCAGAACGCTGCTGTCGGAGATGCCGGGCGTGGTGGTAATGGATAATCCGTCCGAAAAGCTCTACCCCATGCCGTTACTGAGCCATGAGAAAGATGAGGTTTTCGTTGGCCGGATACGAAGGGACGACAGTCAGCCCAACACCCTTAACATGTGGATCGTATCAGATAATCTTCGTAAGGGAGCAGCCACCAATGCGGTACAGATCGGTGAATACCTTTTGAAAGCAGGATTAATATAGAAAATCGTCGTAGGGATATCTCTGTATGTGGATTTCCCTCACCTTTGAATACAGGATATCCTTCAGCTCCTGCAGGTTTATTTTTTCCGTTGCAGAGATGAATATTCCCGGCTCATGGTTCTTTCCCATCCATGTGTTTTTCAGCTCATCGAGGGAATAATTCTCCCTGTTTCTTGGAGTAAGATCATCCGCCTCCTTCGGTACATAGAAATAGAGATCAATCTTGTTGAACACCAGGTACACTGGTTTACGGTTGGCACCCAGCTCCTCCAGTGTCTGGTTCACCACTTCTATCTGTTCCTCGAAGCTTGGGTGTGAGATATCCACCACATGGAGAAGAATATCTGCCTCGCGCACCTCATCCAGGGTTGACTTGAATGCTTCCACCAGATGATGCGGCAGTTTCCTGATAAATCCAACGGTGTCCGAAAGCAGGAAAGGCAGGTTTCCAATAACCATCTTACGTACGGTGGTGTCAACGGTGGCAAACAGCTTATTCTCGGCAAATACGTCGGATTTGCTGAGCAGGTTCATGAGGGTTGATTTCCCTACATTGGTATATCCCACCAGTGCCACCCTCACCAGTTTGCCACGGTTATTTCGTTGCATAGACATCCGGGTGTCGATCTTCTGCAACTGTTCCTTCAGTCTGGCAATCTTGTCGCGGACGATTCTGCGGTCGGTTTCAATTTCTGTTTCACCGGGGCCTCTGAGGCCGATACCGCCCCGTTGCCGTTCAAGGTGGGTCCACATCCTTGTCAGCCGGGGAAGAAGATACTGATATTGTGCCAGCTCCACCTGCACCCGTGCGTGAGCGGTTCGGGCCCGCCGGGCAAAAATATCCAGGATCAGGTTGGTACGGTCAAGGACACGGCATTCAAGAATCCTCTCTATATTGCGTATCTGGCTGGGAGTAAGTTCGTCATCGAAAATTACCAGGTTGATGCCGTGATCATGCACATACTGCGATATCTCTTCCATCTTCCCTTTTCCGACAAAGGTGCTGGCATTGGGAATATCAATACGCTGTATAAAGCTTTTCACAGGCCTGGCCCCGGCAGTATCGGTAAGAAATGACAGTTCGTCCAGGAAATCCTCAACCTGTTGTTCGCTCTGTCCTGGCCTGATCAATCCCACGAGGACAGCCTGCTCGGGCTCAGGGGTAGTAATAAATGGTTCATGCATGAAGAAACACCTGCGCTAATTCCTTTTTTTATCCTGCTAAGGGATGAAAAACAAACACCTTGGGAGCGGTGACCGTACCGGACTGCTCCGCTTTATTAATGGATAAACTGCCGGTTCCTGTGTATAATATCCCTGATAGCCATCTTCAAAGTTTCTGTTCCCCTGTATACCATTTCAATATCGTCCGGGAAGGGCAGTTTTTCATTTTCGAGCAGCTTCAAATCCTCCTCGGAGAGGGCATCTTTATCTCCCACCGCACGAGCCCAGCGGTGCTCAAACATACTCTCTGCTCCAATAGGATCCTTTCTCAGCACCCTCTGGGGATTCATCTGAATAATTTCCACATCACCCGTTACTGCCGCCGACTTATGCTGATAGGTTTCAATAAGGGTGCAGGTCAGGGTTTTATATTTCTGCAGCTTTATATCGTTGCCCGCCGTATCCTTCATGACATTGCCCCTGGCATCCAATACATATTCAAACCCGTCCTCCACCTTCTTTGTCACAACCCTGTCGGTTTCCTTTACATTATCAGGTGAAACCGAAATGATATTCATATTCACATAGACATAGTAATCATAAACTGTTTCATCATTCAGATGACGGGTGTGGTATTCCACCCATTCGGTGTTCAGGTCAGCAGGGCTGATAGCCAGCAGTTCCTGTTCATATTCTTCGGGCAGCTTAAGCTGGGTACGGTTTTGCAGCATGATCAGCACACGGCTCATACCCATCGCGTGTGATTCTTCCATCAACCGGTCCACATCCAGGTAGTCTCCCATATATTGCTTTACCCTTGCAAATTCGTAGAATGCCTCCCTGTACGAATCTTTTGTTCTGTTCTCCATCAGTTTCTGTCCATGGGCATACAGGTATTCAGAGGCTCTTTTTTTGGCTTCCACTATCTCCGAATCATAATCAACATATTCATAATTAATGGTACGACCATTCAGTTCAAGAGGTAACACGGTACGTACCAGCGTCTGCCGGTCCTTCAGGGAAGCATAGCGATTCAGTATCTCATCCCAGTTATGAGGATTACC
>JAXDBV010000259.1:0-23054 GCA_034678415.1 Bacteroidales bacterium
GCAACCGTTCGGTTAAACAGCTATCCTTTGGAACGAAGAACGATTGATGTTTTGCAGTGATAGGGATCCCTCCATGTTTAACCGAAAGGAACCTTCTGATAAGAGAAAAAGGGCATAGGATTGATACGGCCAGCGATTCATTCAATACTGGGCGTTTTAGTCGGCTCCTTACATTATGTTATCCGGCACAAGGAGACAGGGAAAAGGGAAAGATACGAAAACAATCAATCTACACAAACCGGTGTTTCAGGTTCAGCCTGTTGCATGGTGCATAGAACCAGCATTTATACGTAACATAGGATTCACCGCTGATGATGTTCTGCGGCTCTCTTATTCTTCCTCCTGTTCCGCCTCATAGGCTTTGAGCAGTTGTTCCTGGATATCCGGAGGTACCTGTGTATATTCTGAAAATTTCATGGTATACATGGCGCGACCTCCGGTGAGGGAGCTGAGGGCGGTGGAATACTTGCCCATCTCGGCGAGCGGCGCCTTTGCCCTGATCACCTCGAATCCCTTTTCGCTACTCATGCCAAGAACGATTGCGCGGCGGGTTTGCAGGTCACTCATCACATCTCCCATACGGTCACTGGGAACCCATACTTCCACCTCATAGATCGGTTCCATTATTTTAGGCCCGGCGTTCTTGAAAGCCTGGCTAAAGGCGTTACGACCGGCCAGACGGAATGATATCTCGTTGGAATCGACCGGGTGCATCTTACCATCATAGACGGCAATACGTATATCCCTCGCATAGGATCCGGTGAGAGGGCCTACCTCCATTTTTTCCATGATTCCTTTCAGTATGGCGGGCATGAACCGTGCATCGATCGATCCGCCAACGATGCAGTTGTAATACACCAGCTTGCCTCCCCATTCAAGATCATATTCCTCCGTATTCCGCACAGAGATTTTTATGTCTTTTCCTCCGACCTTATAAGAAGTGGGGGGAGGGGCTCCTTCCACATAGGGTTCGATAACCAGGTGTACTTCTCCGAACTGTCCGGCGCCACCCGATTGTTTCTTGTGCCGGTAATCGGCCCGTGCCACCCTGGTGATGGTTTCACGGTAAGGGATCTTCGGGGCCACGTATTGGGTATCGATCTTAAAACGATTGTCCAATTGCCATTTCAGTATATTCAGGTGATGCTCCCCCTGTCCGTGAACGATGATCTGTTTCAGTTCTTTGGAGTATTCAACCAGGATGGTGGGATCCTCGTCGTGCGACCGCGCAAGAGCTTCTCCCATTTTTTCCTCATCGCCCTCGCTCATCGACTTGATTGCCACACGGTATTTTGGATTGGGAAAAGGAATGGGCTGGAACGCGAATGATACGGAAGGGATGGTGAGTGTATCGTTGGTTTTTGTTCCCTTGAGTTTCACGGTGGCGCCGATATCGCCGGCTGCCAGGGAGGGTATGCGGGTTCGGTTTTTACCGGCTACCACAAACAGCTGTGCCAGCCTTTCTTTATTGCGTGTACGATAGTTGATCAGGTCAATCCCTTCGGTAACTTCTCCGGAAAGTACCTTGAAATAATTGATCTCACCGATATGTGATTCGATGGAGGTCTTGAAGACAAAGAGGGAAACCGGAGCCTTCGGGTCAGTTTTTACTTCTTTTCCGTCTGTCGTTTTCATCGGGGACACCTGGTTGCAGGAGGGTACGGTATCGGCAATGAACTCCAGCAGCTGGTCAACACCATAATTCCCTTTGGCAGAGACACAGAATACAGGGAAGATGCCCCGCTTCATTAAACCGGTGGTGATACCTTTTCGCATTTCTTCCTCGCTGAGGGTTTCTTTTTCGAAGAACACTTCCATCAGTTTCTCATCGCTCTCGGCTGCTGCCTCAACCAGTTGGTTATGAAGGCTGGTTGCCTTATCCTTCAGATCTGCCGGTATGTCGAGTATCTCTGCTTTTCCGCTGTCACCGGAGTAGCGATATAATTTCATCTTCATCACATCCACCATGGCGTTGAATCCATGCCCTTCGTTAACAGGGAACTGAACGAGCACCACGTGGTTTCCGAAGTGCTCCCTGGCCATATCAACGGTCTTGTCGAAATTCGATTTTTCATGATCGAGATGATTCACCACCATGACCACTGGTTTGGCAAAGCGGTCGGTCCACCGGAAGTGTATCTCCGATCCCACCTCAACACCGTTCTGGGCGTTCAGCAGCAGCACACCTGTATCGGCCATGTACAGGGATGACACGGCACTACCCACGAAATCATCAAGACCCGGGTTGTCGAGAATATTTATTTTCTTTCCCTGGTATTCCGTATACAGCAATGAGGAATAGAGGGAGTTTCCGTACTGCTGTTCAACCTCGTTAAAGTCGGAAACCGTGTTTTTCCCCTCAATGGTTCCCCTGCGTTCAATGACACCTCCGTCAAACAGCATGGCTTCCGCAAGGGTGGTCTTTCCTGAGCTGGCATTACCAAGCAAGGCGATATTCTTTATTTCATCGGTCTGATAAGCTTTCATGGTTAACACTATTGTTAATTTATTGAATGATATGATTTTACTGTGCTCTGTTCCCGGAGGGATTGAGCCCCAAAAGTAAAATAATTTATAGAATTAACCAAAGGCATAGGAATTCTGTTTCGTGGGGGATTGTTTTCCTGACAAAAATCATCCCGAAAGTATTGTAATTATGTTCCGTGTTTTTTATGACACACGGAAGGCTGAAAGTAACTATTGGCAAGAATTTTAAATCTGTCGGTCAAAAACGAAATTTTCGTGGGAGCGACTATTGTTTTTAAAGAAAAAAATATACCTTTGCATCCCGATTCACGAAAAAAAAAGTATAGAAAATTAACTCAAACAGACTGTATGCCAACGATTCAACAGTTAGTAAGAAAAGGCAGAAGTACAAAAGTGGTGAAGAGCAAAGCACCGGCACTGGACTCATGTCCTCAGAAGCGTGGTGTTTGTGTCAGGGTTTACACCACCACCCCGAAGAAGCCCAATTCGGCCATGCGCAAGGTGGCCAGGGTGAGGTTGACCAACCAGAAAGAGGTGAATGCCTATATCCCTGGTGAGGGTCATAACCTCCAGGAACACTCCATTGTGCTGATCCGTGGCGGCAGGGTGAAGGATCTTCCCGGCGTAAGATACCACCTGATCCGTGGTGCACTCGATGCATCAGGTGTGGAAGCAAGGACACAGAGACGATCAAAATACGGAGCAAAACGACCAAAGAAATAATTGACCCGATAAAGAACGGATGAAATGAGAAAAGGCAGTCCGAAAAAAAGAATGCTGTTGCCCGATCCAAAGTTCAAGGATCCGATGGTAACACGCTTTGTGAACAACCTGATGAGGAAGGGTAAGAAAAGTGTCGCGCTGGGTGTGTTCTATGAAGCCATGGACCTGGTTGCAGAAAAGACGAAAGATGCAGGCAAGTCACCGTTAGAGGTGTGGAAGAAGGCGTTGGATAATATAACCCCGCAGGTGGAGGTTAAAAGCCGCAGGGTAGGGGGTGCCACCTTCCAGGTTCCGCAGGAAGTACGGCCCGACAGAAAAATATCCCTCAGCATGAAGAACCTGGTCTTCTTCTCAAAGAAAAGAACAGGCAAGTCAATGAGCCAAAAACTGGCTGCGGAAATATTGGATGCATACAATGAACAGGGCGCTGCCTACAAGAAAAAGGAAGATATGCACAGAATGGCGGAAGCAAATAAGGCATTTGCCCATTTCAGGTTCTGAGAATATATATAATGGTATATCGTAAGCAGATGTAAAACAACTCATGGTTCCCAGTCTAAAATATGTACGCAACATCGGGATCATGGCACACATTGATGCCGGGAAAACCACGACCACTGAGCGTATCCTTTACTATACGGGCATTACGCACAGAATGGGAGAGGTGCATGATGGTGCGGCACAGATGGACTGGATGATCCAGGAGCAGGAAAGAGGGATCACAATTACCTCCGCAGCTACCACTACTTACTGGAGATACCGCGATGAGGATTTCAAAATCAACATCATTGATACGCCGGGTCATGTGGATTTTACGGTCGAGGTGGAACGGTCACTCAGGGTGCTTGACGGCGTCATCGCTGTCTTCTGCGCGGTGGGGGGTGTGGAACCGCAATCGGAAACCGTGTGGCGACAAGCCAATAAATACAAGGGTCCCCGCATCGCCTTTGTCAATAAGATGGATCGTGTGGGAGCCGACTATTTCAGCGTTATACACCAGATCTCGGAAAAGCTGGGAGCAAACCCCGTGCCTGTTCAGCTCCCTATTGGCAACAGCGAAACATTTGCCGGGGTTATTGATCTCATCGAGAAAAAAGCCATTGTGTGGGTGGATGATGAAACCCTCGGTATCAAGTACGAAGTAAGACATATACCGGATGAACTGCTGACGGAAACGGAAGAATGGAGAGGTAAACTGGTCGACTCCCTGGCAGATGTGGATGATTCGATTCTGGAGCGGTATGTCGAGGATCGTGACTCTATAACCCCTGACGAGATCAGGCAGGCTCTTCGCAAAGCTACTATCAGTAACAAGGTGGTCCCGGTACTATGCGGATCCGCATTCAGGAACAAAGGCATTCAGCGGCTGCTGGATGCCGTTGTTGCTTTTTTGCCGAATCCTCTGGATAAAGGAGCGGTTACTGGACTGAATACCTTTATAAAGAAGGTGGAGGAACGGCTGCCTGATACTGCACAACCGCTAACCGCCCTGGCGTTCAAAATTGCCACCGATCCCTTTATCGGTCGACTGGTATACCTGCGTGTCTATTCGGGTGTTATCAGGTCAGGACAACAAGTGCTCAACTCACGTACGGGAAAGAAAGATCGTGTGACCCGCCTCTATCAGATGCATGCCAACAAACAGAACCCGAGGGAGGAGATAAGCGCGGGAGATATCTGCGGTGCGGTAGGATTGAAAGATGTTAAGACGGGAGATACTATCTGTGACATTGCCCGCCCTATTGCCCTGGAGTCGATCGAGTTTCCGGAGCCGGTGGTAGGAATCGCCATTGAACCCAAGACACAGGCGGATATTGATAAACTGGCTATTGCCCTCGGTAAGCTTGCAGAAGAAGATCCCACATTCCAGGTGAAATACGATGAGAATACAGGCCAGACCGTCATGAGCGGTATGGGTGAACTGCACCTGGAAATTCTTATTGATCGCATGAAACGTGAATTCAACGTGCAATGCAATGTGGGGAAACCGCAGGTGGCATACAAGGAAGCCGTTACCGCCACCGTTGAACACAGGGAAGTATTCAAGAAGCAAACCGGTGGCAGGGGTAAGTATGCCGATATCACCGTCAGGATTGGCCCGACCGATCATGATATCAAGGGATTAGACTTCATAAACGAGGTAAGGGGAGGGAATATCCCGAAGGAATTTATACCATCGATCGAGAAAGGATTCAGGGAAGCCATGCAGAATGGAGTCCTGGCCGGATTTCCCCTGGAGAACCTGAGGGTAACCCTGATCGACGGATCATTCCATCCGGTCGATTCCGATGCCATCTCTTTTGAGATCGTGGCTAAACATGCCTTTAAAAAGGCCTGTGAACAAGCCAAACCTGTACTTCTGGAACCGATAATGAACGCGGAAGTGGTGACACCGGAAGAATACATGGGCGATATCATCAGCGATTTCAACAAGCGGCGCGGGCAGGTGGAAGGAATGGAATCGAAGGCTGGTCTGCGTGTGATAAAAGCCAAGGTGCCTCTGGCTGAAAAATTCGGTTATGTTACCATCCTGCGCAGCCTGTCATCGGGAAGAGCTACCTCAACCATGGAGTTCTCTCATTATGAGGAAGTGCCAACCGACATCTCCGTGAAGATCATTGAAATGATTAAAGGGAAAATAGCATTTGTATAATACATTATCAGTTATGAGCCAGAAGATCAGAATTAAATTGAAGTCGTACGATCATAATCTTGTCGACAAGTCGGCTGACAAAATCGTGAAAACAGTGAAGTCGACCGGTGCAGTGGTGAGCGGTCCAATCCCCCTTCCCACCCATCTGAGGATTTTCACTGTGCTCCGTTCACCCTTTGTAAATAAGAAGGCGCGGGAACAATTTCAGTTGACCTCCCACAAACGCCTGCTCGATATCTACAGTTCCACCCCCAAAACCATTGATGCGCTGATGAAACTTGAATTGCCGAGCGGCGTAGAAGTGGAAATTAAAGTTTGAGTATTGAAAAAACATAACAGCCATGCCAGGACTAATCGGTAAAAAGAAAGGAATGACCCGGGTCTTTGATGAGAACGGGAAAAATATAGCCTGTACGGTCATCGAGGTAAAGCCGAATGTGATCACCCAGATAAAAACGCTGGAGAGAGACGGGTACCAGGCCGTTCAGCTGGCCTATGACGACAAGAAGGAGAAAACCTCCAATAAGGCCGAGATAGGGCATTTCAAAAAGGCAAACACTACTCCCAAGAAAAAAGTGATTGAACTGAGAGGATTTGTTGAACACTGGAAGGTGGGTGATACGATCACCGTGGAATATTTCAACGATGATACATGGCTTGATATCACCGGCATCTCCAAGGGAAAAGGCTTTCAGGGTGTGGTGAAACGGCATGGATTCGGGGGAGTGGGATCACAAAGCCACGGCCAGCATGACCGTGAGAGGGCTCCCGGCTCGCTCGGAGCATCCTCCTACCCGTCAAGGGTACTGAAAGGTATGCGGATGGCCGGACAAACCGGGCACGCCAAGGTGAAGGAAATCAACCTCAGGGTTGTAAAAATATTGCCTGAAGAAAACCTGCTCCTCGTCAGAGGTTCAGTACCAGGCCCATCAGGTTCATATTTACTTATTGAAAAATGATGAAAGTACCAGTTGTCAATATTGAGGGAAAAAGTACCGGAAAGACGGTTGATCTCAAGGATGAGATCTTCGGTATTGAACCGAATGATCATGCTATATACCTTGATGTCAAGCAGTACATGGCCAATTCCCGTCAGGGCACCCATAAAACAAAGGAGAGATCTGAAGTGGTCGGAAGTACAAGGAAAATAAAACGACAGAAAGGTACGGGAACGGCCCGCTTCGGGAGCATTAAAAACCCGTTGTTCCGTGGCGGAGGCCGGGTGTTCGGGCCCATCCCCAAAGATTATGATTTCAAACTGAACAAAAAGGTGAAGATCCTGGCCAGAAAATCAGCACTGACCTATAAGGCCCGTAACAATGAGATTGTTGTGGTTGAGGATTTTAACCTCGAAGCACCCAGGACCAGCGCTTTTGTCGCCGTCACTAACCACCTGAAGATAAACGATAAAAAATCACTTTTCGTTTTATCCGAACAAAATAAAAACCTATATTTGTCGTCTCGAAATTTGCCCTCAGCAAAGGTTGTAACTGCAAATGAATTAAATACTTACGATATTCTTGATGCAGGTACCCTTGTGCTGGTTGAAAGTTCGATCGACATTTTAAATAAATCATTTGGTCTTTAATTCATATTGAAATGGAGATTTTAATAAAACCCATCGTGACGGAAAAGATGACAGGCCTGGGTGAGAAACTGCACCGTTATGGCTTTATTGTTGACAAACGGGCGAACAAGGTTCAGATCTCCAGGGCTGTGGAAGAGATGTATGGTGTTACCGTGAAATCGGTGAACACTCTCCGTTACGGTGGCAAAAGCAAATCACGATACACAAAATCGGGTGTTATTTATGGGAGGACCGGTGCAACAAAGAAAGCCATTGTTACACTGGCGGAAGGCGAGACCATAGATTTTTACAGCAATATTTAGTTATACATCATGGCGGTAAGAAAGTTAAAACCGGTGACTCCCGGGCAGAGAGGCAAGGTAATAGGCACCTTTGATAACCTTTACGATGGGAAGCCTGAAAAATCGCTACTGGCAGCCCTGAGAAAGAGCGGCGGGAGAAACAACAGTGGCCGTATGACCATGCGGTATGTTGGTGGCGGGAATAAACGAATGTACAGGGTGATCGATTTCAAGCGCGACAAGGACAATGTGCCGGCCACGGTGAAAAGCATTGAGTACGATCCTAACCGTTCTGCCCGTATTGCCCTGCTGGTATATGAAGACGGGGAGAAACGATACATCCTCGCTCCGAATGGTTTGAAGGCAGGTCAGAAGGTGATGTCGGGCAGGGAAGTGGCTCCTGAAGTGGGGAATGCCATATTCCTTTCCGATATGCCGCTGGGCACCATCATTCATGCCATAGAGCTGCGCCCCGGGCAAGGTGCGTCGCTGGCCAGGAGTGCCGGTTCGTACGCTCAGCTCACCTCCCGTGACGGGAAATATGCCATCATTAAGCTACCGTCGGGAGAATCAAGAATGATACTGACCACTTGCAAGGCTACCGTGGGCTCGGTTTCTAATCCTGACCACGCCCTCGAAAAAAGCGGTAAAGCAGGACGCAGCCGCTGGCTGGGCCGCCGGCCCAGAACACGGGGGGTTGCCATGAACCCGGTCGATCATCCCATGGGCGGCGGTGAAGGACGGGCTTCCGGAGGCCATCCCAGATCGAGAAAAGGAATACCTGCCAAAGGGTATAAAACCAGGCCAAGGAAAAAAGAATCAAATAAATATATTGTTGAGAAAAGGAAAAAATAATGATGTACCATGAGCCGATCGTTAAAAAAAGGTCCGTTTATCGAATATAAGCTTGAGAAAAGAATACTGGAAATGAACCAGTCGGGGAAAAAATCCGTCATTAAAACCTGGTCCAGAAGGTCAATGATCTCTCCCCACTTCGTGGGTCATACCATCGCCGTTCATAACGGGAATAAGTTCATCCCGGTGTATATCACTGAAAACATGGTAGGCCACAGGCTGGGTGAGTTCGCTCCGACCAGGGTATGGAGAGGTCATGGTGGTAAACAAAAATAAATACGGTTGCTGAATATTAAACCTGTACTGACATGGGTGCTCGTAAAAGAAACAGAGCCATGAGGCTCAAGGAAGAAAAAAAGAACAAGTATGTTGCCGTGTTGAGAAACTGTTCTTCCTCTCCCCGCAAAATGCGTCTTGCAGCCGACCTGATCCGGGGACTGGAAGTGAACAAGGCTCTTGATGTGCTGAAATACAGCTCCAAAGCGGCATCAAAACCCTTGGAGAAGCTGCTTATGTCGGCCATTGCCAACTGGCAGGTTAAGAATGAGGGTGTGCGGGTGGAAGACAGCCATCTGATGGTTGAGACGATAATGGTTGACGAAGGAAGGACCCTCAAGCGTTTACAAACCGCTCCGCAGGGCAGGGCCTACAGGGTGCGCAAGCGGTCAAACCATGTCACCCTCGTCATCAACAGTGTAACCGACAGTGAACAAAAAAAGAAGCCTGATACATGGGACAAAAAGTTAATCCGATAGGTAACCGTCTGGGAATCATCAAGGGATGGGATTCAAACTGGTATGGAGGAAGAAATTATTCCGATAAGCTGGTGGAGGATACGAAGATACGCGAATACCTCAATGCCCGGCTTGCCAAAGCCAGCGTTTCCAAGATCATCATTGAACGTACCCTCAAGCTTATCACCGTTACGGTGAATACCGCCCGCCCTGGTATTATTATTGGCCGCGGAGGCCAGGAGGTGGATAAGCTCAAGGAAGAGCTCAAGAAGATCACCAACAAGGAGGTACAGATTAATATCTTCGAGGTGAAGAGGCCTGAGCTGGATGCCCTAATTGTTGCGAGCAATGTGGCACGCCAGATTGAAGGTAAGATATCGTACCGGCGGGCGATCAAGATGGCTATTGCCTCCACAATGCGGATGGGAGCCGAAGGGATCAAGATACAGGTGTCAGGCAGGCTGGGTGGTGCCGAGATGGCACGCTCCGAAATCTTCAAGGAAGGCAGGATACCTCTGCATACCTTCAGGGCTGATATTGACTATGCCCTGGCAGAAGGTCTCACCAAAGTAGGGCTGATAGGGGTTAAGGTCTGGATCTGCACTGGGGAGATCTATGGTAAACGCGACCTATCACCCAACATTGGCGCCAAACCGGCCAAACCAAAAGGGTTTAAGAAAAAACGGAAATAGGATTAGTCCAGGATATTAAAGATACATATCATGTTACAGCCAAAGAAAAGCAAATACAGGCGGCAGCAAAAGGGTAAGATGAAAGGGAATGCCCAGCGGGGCACCCGGCTTGCTTTCGGTTCGTTCGGTATCAAAGCCCTCGAATCGGCATGGATCACCGGGCGGCAGATCGAAGCGGCACGGCAGGCCGTCACACGACATATGAAAAGGGAAGGACAGATATGGATCAGGATCTTTCCCGACAAGCCGATCACAAAGAAACCGGCGGAAGTACGTATGGGTAAAGGGAAAGGTGCTCCGGAAGGATTCGTGGCACCCATCACCCCCGGGAGAATCCTTATCGAGGCGGAAGGCGTGCCCTATCAGGTAGCTAAAGAAGCGCTCCTTCTTGCCGCCAGAAAACTGCCGATAACAACAAAATTCGTGGTTCGTCATGACTATGTTGAATAAAGAAGCGCAGAGAAATGAAAATAGCTGAAATCAGAGAACTGTCAACCAAAGAGTTGATCGAGAGAATTGACAATGAGAAAGGTTTCCTTAAAAAGCTGAAACTTAATCATGCCATCTCTTCGCTGGATAATCCTCAGAAAATAAAGATCAGCAGGAGGACCATCGCGAAAATGATGACGGAACTGAGAATGCGTCATCTGCTGGAGCAAAAAGCTAAACCGAATGCATAATGGAAAAGAGAAATCTTCGAAAAGAGAGAATAGGTGTTGTTATCAGCAACAAGATGAATAAAACCATTGTCATTGCTGTGAACAGGAAAATAAAACACCCTATCTACGGTAAGTTTGTGAACAAAACAACAAAACTGATGGCCCACGATGAAAAGGGTACCTGTAATATTGGCGATACGGTAAGAATTACTGAAACCAGGCCGTTGAGCAAGAACAAGTCCTGGCGATTGGTGGAAATTATTGAAAGAGCTAAATAGACATGATACAGCAGGAAACGAAATTAATTGTTGCCGATAACAGCGGTGCCAAAGAGGTGTTGTGCATACGAGTCCTGGGAGGTACACGAAAGAAGTATGCCACCATTGGCGATGAGATCGTTGTCACGGTGAAAAGCGCTCTTCCGGCAGGGGAGATCAAGAAAGGGACGGTAAGTAAAGCCGTGGTGGTCAGAACCAAAAAGGAGGTTCGCCGATCCGACGGTTCGTATATCCGTTTCGACGACAATGCAGTCGTCCTGCTGAATCCCCAGGACGAGATCAGGGGTACCCGTATTTTCGGCCCAGTAGCCAGGGAACTCAGGGATAAATATATGAAGATCGTATCCCTCGCACCCGAAGTCTTATAATTTTTAAGAATAAGAACATGGGAAGAAGACTGAAATTACACGTGAAAAAAGGCGACATTGTGTATATCAATGCCGGAGAATATAAAGGCCAGCAGGGCAAGGTGCTTGATGTGTTTCCCGACAAGATGAAGGCATTGGTGGAAGGTATAAACATGATTTCCAAGCATACCAAACCGAATGCCAAGAGTCCCAAAGGCGGGATACTCAAAAAGGAAGCCCCTGTGCATATCTCCAACCTGCAACTGGTGGATCCTTCATCCGGCGAAAAGACAAGAATCGGCCGCAAACTGAATAACAAGAACCAACGTGTGCGTTATTCCAAAAAATCAGGAGAGGAGATCAAGTAATGAAATACGTACCGAACCTAAAGAAGAAATTTACGGGAGAGGTGGTACCTGTCCTGATGAAGGAGTTTAGCTATACCACCGTGATGCAGGTACCCAGGCTGGATAAGATCGTGATTAACCAGGGTGTGGGGCAGGCAGTGACCGACAAAAAACTCATCGAGGTAGCTCAGGAAGAACTGTCTATCATTGCCGGACAGAAAGCCATTCAAACCGCCGCATCGAAAGATATTTCGAACTTCAAGCTCAGAAGGAAGATGCCGATCGGGGTAAAGGTTACGCTGCGGCGTGACAGGATGTATGAATTCCTTGAAAGGCTCATCAATGTTGCTCTGCCCAGAATACGTGATTTCAAGGGGGTTAATACCAAGTTTGACGGACGAGGTAACTTTACCCTCGGGATTACTGAACAAATCATCTTTCCTGAAATCGATATTGACAAGATCAATAAAGTTCTTGGTATGGAAATAACCTTTGTAACCACCGCACGAACCGATGAGGAGGCGTTAGCGTTGCTGCGTGAATTTGGCATACCGTTTAAAAATATTAAACATAATTAGTATGGCGAAGGAATCGATGAAAGCCCGCGAAGTAAAGCGGAAAATGCTGGTGACAAAATTTGCCGCAAAGAGGGCAAAACTGAAAACCGAGGGGGATTATATAGCCCTGAGCAGACTGCCCCGTAACTCCAGTCCCATCAGGCTGCATAACCGCTGCAAGCTTACCGGGCGCCCGAGAGGATATATCCGGCAGTTCGGCATCAGCCGTATCACCTTCCGTGAAATGGCAAACCAGGGATTGATCCCCGGAGTGAAAAAAGCCAGCTGGTAATTGTTTTGAAACGTATTGAATTATAAATAACTACAAAGATAATATGACAGACCCCATTGCTGATTATCTGACCAGGATCAGGAATGCCGTGATGGCCAGGCATAAGATCGTTGAAGTGCCGGCCTCGAACATTAAGAAAGATATGACCAAAATACTGTATGAGAAAGGTTATATCCTCAGCTATAAGTTCGAGGAAGAAGGCAGATTTGGAAATATCAAGATTGCATTGAAGTATCATCCTGAGACCAAGATGCCTGCCATCAAATCTCTTGAGCGGGTCAGCCGGCCGGGATTACGGAAATATGCCAATGCCAGGGAGCTCCCGCGCGTGCTCAATGGCCTCGGTATCGCCATCCTTTCCACATCCCGCGGTGTGATGACCGATAAGGAAGCCAGAACCATGAATATCGGCGGCGAAGTGCTCTGTTATGTGTACTAAAATACCGGAGGAGTTGTTATGTCGAGAATAGGAAGATTACCCGTATCCATACCCCAGGGCGTCACCATTCAGGTGGATGCCAGTAACCTGGTTACCGTCAAAGGACCACTAGGGGAGCTCAAACGCCAGGTTAATCCTGACATTACTGTAAAGGTGGAAGGCGGAAATGTGCACCTCTCCAGGCCGTCGGATGAGAAGAGACATAAGTCGATGCATGGACTTTACAGGGCTCTCATTCATAATATGATGGTCGGCGTTTCCAAAGGCTTTGAGATCAAACAGGAATTGGTGGGCGTGGGTTACCGGGCAGAAGCCAAAGGCCAGATCCTTGAACTGAGCCTCGGTTATTCACACAATATAGCCTTTGAAATGCCCCCGGAAATCAAAGTGGAAACCGTTACCGAACGACGCAGTAATCCTGTTATTACCCTCAGAAGCATTGACAAACAATTGCTGGGTCATGTGGCGGCTAAGATCCGCTCACTGCGGAAACCAGAGCCATACCAGGGAAAAGGTATCCGGTTTGTGGGTGAACAGGTCAGAAGAAAAGCAGGGAAGGCTGCCAGTGTCTAATGAAATTAACAGAAGATCGTCATGGCATTAACAAAAATTGAACGCAGGCTGAGAATAAGACACCGTATCAGGAAACACATCACGGGTACTCCTGACAGGCCTCGTATGTCTGTCTTCAGAAGTAATAAGCAGATTTATGTCCAGGTCATTGATGACCTGAACGGCAAAACCCTCGTTTCGGCATCGTCAAGGAACAAGGAAGTAGCCGGTCAGAAGGCGGTGAAGAAAACCGAACAGGCCAAACTGGTGGGCAAACTGATTGCCGAGCGGTTGTTAAAAGCCGGCATTGCCGAAGTGGTGTTCGACCGGGGAGGTTACCTGTATCATGGCCGGGTGAAGTGCCTGGCTGATGCAGCCCGCGAAGGAGGTTTAAAATTTTAATACCATAGCATGTCAACATCGAGTATACGAAAAGTTAAAACCAGTGATCTGGAGCTGAAAGACCGTTTGGTGAGTATCCAGCGTGTTACCAAGGTAACTAAGGGAGGTCGTACCTTCAGCTTCTCCGCTATCGTGGTGGTGGGCAATGAGGCCGGGATCGTAGGGTATGGACTGGGTAAGGCCAATGAGGTTACCACGGCTATCTCCAAAGGAATTGAAGATGCCAAGAAAAACCTTATCCAGGTGCCCGTGATCCGTGGCACCATACCTCATGAGCAGGCAGCCAAATACGGTGGCGCTCATGTGTTTATCAAACCCGCATGCAACGGTACGGGAGTGAAAGCCGGGGGAGCCATGAGGGCCGTCCTCGAAAGCGTGGGCGTGAAAAACGTGCTGGCCAAATCGAAAGGCTCATCCAACCCTCATAACCTCGTGAAGGCTACCTTCGCAGCCCTCCTCGAACTGCGCGATCCCTTTACCATCGCCAAACATCGCAGATTACCTATGCAGAAAGTGTTTAACGGCTAGAAATGTGCACGATATGGGCAAGATAAGAATTATACAACGGAAAAGCGCCATCGGCAGCAACAAACGACAAAAACAAACATTAAAGGCGCTGGGATTAAATAAAATCAATGACCGTGTGGAGGTGGAAACCACCCCTCAGATCATGGGTATGGTCACCAAAGTACGCCATTTGTTATCCGTGGAGGAATTATAGAAAACAATCAGGATATGGACTTAAGCAATTTACAGCCTGCGAAAGGATCGGTCAGGACCAACAGAAGATTAGGCAGGGGACAGGGCTCCGGAAAAGGAGGCACCTCCACCAAGGGTCATAAGGGAGCCAAAGCCCGTACCGGCTATAAGAGAAAAATTGGATTTGAAGGCGGACAAATGCCCCTCCAGAGAAGACTCCCCAAATACGGCTTTAATAATCCCTTCCGAAAGGAATACAAGGCTATCAACCTCAGTACGCTGGATGAGCTGGCCAAGAGAAAAAACCTGGACAGTATCGATGTGGATGTCCTCATCACCGCAGGCCTCGCATCAAGAAACGACCTGATTAAAATCCTGGGAAACGGTGCACTGACCAGAAAGCTCGAGGTAAAAGCCCATGCCTTTTCCAAAAGTGCACAAGCCGCTATCGAGGCGCTGGATGGAACCGTCATAAAACTATAACTGAATGAAATCATTTATTGAGACCATAAAAAACATTTTCAAGATTGAAGACCTGAAAAACAGGATCCTTTTTACTCTTGGCATGTTATTGATCTATCGTCTGGGAACCTTTATCGTTATCCCGGGTATTGATCCGTCTCAATTGGAAAATCTCCGGAGCCAGGCTGCCGGCGGACTGGTTAACCTGCTGAATATGTTTTCGGGAGGTGCCTTTGCCAATGCCTCCATCTTTGCACTTGGTATCATGCCTTACATCTCCGCCTCTATCGTTGTGCAGCTTCTGGGTATTGCCATCCCCTATTTCCAGAAGCTTCAGAAGGAAGGAGAGAGTGGCAGGAGAAAAATGAACCAGATCACGCGCTACCTCACCGTGCTGATCCTTATTATCCAGGCACCCACATACATCGCCAACCTTCATGTCCAGCTCCCCGAATCAGCGTTTATTGTTAAGGGAGCCCTGTTCCAGATTTCCTCTGTCATCATGCTGACCGCCGGGACCATGTTCATCATGTGGCTGGGCGAGCGCATTACCGACAAAGGGTTGGGTAACGGCATTTCACTCATTATTATGATCGGCATCATTGCCCGTTTGCCGTTCTCCCTGGTGGCCGAAGTGGGCTCACGTCTTGAAGGAGCCGGCGGACTCGTGGCGTTCCTCCTGGAAACCGTGTTCCTGTTCCTTGTCTTTGCCGCCACCATACTCCTTGTCCAGGGGACCCGCAGGATACCGGTACAGTATGCCAAACGTATTATCGGAAACAAGCAGTACGGAGGGGTACGGCAGTACATTCCGCTGAAAGTGAATGCTGCAGGTGTTATGCCTATCATCTTTGCCCAAGCCATCATGTTTATACCCATGATGTTCGTAAATTATGCCTCCTCCGATTCCCTCAGGGGCTTTGCAGCGGCATTTACCAATCCTTATGGTATGTGGTATAACCTGGTGATGGCACTGCTGATCATCGTGTTTACATACTTCTACACTGCGGTGGCCATCAATCCCACACAGATGGCTGAAGATATGAAGAAAAACGGAGGTTTTATCCCCGGGGTCAAGCCGGGAAGGAAGACGGTAGAGTTCCTCGATACCATCATGTCAAGGATCACCCTGCCGGGTTCCATCTTCCTCGCGATTATAGCCATCCTCCCGAAATTTGCTGTTGACCTGGGTGTCAGCGGACAGTTTGCACAGTTTTACGGCGGCACCTCCCTGCTGATCCTTGTGGGTGTCGTTCTCGATACCCTACAGCAGATTGAATCACACCTGCTGATGAGACATTACGACGGGCTCATGAAGTCTGGAAGAATCAAGGGCCGGTCAGGTACCGTTGCCGCCATGTAACAAGATAACGTTCTTTGATATTCATGATCAAGACAGGAGAAGAGATTGAGTTGATTAGGGAGAGCAATCTGTTGGTTTCGAAAACACTGGCAGAAGTAGCCAAAATGATACGACCGGGAGTATTAACCCTGAACCTGGACAAGAGAGCCGAGGAGTTCATCCGTGATAACGGGGCGGAGCCCGGCTTTAAAGGATACAGGGGTTATCCATATACCCTTTGTGTCTCTGTCAACAGTGTGGTGGTCCATGGTCTCCCCTCATCGGGGGTGCTGAAAAACGGAGATATCGTATCCATCGACTGCGGGGTGAGAAAAAACGGCTACTATGGCGATACCGCCTATACCTTTGAGGTGGGTGAGGTGAAAAAGGAGGTAAGAGAGCTTCTGGAAGTGACCAAACAGTCATTGTTTAAGGGTATTGAGCAGGCCGTAACAGGCAACAGGCTGGGCGATATCAGTTTTACCATCCAACATCATGCCGAACAGGCAGGCTACTCCGTGGTACGCGAGCTGGTGGGGCACGGCATAGGTCGCGACATGCACGAGCCACCCGAGGTGCCCAACTACGGGAGACGGGGCTCCGGCATGCAGCTTAAAACCGGAATGGTTCTCTGCATCGAGCCAATGATCAACCTGGGAACGAAACACGTTGTCCAGGAAAACGACGGCTGGACCATACGAACCATGGACCACAAACCGTCAGCTCATTTCGAACTGGCGGTGTCCATACAACCCGGCAAAGCAGATATCCTGTCTACTTTCAGTTATATTGAAGAGGTATTAAATATACATTAATATGGCCAAACAACCTTCAATAGAACAGGACGGAACCATTATCGAAGCATTGTCCAATGCAATGTTTCGCGTGGAGCTGGAAAATGGTCACATCATTACCGCCCATATTTCCGGCAAGATGAGAATGAACTATATTAAGATCCTCCCGGGGGATAAGGTCAGGATTGAAATGTCACCCTATGACCTTACCAAAGGCAGGATCAGCTACAGATATAAATAACAATTTTACAATGAAAGTCAAGACTTCCATTAAGAAACGGAGTGCTGGCTGCAAGATCGTCAGAAGAAAAGGCCGTTTGTATGTGATTAACAAGAAAAATCCCAAGTTCAAACAACGACAGGGAGCATAACATTATTAAATAATATACACTATGGCAAGAATCGTCGGTGTTGATTTACCGAAAAACAAAAGGGGTGAGGTGGGTCTTACCTATATCTTTGGCATTGGCCGTTCCTCGGCAAGAAAAATACTTGCCGCCGCCGGCGTTGACAAAGACATCAAGGTGAAAGACTGGACCGATGAACAGGTGACGCGGATCCGTACGATCATCAATGAAAACTTCAAGGTGGAAGGGGAACTGCGGTCGATGGTCCAGATGAACATAAAACGCCTCATGGACATAGGTTGTTACCGTGGCATACGCCACCGTTCCGGTATGCCGGTGAGAGGGCAGAGAACACAAACCAATGCCAGGACCCGGAAAGGCAGAAGGAAAACGGTGGCCAACAAGAAAAAGGCGACGAAAGCATAATATCCCTGCGATCAGCAACGGATGACAGATCAATAATACATTAAAACATGGCAAAAAAGATCGGAACATCGAAGAGAAAAGTCGTTAAAATTGAACCTGTAGGACAGGCACATGTGCATGCTTCATTCAACAATATCATCGTCTCCCTGACCAACAACAGCGGGCAGGTGATATCCTGGTCGTCAGCCGGTAAGATGGGTTTCAAGGGTTCCAAAAAGAATACACCGTACGCGGCGCAAATGACAGCCGCCGATTGTGCCAAAGCGGCGTACGACCTTGGCCTGAGAAAGGTAAAAGTCTTTGTCAAAGGCCCGGGCACCGGAAGGGAATCGGCGATCCGTACCATCCACTCCTCCGGCATCGAGGTGACCGAGATAGTGGATGTTACCCCTGTCCCGCACAACGGATGCCGACCGCCGAAAAGAAGAAGGGTTTAATGGTTTTAATTAATATACATTAATAATGGCACGATATACAGGACCGAGGTCAAAGATATCCAGGAAATTTGGTGAGCCGATTTACGGACCGGACAAAAGGCTTGAGAAGAAGAATTATCCGCCCGGGATGCACGGTATCAACAAACGAAGGAGAAAATTGTCGGAATACGGGATACAGCTCAAGGAAAAACAGAAAGCCAAGTATACCTATGGCGTCCTCGAAAGACAGTTTGCCAGGATCTTTGACCAGGCTTTGCGCAGCAAAGGTGTTACCGGTGAAGTGCTGCTCCAGCTGCTCGAGTCGCGTCTCGATAATGTGGTGTACCGGCTCGGGATCTCTCCCACACGCCGCGGAGCCCGGCAATTGGTGTCGCATCGGCATATTATGGTGAATAACCAGGTGGTGAATATCGCTTCGTACCAACTGAAGCCGGGAGATATCATCGGTGTGCGCGAGAAATCCAAATCGCTCGAAGTGATCCAGGATTCCGTCACTACCGTCCGTCGCAGCAAATTGTCGTGGCTCGAATGGAACCCGGAACAACTGACCGGCAAATTCCTCAACGTACCCGCAAGAACCGATATCCCTGAAACCATCAAGGAACAGCTTATTGTGGAATTATATTCGAAATAATCATATAAAGTAAATCTTTATGGCAATTCTCGCTTTTCAAAAACCAGATAAGGTGATCATGGTCGAAGCTACCGATTCCTACGGTAAGTTCGAATTCAGACCATTGGAACCGGGTTATGGAATCACAGTTGGCAATGCATTGAGAAGAATCCTGTTGTCGTCGCTGGAAGGATATGCCATTACTACACTGAAAATTGAGGGCGTTGAACACGAATTCTCAACCATCAAGGGAGTGATCGAAGATGTTACGGAAATCGTCCTTAACCTTAAACAAATAAGGTTTACCCGAGTCATTAATGAAATAAACGATGAGAAGGTGGTGGTCAATATCACCGGAAAAACAGAGCTCCGGGCAGGCGATCTCAATAAATTCCTTAGCGGGTTCGAAGTGCTGAACACGGATCACCTTATCTGCCGGATGGAATCCGATGTTAAACTCCAGATGGAATTGACCATAAACAAGGGCAGAGGGTATGTGCCCGCAGAGGAAAATAAACCTGCCGATGCCGAGTTCGGACTGATACCCCTGGATGCTATCTTTACTCCCATCAAGAATGTGAAATACCTTGTGGAAAACTACAGGGTGGAGCAGAAAACCGACTACGAGAAACTGATTATTGAAATACAGACCGACGGATCCATCGCCCCCAAGGATGCCCTCAAGGAAGCGGCCAAGATCCTTATCTATCATTTCATGCTCTTCTCCGATGAAAAGATCACCATCGATTCCGATGAGAAGCATGCCCATGAAGAATTTGATGAGGAAGTGCTGCATATGAGGCAGCTGCTCAAAACCAAACTGGTAGACCTTGACCTGTCGGTGCGAGCACTGAACTGCCTTAAGGCCGCCGAGGTGGAAACACTGGGCGACCTGGTGAAATTCAATAAAAACGACCTGCTGAAGTTCCGGAATTTCGGTAAAAAATCACTTACAGAGCTCGATGAACTGCTGGAGAGTATGAACCTTAGCTTCGGGATAGATACCAGTAAGTATAAACTTGACAAGGATTAAGAAACCATGAGACATAGAAGGAAAATCAATCATCTGAGCAGGACCAGTGCGCACCGTAAGGCCATGCTGGCAAATATGGCCTCATCCCTGATTATTCATAAACGTATTGAAACAACGGTTGCCAAAGCCAGGGCACTGAGAATGTTTATCGAACCGCTGATCACACATTCAAAAAATGATACTACCCATTCGCGGAGAATCGTTTTCAGCCAGCTACAGAACAAGGAGGCGGTTACCGAACTGTTCAGGGAAGTAGCGACAAAAGTGGCCGAACGACCCGGCGGGTACACCCGCATCCTCAAAATGCGCAACCGCCCCGGTGATAATGCCGACATGTGTCTGATAGAGCTGGTTGATTTTAATGTAGCCCTAGTGGCCGCACCGGAAGCGACCAAAACAAAAACTACGCGCCGCCGTCGATCACCGAAAAAGAAAACGGAACCGGGAACGGAACAACCGCCGGTGGAAGAAGAAGTAAAAGAATCTGCCACAGAACCGGAGAAAGCCCCATCAGGGGAAAAAAGTAAAGAGAAAACCAAAGGCAGGAAATCCGGAACCGAACCCGGGAAAAAACCCGGGAAGAAATAACACCGGTGCTCATTTTTTTACGCTGAACTTGCCGTTACAGGGTTTTGATCCTGTCGCCTTTCTCACGGTAAACGTCCTGTCCCTCACGACACACCGTTTATTCGCCTAAATCCTTTGATCGTCATCGGAATGGAAGGGGTATGCTGTATCGGTTACGGTCTGACGGTTTTCGCCATCTTATCCCCCGGCAGTACATAACCGCAAGCGAGGATAAGGAATGCGTTGCATATTTTTTATCAATCCCCCATCCTGGAACTCCCCAACCTGAATGACTACCGTCAGGCAGGTTTTTCTGCAACAGAAAGGAATACCAGGGGAGGTATATAATGCCATTTTGACTGCCGCTCCTGCCGTTTTTACTCATGAATGGTACATGCTGCACCCTCAGGAAACGAAAAGCACATGATTGTCAACGCTTTTTCATAATGGGATTACTAAGCCGGCTATGCAATACCATCATAAGACGGCGATGACGGGGGTTTAAAAAATTCTGAATAGAAAAATTACTGAATTTATTACGGAAATTATTACTGAAATCCCTCTCATATAATTACGAAAATCCTTCCCCGGGTGGCTTGTATCCTTCTTTTTGATGAACAGACGGGTCGAATGATCCGAATCCCATGCCAACCGTTTCCGAATAACAGAATTCTTGGTTAACTTTGATGCTTACTGAAAGGCTTTATTTGGATTCATAAAATAACCATCAAAAAATCAGCTATTATGGGAGAAATAATAAGTATTCGTGCCAGGCAAATCCTCGATTCGAGAGGCAATCCAACCGTTGAAGTGGAGGTTATCACTAACACCGGTTTCATAGGCCGTGCAGCGGTTCCTTCCGGTGCATCGACCGGCGTCCATGAAGCCGTGGAACTGCGCGACGGCGACAAATCGAAATACCTTGGGAAAGGGGTGCTGAAGGCGGTAAAGAATGTGAATGATATACTTGCCAAGGAACTACTTAACTTTGATGTGTTCAACCAGAAACTTATTGACAGGAAGATGATTGAGCTGGATGGCACGGAAAACAAGTCAAAACTGGGTGCCAATGCCATCCTCGGTGTCTCATTGGCGGTGGCAAAAGTCGCTTCCAGGGAATCTGACCTGTCGCTGTACAGGTATATCGGGGGTGTGAATGCCAATACCCTGCCCATCCCCATGATGAATATACTTAACGGGGGCTCGCATGCGGATAATTCAATTGATTTCCAGGAATTTATGATAATGCCGGTGGGTGCTCCAACCTTTACCGAGGCGATCAGGATGGGAGCCGAAGTGTTCCATAACCTGAAGGCTGTGCTCAAAGGGAAAGGTTATTCCACCAATGTGGGCGACGAGGGCGGATTCGCTCCCAACCTTAAATCGAACGAGGAAGCCATACAGGTTATCCTCCAGGCTATTGAAAAAGCAGGCTACAAGGCAGGCAAGGATATCTTTATCGCTCTCGATCCGGCCGCATCGGAATACTATCTTACCGATGAGAAAGTATACCACCTCCATAAATCCACCGGCGAAAAACTGAGCTCCGAAAAAATGGTGGATTACTGGAAAGGCTGGGTTGATAAATATCCTATCATCTCTATCGAGGACGGAATGGCGGAAGATGACTGGGACGGTTGGAAACTGATGACAGAGAAACTGGGGCAGCGGATACAGCTTGTTGGTGATGACCTGTTTGTGACCAACACCAAACGGCTGCAGACAGGTATTGATAAGGGAATTGCCAACTCTATCCTGATCAAGGTGAACCAGATTGGTACCCTCACCGAAACCATCGAGGCTGTTCAACTGGCCCTTACCCATGGATACACTGCCGTGATTAGCCACCGTTCGGGAGAAACAGAAGATACAACCATCGCCGATCTGGCGGTGGCACTCAACACGGGTGAGATCAAAACAGGTTCCGCTTCCCGCTCCGACAGGATCGCTAAATATAACCAGCTGATGAGGATTGAAGAAGAACTCGGAGAGGCCGCCACTTATGTTGGCAGAAACTTCCGGTTCATAGGAAAATAACCGGCTGATATCAGGACTTGGAAGGGGGTGCGTTTATTATCACCCCCTTTTCATTCTGTTGTATTCCCCGTTACGATATAAATTTGCAGGGGAAAATGAACCATCCTGGTTAAAATGGGTTTCTATAACCGGGGAGCCTGTGCATGAGCATCAAAGAGCATCGGAACTAACGGGTTCCAAATAATCGTTAATACCGGGTACATCATGGAAACACTCAAGGAAAAATTTGCCGGGATTGCGCTGCCTCAGGCCGATGAGGTGAAAACCCTTATTAAGAAGCATGGGAATAAGGTTGTCGGTGAAATTACCATTGAATCAGTTCTTTCGGGAATGAAAGGGATGGTAGGCCTGCTGACGGTGACCTCCAACCTTGACCCTGAAGAAGGTATCCGTTTTCGTGGTTATTCCATC
>JAXDBV010000260.1:0-2507 GCA_034678415.1 Bacteroidales bacterium
GACTGGAAATACTCCTGGGTTCCGATCCTGGGACCCATGGCAGGAGCTGCCCTGGCCGCCATGATGTACCTGATATTTGACTAACCCGGAGCCATACCGGTCTATGGATAAGAAGCAGACCGGCAAAATATTATGTGCTAACCCTTATGGAAGGGAAGGCTACATCCGGCCTGAGGCATCAGCGGAATGTAAAACACATACTGAATTCGTGTAAAGATTGTACGGGACAATCAACAAACCGATGAGAACCATAAAACCTGTTACCGGGATACTATGCAGGGTAACGGGTGCAACTTGCCGATGATTTCCTGCAAAGTAATGTATTCGATGTGTCTCATTGACAGTTGGCTGATATATATCAGGGAGTCATGGCCCGATGACCCTTATTTAACTTCCCGACCGGGAAACAGGGACATCCCCTGAAGAATCAGAAGAGTATGATCCCTGTACCAGGAAAAGGATTATTTATTTTTACATTTACGTAATTATATTTCAACCCAATTCATGATGAAGAGAATCAGGATAATAATTTCAGGAACGATAATATTTGTGTTTGCGCTAAAGGGTCTCGTGGCGCAGGCACCGGTATATTGTATCGGGGACAGTATTACGGTTGACAAACCGGTAAGCCCGTTATTGTACGGCAGCTTTATTGAGCTTGGATTCGGATGGGTTGAGAATCTCCGGGCTGAAATGCTATATAACCGCAGTTTTGAGGAAGACACTCCACATACACCAGGCTGGGTGGAATTTACAAGACCGTCGAAAGAAGAGGAAGACTGGTGGCACTCTGGATATGAACAGCAACCCTGGTATTTGTTGAGGTCGCCTGATGATACGCTGACCCAGATTAAGAAGATACGGAACTACTGGCCTGCCTGTCACTCAAGAACCAATATCAGTATTACGAGCAAGCCGGGGGTCCATCCTGTTTATTGGGCACAGGATGGCATCTACCTGTGGAAGAACACCGGGTATCGCTTTTCAGGATATTTTTGCACAGGACGGGGCGTAAGTGCATACAAGTACTCGGAATCACCGGTTGATATCCAGATTGTGTTATATGCTGAAAAGGATACCACAGTGCCAATTGCTGAACAAACCCTCAGGATCAATACGTTAACATTTAACAGGTATGAGCTTGAATTTCCTCCGGTCAACTATGAAGGACGAGCAACCTTTGCCGTTAAAATCCCTCCCGGAGTGAGGATAGGGTTCGATTTTCTTTCCCTGATGCCGTCCGACAACGTTAAAGGCTGGAGAAAAGACGTGTTGGATCTCATTAACAGCAGGCTGCCGGTACCTGTTTTACGGTTTCCCGGAGGCTGCTATGCATCGTTTTATCACTGGCGCGACGGGATTGGCGATCCCTATTACCGTCCCGTTAACCTGACATCTTTCTGGACCAGTCCGGTGATCAACGATATTGGCACCATAGAGTTTGTCGAGTTCTGCAGGGAGATACATGCCGAACCGCTGTTATGCGTCCCCCTGATGGTCCAGCCCCTTGAGAACACCCTCGACTGGCTGACCTTCTGTAATGCTCCTGTGAATGAACTCAGGGCAAGGTACGGGCACCCTGAACCATTCAACATTAAATACTGGGAACTGGAAAATGAGATGTACAGAACCATGGATGCCATCACCTATGCCCATAAATGTGTCGAATTCTCAACGGCAATGAAAGCCATCGATCCCACCATAAAAACGATCATGGGAGATTATTGGGTATACAACTCCCGGCTGAAAGAAATGCTGGAAATTGCCGGCCCCTATATCGATCTTGTGAACAACCGCGGCGGGGATATAAAGGAACAGGCATCCGATATGGAAGTCATCGGGGAGTATAACCGGACGCATAACCGTTCCATTCGTATGTGTTATACCGAATTTCGTGCACCGCTAGAGCGAATGCCCGAAGTGAGCGGCGCCGATGAACTGAACAGGGTGAAGCGGACAAGCCCGGAGTCGCTGCAGAATATGTCAGTACGGTGGTCCTTCGGGATGAGCGTGCTTGAACAATACATCCGATACCAGAACTTCGGGGGTGGTTATGCATTTCTTAACTTCACCAGCCTGAATGATACATGGGGTGAAAACCTTATTAATATCCCCAAAGAAGGGGCTTTCCTGTCTTCCGTAGGCATGGTCCATGAATTTCTCTCCGGGCTCCCCATCTCATATCCTTTATTCATTGCTGATAAGAGTGAGGATCCAGATATAGTAATTCAGGCAGCATGGGACGAGAAGAAAGCCATGCTTACCCTGCTGATTCTTAATTTCAGCGGCAATACAAAGTCATGCAAGATTGATCTGTCCCGTCTGAACACCAAATTCAGCCCCGTACAGAAGCATATGACGGTTTATGCAAATGACAGCAAAGAATTCAACTCGCCGGCCGGCAAAAATAAAATTATCCGGATTGACGATCAATCGAAAATCCAGGGGAAAAGATGTAATGTTCTTATGAAACCCTTCTCGGCCAATGCATGGATATTTACGGTTGT
>JAXDBV010000261.1:0-5805 GCA_034678415.1 Bacteroidales bacterium
ATTGTCCGCCTGATCCCGCCCCTGGACGGACAGGTGATGATCGACGGAGTGCCTCATGACGCCATAGGGAGGCGGGATTTTGCACGCAGGGTAGGGTATGTATCCACCGGAGCGGTATCGTCGGGCAACCTGCGTGTTATCGATGTGGTCAGGCTTGGAAGGTATCCCCATACCGGCTGGTTCGGAATCATGACAAACAGCGACAGGGAAGCCGTGGCCCGGGCGGTTGAATGGACTGACCTGGGTGACCTGGTGCATAAGAACCTGTGGGAGGTCAGCGACGGTGAGCGCCAGCGCGTGATGATCGCCCGCACACTGGCGCAGGATACCCCTGTCATCCTCCTTGACGAACCCACCGCCTTCCTCGACCTGCCCCGTAAGTATGAGATGATACACCTGCTGAAACGTCTGGCAGGGGAACAGGGTAAATGCATTGTCTTCTCCACCCAGGACCTGAATATTGCCATCGAGGAGTCAGACCGTATGTGGCTGATGCTGGAGGAAGGAATGGTGGAGGCGGTACCCGAGGAGCTGATCCTCAACGGCCAGGTGCAGAAGCTGTTCGGGTCATCGGCCCTGCAGCTCGACCTGAACACAGGCCAGCTGAAACTGCCCAAGCCGCGGCGTATACCTGTGCGGATGAAAGGTGATAACGAACTGGTATACTGGACGCTAAGAGCTCTCGAGAAAACAGGGTGTTATTTGGTCCAGGGGAACGATTATTATGCTCATATCACCGTGAAGAGACACAACGGCAAGATATGCTGGGAGATGAAAAAAAACGGGGAAAATCTTTTGTTTAGTTCACTGCATGAACTAATTTTACATGTCCGGACCGCCCAATACCATTTACTAACTAATATCTGATGGACATGGACCTATCTGTAAAAAAAATCATCTCTTACTTTCTGATCCTTCTGGTGATGGTCTTTACCGTGATTGCTGTTCTGGGCATATGGGATCTGATTGACCTGGAAGATATTTTCAGAAAGATCTTCTTCACGCTCATGGTGATCTTCGCGGCCACTGCACTTGTATTGTTCATCTATACGGTTCTTCTCAGGGACGGCGAGACAAAATCCATTGAAAAACAGTAAAGAAGGCTGTATTGCGAGAGTTGTTTCTGTCCGGCATGAACCGGACATGCAATCTCAGCACGCCGGGGGAAGGCAGTGACGGGTATCCTGCACGGGGTATGTCCATGCGGTTGGGGCACCACGGGGCAGAAGAGCTATAACGGCTGGTCGGTGAAAAGCCTTTCCAGCATCTGCCCCAGGGTTTCTACATTGATCCTTTTGGCAATGATCTTCTTATCGTGGTCGAGGAGATAGAGGGTGGGAGTGCTTACAACATTATAATAATACCTGAAGTATGAAGCGTTTTGTGGATCATAGACGTTGATCCAGTCGAATCCTTTTTCATCCAGGTAACGGTTCCATTCCTCTTTCTTCCCCTGAGTATACACGGCAAACACAGCCAGTCCGTGCAGTTTCCATTTCTTGTACAGGTCGTACAGCCGGGGTGTTTCTTCTTTGCAGAAGCCACAGTTGGGCTCCCAGAAATAAAGGACGGTGTAGCGGGCTTTCACCTGGTGAAGGGCGTACCATTCACCGGTAATGGATTCCATAACCAGGTTGGGCGCCGTCTTCCCGATAAGGTTGGGTTTGGTCTTGTTTACATTGTCGGCAAGGTTTTTCAGGAAGGTGGAGTCAGCCCAGGGTGCCTGCCCCGAGAGGTAATATTTTTCCGCCAGGTGTACATATACGGCATCCATACCCATGATCTTGCTGTTTACATAATGATTCATCAGATAGATCAGCGAATACTGGAACACGGAAGGATGTGCTTTGGCCCTGTCAAGCACCTTGTCCATCGCAGGTATGAGTGAGTCGGGTACCTGGAACAGAAACCGGTTGAAATAATAATCCAGTTTGTTATGGAGGATAGGTGTGCGCAGGATGCAACTGTCGGCAAAAGGAAAGCCGTCAAAGAAATGATCGCGGTTGTACCGGTATCCCATGACCATTCTCAGAGAGTCCTGGTTCGGGATGAAGGAGGGAAGCTTCAGTTCAGGTATCTCCAACGGTCTCATGGCCGTGATGATGTTCGAGAGCAGGGAGCCGGGTGCTACATTGACCAGGGAGTCGAGAAAAGCTTTTATCTCCCTGTCAAGAGATTCCAGCCTCCTTTTGTAATACCCGGATGAGTCATGATGGGCGGGAAAGCTCCTCATCCGCGACTGGTATTCCCCCGTCAGGTTTTGTGCTACCATCATCTTCCTCTGGTATGCAACAAATCGTTCATTCTCAGGTGAATTCCTGAATTTCAACTGGCCGAACAGCTGTGTTGTGTCGGTGCTGACATAAAAATACTGGTTGTCGGAGATGAGAACCTCGAAATACCTCCGTTGCGGAATGACAATGAGGTAGATCCCTCCGGGAAGCTTCTTCTCCCCCTGGAATGTGCCTGATCCTTTGTTATCCGTCAGAAGGGTATCGACAATGAACTGCTTGTCTCCGAAATGGTAGCCCAGTAACAGCGTGTCGTTTGACAACCCGCCGATATGGACGTTTATTTTATATCCCTGGGCGTGACAGGAAATAAATGCCAAAAAGAACACAACGCCGGGAATTAGCTTCCTGATCATATACGGGCAGTATTTCAGCGAACAAATATATTGCTAAATTTAACGTTTTGGAAATACACGGATTTCAAAAAACCTGTTACATCTTGATGCATGCTGTCGATTCTCATACCGGTATACAATTGTCCGGTTCGTAACCTGGTGGATTCTGTCCGCAAGCAGGCCGGCGATGCGGAGATCGATTATGAATTTGTGATCATTGATGACGGGTCGGATGAGCGGTTTTGCCGGATGAATCGTGATCTTTCATCCTTGCCGGGGGTGATCTATACCGAGCTGGGGAGGAACGTGGGCAGGGCGGCGGTGAGGAATATGCTTGCCGCAGCGGCCAGGTATCCTTACCTCTTGTTTATTGATGGTGACGCAAAGGTAACTGACGGGCTCTTCATCAAAAAATACCTGTCATATTGTATGGGTGAGGTGGTGGTATGCGGCGGCACCGCGTACGAACACGATCCCCCGGCTGACAGGCAGCTGTTGCTCCGCTGGAAGTATGGCAGGTTGAGGGAGCAAAGGGAGGCAGCCCGACGCAACAGGCGCCCATACGAAGCCTTTTCCGCCTTTAATTTCATGGCCTCCTCATCGGTTATGAGAAGGCTCCGGTTCAACGAGGAACTGACACGATACGGGCACGAAGATACACTCTTCGGCTATAGCCTCATTAAAGAGAAGATCCCTGTCTGTCATATCGATAATCCGCTGTTGCATGCAGGGCTCGAACCGTCACCTGTCTTCCTTGAAAAAACGAGGGCTGCCGTGGCCAACCTGGCCGGGATTTACAGGCAGTACAAGCTCGACAGGGATTTTTTACGAGGCATAACTCTCATACGGTTGTATGAACACCTCAGGAAATGGAACATGCATCGGTTCATCTTCCCGGTGCTTTCAGCGTTCGAAAACACCGTTGAACGCAACCTGAAGGGAAAGAGACCGTGTATCCCTCTTCTCCAGCTTTACAAACTGATGTGGTTTCATGAGGAGATCAGCCAACACTGATTACAGGCACCGCTTAAAGAGCTTATTTATGATAAATTTATCTTCGCCGCTAACAGATAATTCTTTAAATTCGCAACTTCAATAAAAAGCCAATAGGTGGCAAAAGGCAAATGCACGAGAATAACTTGGCGTTGGAAGAAAAAATAACAGGGATGATCCTGGAAGCGTCGGGATCGCTTTATGGCAATGCTCCCGATGCAGACCAGGTTCAACTTCAGCAGACACGCAGGGAGTTTGAAGGTGATATCACAGCCGTTGTTTTTCCTTTCATCCGTTATTCAAAGAAGACACCGGAACAGACAGGCAATGATATCGGCCGCTACCTGGTGGATCACATGCCTGAGATAAAAAGCTTCAACACCATCAAAGGTTTTCTTAACCTGAAGATAGATCCTTTATACTGGACCCGGTACCTCAACAGCCTGCTGAACGACCCTTCTTTCGGCCTGGTTAAAGCAGACCCGAAAGTGTATGTGGTTGAATACTCTTCTCCGAACACCAATAAACCTCTGCATCTCGGGCATATAAGGAACAATCTCATCGGTTTTTCTCTCTCCAGGATACTGGAAGCAACCGGTCATAAGGTTCACCGAGTGAATATTGTAAATGACCGTGGGATCCATATCTGTAAATCAATGCTGGCCTGGATGAAGTGGGGTAATGGAGCAACCCCTGGAACCACCGGTAAGAAAGGAGATCATCTTGTGGGTGACTATTATGTGCTGTTCGAGCAGGAATACAGGAAAGAGGCGGACAGACTGGTACAGCAGGGTATGGATCCCGATGAGGCCAGGAGAAGTGCACCATTGATCGAAGAAGCGCAGGAACTGTTGCGTCGGTGGGAAGCGCATGACAGCGATACGTGGAAGACCTGGCAGATGATGAACCAGTGGGTTGATGAGGGATTCAATGAGACTTACCGGGCGCTGGGGGTGAGCTTCGATAAAATATACTATGAATCGGAAACCTATACCCATGGCAAAGCTATTGTCATGGAAGGCCTGGATAAGGGTGTGTTCGCCAGGCACGATGACGGATCGGTATGGGTCGACCTGACGGCCGAAGGGCTGGACGAGAAGGTGCTGCTCCGCTCCGACGGTACATCGGTGTATATTACACAGGACCTGGGTACCGCTCACCTGAGATACGAGGATTTTCATTTCGACAGGCATGTATATGTCGTGGGCAATGAACAGAATTACCACTTCCAGGTGCTGTTCAAGGTGTTGGCCAGGATGGGATTTCCCTGGGCACAGGGACTCTACCACCTTTCCTATGGTATGGTCGAACTGCCCGAAGGAAAGATGAAGTCGAGGGAGGGGACGGTGGTAGATGCCGACGACCTGATCAGTGAAATGATTGATACGGCCACCGGGATGTCGAAGGAGCTGGGAAAGCTGGATGGCCTGGAGACCAGCGAAATAGAAAGGATCATGCGGATCATTGGCCTGGGAGCCCTGAAATATTTTATTCTGAAGGTTGACCCGCGGAAAAACATGACCTTCGATCCAAAGGAATCGATCGACTTCAACGGTAATACCGGTCCCTTTATCCAGTATACCTATGCCAGGATACAGTCCCTCCTGCGTAATGCCGCCGAAAGGAAGATACCTGTCCCGCACGGTGTGCCCGGACATGTCATCCCCAACAGTAAGGAACAGAGTCTGATCAGGCGCCTCAGCATGTATGCTACAGCCGTGAGTGAGGCAGCGGAGGAATACAACCCTGCATTAATCGCCAACTATGTTTACGAACTGGTAAAGGAATACAACCAGTTTTACCATGATTTCCCCGTTCTGGGTGAACCTGATCCGGCCACGAGGGAACTGAGGATCGCCCTATCGGTATGTACGGGAAAGGTGATACGGTCGGCCATGTACCTCCTGGGGATCGAGTTGCCCCCACGCATGTAGATCTGCTTTGCACGGTCGCGGGGATGCCACCTTCCCTTTGTTCTTCACTATCATTTCACTATTTTTGTAAGCGTTTTTAACCCACACGATCATGTTTGACAGTTTAACCGAACGGCTTGACAGGGCTTTCAGAATACTGAAGGGGCAGGGAAGGATCACGGAGATTAATGTGGCGGAGACACTCAAGGATGTGAGGAAAGCGCTCATCGATGCCGATGTTAACTATAAGATTGCCAAACAGTTTACCGACGA
>JAXDBV010000262.1:0-6073 GCA_034678415.1 Bacteroidales bacterium
GAGGTGAAGGATAAGGCCATGGGGCAGAAGATCCTGGTGGCCGTGTCGCCCGGACAGATGATGGTCAAGATCGTGAGGGATGAACTGGCAGCGCTGATGGGTGGTGAATCGTCAGAGATCAACCTCAGGGGATCACCAGCCATCATCCTCATCGCTGGCTTACAGGGTTCCGGAAAAACAACCTTTGCCGCCAAGCTGGCGGGCCACCTGAAAAGCAAGAGGGGAAGGGATCCATTGCTGGCGGCCTGTGACATCTACCGGCCGGCCGCTGTGGAACAGTTGAAAGTGCTGGGACAGCAGGTCGATGTGAAGTTATATGTCGAAGAGAACAATAATGACCCGGTGAAGATCGCCAGGGGAGCGGTAAAGTATGCCAGGACGTACGGACAGAACCTGGTGATCATCGATACGGCGGGACGCCTGGCTATCGACGAGCAGATGATGAATGAGATCGCCGCTATGAAACAGGAAGTCAATCCCCAGGAGATACTGTTCGTGGTCGACAGCATGACAGGTCAGGATGCGGTGAATACGGCGCGTGAATTTAACGAACGTCTCGACTTCGACGGGGTTGTCCTGACAAAGCTCGACGGCGATACACGGGGCGGCGCAGCCCTCTCCATCAAGGCCGTGGTGAACAAACCGATAAAATTTGTGAGCACGGGAGAAAAACTCGACGCCATCGATGTGTTCCACCCCGACCGTATGGCCGACCGGATCCTTGGGATGGGAGATATCGTCAGCCTGGTGGAAAAGGCACAGGAACAATACGATGTCGAAGAGGCACGTAAACTGACGAAAAAGATTGCCAGGGACCAGTTCAACCTGAATGATTTCCTTGACCAGATACAGCAGATTAAGAAAATGGGTAACATCAAGGACCTGGCAGGAATGATCCCGGGTATGGACAGGGCACTGAAGGATGTGGATATGGATGATAATGCGTTCAAGGGTATTGAAGCCATTATCCGTTCGATGACGCCCCTGGAGAGGGAGGATCCGTCGGTGCTGAACGGCAGCCGCCGTAAACGGATAGCCGAAGGCAGCGGCACAAGCGTGCAGGAAGTGAACCGTCTCGTTAAACAGTTCGAAGAAACAAGAAAGATGATGAAATCCATGACAAAAACCCGGAATATGGCCAGGATGATGGGTAACATGCGAAGGCAAAGGTAAATGATGCCGAGGCTTAAGGGCCTAAGGTCAGGAATACCTGTATTGGAGTGAACAGGAAGGAATAAAATATCATACACGTTGGAATATTTTAACTGTAGAGCGCTGAACCGTGAATCCGATTCCCTTGTGCCTCGCACCCGATTTGTGCAAAGGATGCCCGTCAAAGCCGTATCATCAGGAATATTTTCGATGCCTGGCCCATGGGCTTCCTTTCGTTCATTACCTTGCTCTCTGAGAAATCGTTTGCTTGTCATCCCCATAAATAAAAACCTGCATGCAACTCATCGATGGAAAAAAAATCTCGGCTGAGGTGAAGCTTGAGATTGCTGCTGAGGTAGAACAGCTGAAGCGCCTCGGTCACAAGCCTCCCCATCTTGCCGCCATCATTGTCGGTCATGATGGTGCCAGTGAAACCTATGTTGCCGGGAAGGTGAAAGCCTGTAATGAAGTGGGAATGCGATCGACCCTTATCCGTTTCGAGGATGATATCGACGAGGCACTGCTTCTCGCAAGGATCGATGAGTTAAACCATGACAGCGACGTTGACGGTTTTATTGTACAGGTACCCCTTCCTCCCCGGATATCCGAAACAAAGATCGTTGAGGCGATCCTGCCCTCCAAGGATGTGGATGGCTTTCATCCCGTGAATCTTGGCCGTATGATGCAGGGGCTGCCCTGCTATGTCTCCGCAACACCTCTCGGGATCATGGAACTTCTCAGGAGATACCGTATTGAGACCGCCGGAAAGAAATGCGTGGTCATTGGCCGGAGCAATAACGTCGGAACACCCCTCGCGATGCTGCTCTCACGGAAATCGGAGCCTGGCAATGCCACGGTGACTGTCTGCCACAGCAAAACCAGCGACATTGCCTGGTATACACGGGACGCCGATATCGTTATTGCCGCCCTCGGTAAACCCCGCTTCCTTACCGCCGATATGGTGAAAGAGGGGGCTGTGGTGATCGATGTGGGCATTACACGTATCCCGTCCACGCAAACCAGGTCAGGGTTCCGCCTCGCGGGCGATGTCGACTTTGACAATGTCGCCCCCAGGTGCAGCTTTATAACCCCTGTCCCCGGAGGTGTCGGACCAATGACCATCGTTTCCCTGCTGAAAAACACGCTCCTGGCAGCCAAAAGGGAAGCCTATCCCGCCGATTGATAAAGTGCCTGTAAATCAGGAATGAACATGTTCCGGCACGCCGTTCGTAAAAATCTTTACCCGGAAAAAATTTTTATTCGTACTTTTATTGCATCTATTTTGGGGCTATGACAAAGGGGAGAGAATCACATTACGGGGAAGAAGAGATAAGGGATGTGATCCGGCGTTTCGAACGAATGCAGAAGAATAATGAGAGATACTTTTTTGATGTATTCGAGTTCGAGGATATCATTGATCATTATATCGATCTGGACGATTTCAAGACGGCTTCGGAAGCCATCCATCTGGCGATGAGTCAGCACCCGGCATCCACCTCCCTCAAGCTGAAACAGGCCGAATACTTTATGCATAAGGGACAGCCGGTGCTCTGTCTGAGGATGCTTGCCGAATTGGAGAAAATTGAAGCCGACAACCATGAGATTTATCTTCTCAAGGGTACGGCCCACCTCCTGATGGGGCGAAAAAAGGAGGCCGTCAGGTTCTATGACCAGGCCGTGACCTGTGCCAGGGAGAACAGGATCGATGTACTGCAGAGTATCTACCTCTCCCTTCAGCAGATGAACCATTATGACCTGGCGCTCAAATATATCAAACAGGCTCACGAACTGCAACCCGATAATCCCAACGTGTTATACGACCTGGCCTATGACTATGAAAAGCTCGACCAGCTTGAACAAAGTGCCAGGTACTACGGCAAGTATATCGAACATGAACCTTTCTCTGATACCGCCTGGTATAACCTGGGTATTGTCTTCAACCGCATGGAACAATACGAAAAAGCCGTTGAGGCATATGATTATGCCATTGCTATCAACGAGCGATATACATCAGCGTATTTCAATAAAGCCAATACACTGGCCAACAACAATCGTTACAGGGAAGCCATCGAGGTTTATCGCGAATACCTTACCTATGAGGAAGACAGCGAAACGGCTTACTGTTATCTTGGTGAGTGCTATGAGAAGCTTGGTGAGCTTGACACGGGCCTTAGCCATTACCGTAAAGCGATGGAGATCGATCCTTACTTCCCCGATGCATGGTGCGGAATGGGCGTCATATATATGATGCAGGAGAAGTACGATGAGAGTTATGAGAAGCTGAAAAAAGCCATCCACCTCGATAATGAAAATCCCGAATACTGGTATTTCTTTGCTGAAGTATGTGAGAAGCTGGGAAAATACGGTGAGGCGGCCGGCGCCTACGGTAAATCCAAAGAACTTGATCCTTACGATATAGATGCCTGGTTTGGTCTGGCCAATCTGCATTTCCGCGACGGGAAAATACAGGATGCCTCAGCCCTGCTCAGGGATGCCCTGGAATATAACAGCGATTCGGCAGCCCTGCATTTCAGGCTGGCCGGACTGCTCATCTCGAATGACCGCATGGCCGAGGGGCTTGACTGCCTCGAAAAAGGCCTGAAACTGGACTGCGAATCATATCCCGAACTGCTGAAGTATTGCTCCAACGCTATGGAATACAATGAGGTGAATCAGCTTATGAACCGGTATAAAGCCGATCCCTCAATCCCCGGGCAAATCCCTAAATAGTGTCTTTATGCGGCTGTTCGGACTTATCGGCTATCCCCTTACCCATTCATTCTCTTCCGCTTACTTTGCTGAAAAATTCAACGCTGAAAAGATACCGGATGCCGTATATAAAAACTTTGAGCTTAGCGATATTGCTTCTTTCCCTGACCTGCTTAAACAGAACCCGGAATTGTGCGGACTGAATGTTACCATTCCCTATAAAAAGACGATTATCCCTTATCTGCACAGCCTTGATGGCACGGCAAAAGCCATCGGTGCGGTAAATACGATTAAGGTTACAGCCACCGGCGAGGAAATGATCCTTGAGGGCTACAATACCGACCACATTGGTTTTAGAATGGCTGTTGAACCTCTCATCAGCAATTTCAGGGGCAAGGCATTGATCCTGGGTACCGGGGGAAGCTCTGAAGCCGTAGCTTTTGCTCTGAATCAACTGGATATCCCGTTCCTGTTCGTTACCAGGGGTGCAACGGGTCGCGGCAGGATCATCTATTCCCGGCTCGATGAGACGATGATCCGTTCACACAGGCTCATCATCAATACCACACCGCTGGGCATGTTTCCCCATACCGACAGTCTTCCCGATATTCCCTACCATGCCATTACCGCCGATCACCTCCTTTTCGACCTGGTGTACAATCCCCCTGAAACAGTATTCCTGAGGAAGGGAAAAGAAAAAGGTGCCGTCACCATGAACGGTCAGGCAATGCTCAGGTTCCAGGCCGATGAGTCATGGAAAATATGGAACCGGGTGTGAATACGTCCACGGTGTTCTTCCTGCCTGTTTCTTCCAATATATTTATTATCAGGATTATGCGGGAGCTAATCCCGGAAAAATGCAAATAATATCGCCGGTGTGTGCTGTATGTATTTAACAATCATTTATATTTGGTTCACAATAATCCCCATCCTTGAGAAAAACTGTTGTCTTTGGCTCTGTCATCCTTTCATTGATCGCCGTCTATCTCCTGGTAGCAGTAATCATACCGGTGGTACATGTTACGGTGGAAAGGAATATCAACCAGTCGGTGGAAAATTCCTTTCGCACCCTGATGAACCCTTTTAAGTTCCAGTACTGGATTCCCGGTTTTCAGTCTGTCAAGCCGCTGAGCGGGGAGATGAACACTCCATCCAGCGAGAATATCATTGTACTGGAGTTTAAAGGGAGGGAATTTCTAGTTTACCAGAAAATCACCGACTACGAAAGATTCAAACGGTTTGGGTTTCTGTCGAAATATAAATCGCTGGAGGTGATGTCTGTCTTTGTGTTTTATCCCAACACCAGCTCTGCTACGATGAGCGCACAATTTGATCTCAGGACCCGCTCACTCCTTCAACGTCCTGTCCTTCTATTATCCCTGCCGCGTATCAGGAAAATGGCCAATAAGGCGGCAGATGACCTTAAAGCGATCATTGAATCAGGGGAAGGCACACGTATGTTCCTGTAATGCAGCAGTATACCTGCAACAGAACAATCTCCTATCCTGCTTGTTTATCCTTTAATCTAAAAAATGGAATATGTCGTATACAATTGACATTGGTACAAAGGCTCCGTTTTTTTCCCTTCCCGCAACCGATGGGAAGAAATACAGCCTCAACGACTTTGACACGTCAAGATTCCTGGTGGTCTTTTTTACGTGCAACCATTGTCCCTATGTTATTGGTTCGGATGAGATAACGAGACAGACGGCGATGAAATATGCCGCTAAGGGTGTCCGCTTTGTGGCCATCAACTCAAACAGTCCCAACACCTATCCGGAAGATGACTTTGAGCATATGGTGAAGCGGATGAACGAACATAAATTTCCCTGGGTATATCTGTACGACGCCACACAGGAAGTTGTGCGGGCATATGGAGGGCTGAAGACTCCTCATTTTTTCGTTTTTGACGAACAGCGGAGGCTGGTATATACCGGCAGGGGGATCGACAGCCCGCGCGATCCGTCACGCATGACTGTCAATGATCTTGACCGGGCACTGGATGAACTCACATCCATGAAGCCCGTGTCGGTCACCAAAACCAATCCCATCGGCTGTAATATCAAATGGGAGGGGAAGGATCCTAAATGGATGCCCCCCGAAGCATGCGACCTGGTATAAAAAAGAAGGCCGGCTTGCACCGGCTCTCTTTTTAAACCCGGCATAGGTACCGGGGACCATATACATGGATGTGCCTGGGAGGAAGCTTACC
>JAXDBV010000263.1:0-5574 GCA_034678415.1 Bacteroidales bacterium
GAGACCGTGTAGAGATGGATATCTTTCCGTCTTCCAGGGGGAAGGTGGTGATACGCGGGTGGTTGGCATGGCCTGATACATATCCGTCGGGCACACGGCGGGCCACCCATACGGCACCCTTATTACCCGGTCCCGTGCCGATCAGCTCCATGATCCAAACCACATCTGGATCGGGGATGGAGAACGATTCACCGGAGCTGCAATAGCCGTATTCGGTAACCAGCTCCGACATGATTTTTATTGCTTCCCTGGCGCTTCTGGCCCTTTGAAGGGTGATATACATCAGGCTGCCGTAATCGATGATCCCTGTCGTATCCACCAATTCATAACGGCCACCGTATGTGGTCTCGCCGATAGCCACCTGGTACTCGTTCATGTTCCCGATTACGGAAAAGGTATGTCTTACCTGTTTGATGCGGCCGAGGAACTTGCCGGAATCCCATTCATATACATCCAGCATGGCTCCGGCCGGGTAATCGGCCGCGGGAAAGTAGTATAGTTCACCGTACAGCACATGTGAATCGGCAGCATAGGTGATCATTGTCGAACCGTCGACCGTGGCGCCCCTGCTCACCAGGAAGTTGGTACAACCGTGACCGTTGCGCGGAAGAAGGATGAACAGCAGGATCATGCCTGCCAGTATCCTGTTCAGTATTCTATCCATAGTTTTTGTATTTATTTGTTTTAATGATTCGTTAGCATGTGTTATATCATATAGTTCATCAGTTTCAGACGGTCTTCTTCTGACAATTTGTGGTGGAGCCCTGTCACATTGTTTTTATTCATCAGCTCCAGGATACGGTTTTTCGCGCTGTTTCCGATGCCGATATCCGACAGGTGTACCGGACTGCCGAGGGATACGAATAAGGTTGTCAGTTTTCGTATGGTCTCCTCCACCGTGTTGACCCCGAACAGGTTTTCCCCCAGGGAAATGATCCGTTCGGGGATTCTGTCGGCCTGCAGCTTGAGCCAGGCCGGGTATGCAATTGACAGGCTGGCCCCATGGGGTGTGTCGAAGAGGAAGGAGAGGGTATGGCCGATGTCGTGCACACCCCAGTCGCCCGATTTCCTGCCGCAGATAGTCAGGCCGTTAAGGGCATTGGTGGCGGCCCACATGATCCTTGCCCTGTACTCATAATTGAACGGTTCTTTTTTCACCAACGGGCCGACCTGCATGGCTTCACGTATGATGGCATATCCAAAGCTGTCGGAGAGGGGGGCGTCTCCCTTGCCGAAATAAGCTTCCAGGCAATGGGCGATGATATCGACGATGCCATAAACTGTGTAGTTAACCGGAACGGTACAGGTGAATTCCGGGTCGAGGAAGGAGTGTCTGGGATAATTCAACGATGAGCTGAATCCGATCTTTTCCTGTGTCTCATGGTTCTGCAGCACCGATGTCCCGTTCATCTCCGTCCCGGTGGCGGCCAGTGTGAGTACGGCAATCAGCGGGAGGGCAGTCACCGGTGTATGCTTTCCCGACATGATATCCCATCCTTTGACGTTGTCGGCAATACAGTCAGCAATGATCTTTGCCGAGTCGATCGTACTGCCGCCACCCACTGCCACTACCACCTCCACCTTGTTCTTTCTTCCTTCTTCAGCGGATTTGTCCACATCATCGATCACGGGGTTAGGCTTGATACCACCGTACTCGGTGATCTTAAGTGCTGCCTTCCGGAGATGATCCCTGATCTTGTCCAGGTAACCATACCTGATCACCGAGCCTCTTCCATACACCAGCAATACTCTCTTTCCATACAGTGCTGCCGTTTCACCGATCGTATCGGTCACGCCTTTTCCGAAGTGCAGGTGTGTGGGATTATGGAAGTTGAAGTTTTCCATTATGCACTCAATCTACTTATTGGTTCATACTGAAGGGGCGAAAATACAAAAAAACTACATCCTGTAGACCAGTCCGCCGATGCTGTCGTGTCTTGCTCCTGTGACGCTGGAGAGGCAGTTGATCTCGTTTCTTAGGCGGAGGATGCCCAGGAGGGTGAAGACGAGAGCCTCCTTGTACTTAACGAGGCTCTTATCGGGAACGACAATGGTTGAATAGGTCATTCTCCTGATCATGTCGACGAGGAACAGGTTCAGCGCTCCTCCTCCGGTAACCAGTACTTGCTTTTCAGGATCATTGGGGAGCACCCTGACGATCTGCAATGCGATGTGTTCGTAAACGGTGCGCAGCAGATTGACAGGGTTGCCCTTGTATCTGCTGATGACAGGGATAACATTTTCTTCCAGCCACTCCAGTCCCAGTGATTTGGGTGGTTTGATCCTGTAATAAGCGATGCTGTTCAGCCGGTACAGCAAATCTCCGTCAACAATACCCTGTTTGCCGGTTATACCGTTCCTGTCGTATGACAGGTTAAAAAATTGGGACGCGATCCGGTTGAGAATGATGTTCACCGGGCAGATATCGAATGCGATCCTCTGCTTGTATTTCCTGAAAGAGATATTTGAGAATCCTCCGAGGTTAAGGCAGTAGTCGAAGTCAGGAAACAGCAGTTCATCACCAACCGGTACAAGGGGTGCGCCCTGCCCGCCAAGGGTGATATCCCTGTGTCTGAAATTCCATACTGTTGTGATGCCGGTCTCACGGGCGATGGAAGGACCGTCACCGATCTGGGCGCTGATACCGAAATGGGGGCGATGCAACACTGTATGGCCGTGGGAGGCTATGAGATCGACCTTGATATCCTCATTCCTGAGGAATTCATTTATTTTGGATCCGATCCACTGGCCATATTCAAAATGGAGTTGCATGGTATCTCTTCCCCATGTTGTATATGCCTCCGCAAGTCTGGTCTTCCAGGTGCGGCTGTAGGGTACGGTATGATATTTCAGCAGTTCCCATTTCCAGCCTTTGCGCCCGTATTTGAACCTGGCAAGGGTGATATCCAGTCCGTCCAGCGAACTACCCGACATGACACCGATGGCATTGTATTTATTCATGGTGAAGGAGGGGGGTAGGTGCTTTTAACGATGCGACCAGTTTAACAACATGATCAACCCTGTTCTTATCGGTTTCGAACCACCTGTAATCATCGGGCAGGGCCTGGCAGGTGGATTGCAGTGTGTCATGCCGGCGGGTCATACGGCTCTTGACGGGGCTGCGGGCCGACAGGTGGACTTCCCTGGCTCCTGTGCGGCGGATGATCTCACAGACATTTTGTTCATTGACTCCCCCGCCGGGCATGATGCTGATGCGATCTGATGCGGCTTCAACCAGTCTTGCCAGGAGGGGTATACCTTCGTATGCCGTGCCTGCCATGCCCGAAGTAAGGATCCTGTGAAACCCGAGTCCGATGATCTCTTCCAGCGAGCGGAAAGGATCAGCCGACAGGTCAACAGACCGGTGGAATGTCAGTCTCAGCGGGTATGCAAGCTCCGCCAGCTCCCTGCACCGGGAGGTATCGACAGCCCCGTCGTCATCGAGGATACCGAAAACCACACCATCAACGCCCAATGGCTTCAGTCCGGATATTTCGTTCTTCATGACTTCAAACTCAAGATCGCTGTAAAGGAAATCTCCTCCCCGCGGACGTACCATGATATGAAGGGGGATGCTTACCATCTTTCTAACCATACGGATGGTGCCGTGGCCAGGTGTGGTACCGCCCTCGTAAGGACCGGCACACAGCTCGATACATGAGGCCCCGCCCTCGAAAGCCTGTAAAGCTGAATATGCCGAGTACGCGCATATTTCAACGCCTGTCAAACCGCCTGTTGTATTTATGGCCATATGGTTTACGAAATTAAAATTTTCTGTATAATTGCAGCATATCCATAGCCAAAATAACATTATGAAGCTCAGTTTACTGGTAATGGCCGCCGGTATCGGTAGCCGGTACGGAGGGTTGAAACAGATGGACAGGTTCGGACCGTCGGGTGAAGCGATCATCGATTATTCCATCTATGATGCTATCAGAGCCGGATTCAACAATGTGATATTCATCATCCGTAAGGATATTGAGACCGATTTCCGGGAATTTTTCCTGAAAAAGCTCGAGCATCATATCGAGGTTGACTTTGTTTTCCAGGAACTGGATATGATACCCCGGGGGTTCGCCGTTCCCGGGGGACGGGTCAAGCCATGGGGAACGGGGCACGCAGTGCTTGTAGCCAGCGAAAAAATAGACAATCCGTTTGTGGTCATCAACGGAGATGATTACTACGGGCCCGAATCATACAGGCTGATGGCCGGGTTTCTCTCTACGGAGGCAACACACGACAGGAATCACTGGGCCATGGTGGGGTATGAGCTACAGAATACAATGTCGAAATACGGCACTGTTGCCAGGGGAGTGTGCGAAACGGAGGGAGAATACCTGAAATCGATCAGGGAGATAACAGATATTGGCTACGAAGCCACTGCGATTGGTTACAAGGACAGGAACGGGTTGTTTACCAGGCTTGATCCATTGACGCCTGTCTCCATGAATATCTGGGGTTTCACCCCGTCTGTTTTCACTTACCTTGCCAGGGATTTTAAAATATTCCTTGAGCGGTCATCCACCTATCCCAAAGCAGAATTCTATATACCAACGCTTATAAACAATCTGATAAACACGAAGGAATGCCGGGTTAAGGTGTTGACCGGCGGCGGCGAATGGTTCGGGGTGACCTACCGCGAAGACCGCCCCCGGGTGATCAGTCGATTGAACGACCTTATTGAAAAGGGTGTTTATCCTTCCTCCCTGTGGGCGAACCGCTAAAAACAACCTACCAGTAGAACTCCTTGTTGATGACCGAGAAATTCTGCCTCTCATCGATCACCGTGAGAACGAGAAAGTGTTTCTTCCCTGATGACAGACGTTCCCTGTCGAACACATAATACAGCTGATTATTCTTCTCATCATACTCAAACAGTACCCAGTCACCATCGATATATCCATGGTAAGACTTAATACCTGACAGGTCATCGGCAACGAAAAACGATATCTTCTCCTGGCTTGTGAAATCGTACAGTTTCGACTGGCTGTTCATCCTGATCAAAGGGGGGACGGTATCCATCAGGATGGTGTAATTGCCAAATGCCCTGGTGGTTGTTTCCAGGTAACCGTTCCTGTAACTTCCGCCAACCGAAATGTACTTGCCGTCCTTATCCACTCTTACCAGAAGCAGCTTTGATGTGAGGTCGTTGGCTACTTCATCGGCGCGGACAGATAGTCTGATATCTTTATGCAGGGGAGTATATTCATCATGGATATGATGCAGGGGGGAAAGCATTCCTGGGGCCGGTTCAGTCATGGCGTACCTGAAGTAAAGGGTGTCATACAGACTGTTAGCCGGGATCTCGATGCTGAACCCTCCATAGCTGTATGTGTTTGACACCTGGTAGGGGAATATCCGGGTATATTCGGGTGAATTTGTTTGCCTTAGCGGCGGAGGGACAGCGTTCCTCTGTACCGGGAAAGTGATCCTGGAGAGGTTACCATGAACATCGGTAAGTTGCAGCGTCAGCCTGTGCACCAGTGTGTCGTCCAGTTGTAGGACTCCCCTGTTGTGAACCCCTTCATAAATGCTCATCCTGTTGTTGGGCTGCAGGAATGTTTTTTCAATCAC